>CAKKSC010000072.1 GCA_919902985.1 Desulfuromonadales bacterium | reverse complement strand
AACATAAACCTTTGAGAGCTTGTTGTTGCTATAGTTTTAATGCGTTTGACCTGGCGCTTCCTCTATCACTTCAGCGCCTTGTACATGAGAATGTCCAGAAAGCTGCCGGAATCATATTTCTGTCCCCTGCTGAATAGTCAAAGAAATCGATGAACCCGGAATGAAAGGCAGATGCCCTCATTGTGTAATAGGATTATCGGGATAAAATACAAACATGCTATACGATTGGGGATTTACATGGGGATGACCCCTTGGTGCCCTGCGGTCTTCCCCTCTTACTAAAATCTGTTGCAATTAAACCTTTTTTTGTGCATATTATTTAAGGTATCTTTTTTAGGAAAGGGGAGGAGAGATGAGCAGAAAGATGATTACTGTTGATGGCTGTACGGCGTGCGCCCATGTGGTTCATGCAATAAATGAGATTATTACAATCTATCCGATAACACCTTCCTCGCCTATAGCGGAGATTTGTGATGCCAAGTCCGCTGCTGGGAAGGTGAATATCTGGGGCTCTGTCCCAAAAGTGAGCCAGATGCAGTCCGAGGGAGGGGTGGCTGGAGCGGTCCACGGCTCACTTACCACCGGCGCTCTGGCGACAACTATCTCAGCCTCTCAGGGGCTTTTGCTGATCCTACCCAACATGTACAAGATTGCAGGGGAGCTTACGCCAACTGTTTTCAGCATTACAGCCAGGGCACTTGCGTGTCAGGGGCTTTCCATATTCGGAGACCACTCCGACGTGATGTCAGCCAGGTACACCGGATTCGCCATGCTCTGTTCGAAAGACGTCCAGGAGGCCATGGACTTTGCCCTCATAGCCCAGGCTGCAACCCTTGAGTCAAGGATACCGTTCCTCCACTTCTTTGACGGATTCAGGACCTCCCACGAGGTGCAGAAGATAGAGGAACTCACATTTGATGATATGCGCACCATGATTGACGACGACCTTGTGATTGCCCACAGGATGCGGGGACTTTCACCAGACAGGCCTGCGATAAGGGGAACCTCCCAGAACCCGGATGTCTATTTCCAGGGGCGTGAGACTGTAAACAAATACTATGACGCAACACCCGCCATAGTCCAGAAGGCAATGGACAAGTTTGCAAAACTGGTTGGCAGACAGTACCGCCTTTTCGACTACTACGGGCACCTTGAGGCTGAAAGGGTCATTATAGCCATGGGTTCTGCTGAAGATACCATAAGAAAGACCATTGACGCCCTGAATGCAAAGGGTGAAAAGCTTGGTCTTATCCAGGTCAGGCTTTACAGACCGTTCTCCATAGAGGCCTTTATAAGCGCCCTGCCTTCGACAGTGCAGAAGATAGCAGTCCTTGACCGCACCAAGGAGCCGGGCGCCATCGGTGAGCCGCTCTACCTTGACGTCAGGACTGCCCTGGGCGAGGCGATGGAAAAGGGGATTGCCGGGTTCAGGACGTATCCCAAGACCGTTGGCGGCAGGTACGGTCTCGGTTCCAAGGAATTCACGCCTGCCATGGTCAAGGGGATATTCGACAACCTTGCAGAAACGAAGCCGAAAAATCACTTCACCATAGGCATAAATGACGACGTTACAGGGACCAGTCTCCCTTACGACAGTTCATTCTCCATAGATGAAAAGGGGACTTACAGGGCCATGTTCTATGGTCTCGGCGCAGACGGCACGGTTGGGGCCAACAAGAATACCATCAAAATCATAGGCGGGGAGACAGACAACTATGCCCAGGGTTATTTTGTCTATGACTCCAAAAAGTCCGGGGCCATGACCACTTCTCACCTGCGTTTCGGTAAGGAAAAGGTGAACGACCCTTACCTCCTTACAAAGGCCAACTTTGTGGCATGCCACAACCCCTCATTCCTTGAAAAGTACGACATGCTCGAAAACGCAGAGGAAGGGGCCACCTTCCTCCTGACATCGTCACACAAGAAAGAAGAGGTCTGGGACACACTCCCTGCCGAGGTCCAGCAACATCTCATCTCCAAGAAGATGAAGTTCTACATAATTGACGCCATAGCCCTTGCGGAAGAGATCGGTCTCGGCTCCAGGATCAACATGATCATGCAAACGGCATTCTTCGTCATCTCCGGCATCCTCCCGAAGGATGAGGCTGTAAAAGCGATCAAGAAGGAGATAGACAAGACTTACGGGAAGAAGGGTACCAAGGTTGTAGAGATGAACTATGCGGCAGTTGATACTGCCCTTAAGAACATAGTGGAAGTTCCGGTTCCGGCTAAGGTCACCTCCAAAAAGAGGATGAAACCTGCTGTTCCTGACCATGCCCCTCAGTTTGTGAAGGATGTAACTGCTGTAATGGCAACAGGGAAAGGTGATACCCTGCCTGTCTCCGCCATTCCCGCAGACGGGACCTGGCCCGTGGGAACAACCCAGTACGAAAAGCGCAACGTCGCCGTCCATATCCCGATATGGGAGCCGGATCTCTGCATCCAGTGCGGCCAGTGTTCCTTTGTATGTCCGCACGCCACCATCAGGATCAAGGCATACGATGCTGAGTATTTAAAGAATGCACCCGCAGGTTTCAAGTCCGTTGACGCAACAGGAAAGGAGCTGAAGGGGATGAAGTTTACGGTTCAGGTCGCGCCGGAGGACTGCACAGGGTGCGCCGCTTGCGTAGTCAACTGCCCAGCCATGAAGAAGGATGAACAGGGGAACAAGATCCCTGACTTCAAGGCCATAAACATGAAGCTCCAGGAACCGCTGAGGGATGCGGAGGCCGAGAACTATAAGTTCTTCCTAAGCATCCCAGATACTGACCCTTCAAAGTTCAATGCGGGGACTGTTAAAGGGAGCCAGTTCGTAAAACCCCTCTTTGAATATCACAGCGCATGTCCCGGCTGCGGAGAGACTCCTTACATTACGCTTCTTACCAGGCTCTTCGGAGACCGCCTTCTTATAGGAAACGCCACAGGATGTTCATCCATATATGGCGGGAACCTCCCTACCACCCCATATACCACAAGGCCTGACGGGAAGGGTCCTGCATGGTCAAACTCTCTCTTTGAGGATAACGCCGAGTTTGCCCTTGGGATGAGACAGAGTATGGACAAGTTTCATGCCCAGGCCATAGAATTGATTGACAAACTTTTTGCAAACCCCACCTACAGCGATTCTGTCGCGCTCTTCAACTCCATAAAGGATGCGGACCAGACAACACAGGCAGGGATCGAGGAGACAAGGAAGCTTGTAGAACAGCTTAAAGATAGGCTGAAGAAAGACAATTCCCCTGACGCCAAGAGCCTCCTGTCCCAAGCAGATTATATTATTAAGAAATCGGTATGGGCCGTCGGCGGTGACGGATGGGCCTATGATATCGGTTACGGCGGGGTAGACCAGGTACTGGCATCCGGTGAAAATATCAACATCCTCATCCTTGATACGGAGGTTTACTCCAACACTGGAGGGCAGATGTCAAAGTCCACGCCTCTTGGCGCAATAGCCCAGTTTGCGGCAGGTGGAAAGAGGACGCCGAAAAAGAACATAGGTCTTATCATGTCTATGTACGGGAATGTATATGTGGCCCAGATAGCATATGGAGCAAACCAGTCCCAGACAATCAAGGCGTTCCAGGAGGCCCAGGCCTATAACGGCCCGTCTCTTATAATTGCTTATTCACAGTGCGTTGCACATGGCATAGACATGAGCCGAGGCACGGAACAGCAGAAAAAGGCGGTGGCCTGCGGCCACTGGCCCCTATTCCGCTACAACCCTGATCTCGAAAAGCAGGGTAAGGCCCCAATGATAGTCGACAGCCAGGAGCCAACTATTCCTTTCGAGGAGTATGCATACAACGAGAACAGGTACAAGTCTCTTAAGGCAGCAAGGCCGGAACTGGCAGCAGAGTTGATGAAGCAAGCAAACGCCCTGGCGAAGAGGAAGTATCACTACCTGAAGCATCTGGCAAGCTGGACACCTGGGGAATAGAAGGTTTAGAATTTATCTCGAGTATAGAATCTGTAGGGGCAGCCGTTGCGGTTGCCCTTTTTTTAGACTGTTGCATGACTGAAAACCGAGACGATGGATCAAGTCGTAAAGCTAAGCAGCTCCTCCGCCTGCCACCTCATTTTTTACGGGACAAGCTGTAGTATGTGCCCCTCTTGGCCTCATCTGCTGAATGGTATTTGAGGATATGGCCCCTATTTTCCCCCAATGGGTGGCCCTGATCCCTTTTTTCAACTGGCTCCCCTTTCAGGGCAAACGCATTTAAACTTCACGCCCACAAAGGATTTTACTCAGATAGTCATTATCCCAACCGGCCTTCAGTCTTTTCC
>CAKKSC010000071.1 GCA_919902985.1 Desulfuromonadales bacterium | reverse complement strand
AATAGTGAAACCACAATATATTGTGGCTGGTTGAGTCAAGTGGATACCCCTATTATCAAAAGATTTAAAAATGACTGAAAATAGCAAATTTGATACAATTTATCTTCTTCAGGAAGAAGTGTCAAAAATGCTTGGCAAACTTATCAACTCCCTGGAGAAAGACTGATATGCCATCTACCCCCTATCTCCTACACCCTACACCCTCTGATTTATCCCCTACACCCCACCCCCTACACCCTAAATTACTGATCGTCGATGATGATGAATCAATCAGGACCCAGATGAAATGGGCATTGGCCCAGGATTATGAAATTCTGCTTGCCGGTGACGGCGAGAAGGCCATGCAGATAATGGAAAGCAAGCGCCCTGCCGTTGTAACGCTCGATCTGGGTCTGCCTCCACACCCTGAAGGGACAAGTGAAGGGCTGAGTGTGTTGTCTAAAATCATGCAGTTTAATCCTTCTGTAAAGGTGATAGTGGTTACAGGAAACCCTGAGCGTACCGCAGCTCTTCAGGCAGTGTCCGATGGCGCCCATGACTTTTTTACGAAGCCTGTCAACATAGATGAGCTGAAGGCTATTCTGCGCAGGGCCTTTTATGTCTCATCGCTGGAGGCTGAATATAAGGCATTGCAATCAGAGATACAGAAGTCATCCGGCGATGTTATCGGTTTCAATGCAAAAATGCAGGAGATGCTGTCTACTGTGAGAAAGGTGGCAACCACCGATGTTCCGGTGCTGATAACCGGTGAAAGCGGCACGGGGAAGGAGCTTATTGCCCAGACAATCCATGGAAAGAGTCTTAGAAAGGGCAAACCGTTTGTTGCAATTAATTGCGGCGCCATACCTGAAAATCTGATGGAGAGCGAGCTTTTTGGTCATGAAAAGGGGGCCTTTACAGGCGCCCATGTGAAAAGAAAGGGGAGGGTGGAGCTGGCTGAAGGGGGCACATTGTTCCTTGATGAAATAGGAGACCTTCCACTTCCTCTCCAGGTTAAACTGCTACGCTTCCTTCAGGACCATAAGATAGAGAGGGTCGGGGGCAGGGAGATAATAGACGTTGACGTAAGGGTGATCGCTGCCACGAACAAAGAGTTGTCCGAGCTGATTTCAGAAGGGCAGTTCAGAGAAGACCTTTACTACAGGCTGGCGGTTGTTCATATCCCTCTCCCCCCATTAAGAGAGCGCCGTGAAGACATTCCGTTGCTGGCCAAGGCCTTTCTTGATAAATTCTCAACAGATCAGGGCGGCAAAAAAACTTTTTCAAAAGAGGCGTTATCCTCAATGGAGGCTTATGATTGGCCAGGGAATGTGCGGGAACTGGAGAACAGGGTCCGACGGGCGATTACCCTTTCGGAAGGGCCGGTTGTATCCCCGGTTGATTTAGGGTTTGAGACCCCGCCCCAGACCATTGTTCCCTTCCAGGATGCTGTCGATACCCTTGATCTGAAGAAGGCCAGAGAAGAGGTTGAGGCGACAATCATAAACAAGGCCCTTCATAAACACAACTGGAACATAAGCAAGGCAGCGGAAGAACTGGGGTTGACCAGGCCGACTCTTTATTCGATGATGAAGAGGTTTGGGATTCATGAAGAAGGGGAGTAAAAAGGAATTTTACACTACAGATTTCTACTGTAAAATATATTGACAGTCTTTGTGCAATGCTTAACTATCTAAATTTACAGGCTTTTTAATTGTTTTTCCATGTCAGGCATCTCAATGCACATCACTTAGCGCCTCTTTTTACTGTAAATATTTTTTACAGTTGTATCCATTTGACTGGTCGGAAATTAGCGAATGCTAAGTTAAATCAATGAGTTATGTTATTTGGCACAGGACATGCATATTTATTGCCAAGAATTATAATTCAATTTAAAGGAGGGGGTGAAAACAATGAAAAAGGGATTAATTTTAGCACTAATGCTGCTTGTAGCAGTAGCAGGGAGGGCAAATGCAACCCCGATTAGCTGGGTAATCAGCCCGGATGCGAATGCTATTGCATTTGGTGTTACCGTAGTTGATGGTGTGGCGCAGATCGGTTCGGCAGACACATCGCAGCCACAGGGTATCTTTGGCGCAGGCTTTACAACTACAGGGACCAATTTCAAGATGTATTTTGACTCTGACCTGTACACATGGGATTCCTATAATGCCCCAGGCAGTGGCCCAGGAGGTACTGGTTATTGGGATGCATTCGTAGTAACAGTGAGCACTTCAGATTATTACTGGAACCTTTCGCCAAGCGACCCGATTGCATCATCGGCAAGCACCTTTGTATGGGGCGGAACGAATTATGCGGACGGCATACTTGAGAGCTATGTCACGGCGCCTCTAATGACTGACGTAATCTCGCTTAGCAGCGTCGCCCCAACGACATTTTATGTCAGCCTGGTACTTGATACTAAGACAGAGCCATATAGCGACACGCAGCATCCATCATGGGGCAGCTTCCACGTTAGTGTTCCTGAGCCTTCCACCCTTCTCCTTCTTGGCTCCGGCCTTGTAGGTCTTGGGTTCTTTGGAAGAAGAAAGAGAGGTTAGTTTGTAGAATAAGAAGTTAGGTCTAAAAGCCCTTCCTTGGTTACAAGGAGGGGCTTTTTTGTTGTCAACATATTTTACATAATGTAAATATTTTTTACATTTTACCTTTTCACTTTGAATAACTTAACTATTTGAGCCTCTTGCAAAACTACCTGTTTTTGTGGTTCGACAAGCTCGCCACGAACGGCCTGTCGTGAGCTCCGTCGAACGGGGAAAAGTCAATGATATCAATCTTACCACCGTTCACCCTGAGCATGTCGAAGGGTCATTTCGGATTTTTGCAAGAGGCTCATTTGTAATTACCAATAAAACCTATACTACAAAACAGCATTCTCGTTGTTCCGATGTAAAAAGATTTTACAATATGAAACCCCTAATTAATATGGCCCATAAAAATTTTTGAAATTAATCTATTAATACAGCTACTTAGGGGTTTGTCTCGTTATGGCATATGGATTGCAACAACTATTCTAAAGAAGTTAGGAGGTGATATTATGAAAACCAGTCTTAGAAAATTAATTACCTTGGGATTGATGCTATGGTATTTTAGTGTCGGAAGTAGTGCATTGGCAATCCCTGTCCTTCAGGTGGGCGCCCCAGGTGGTTCTGGGGAAGGGGTCTATGCAGACTATATTGCTACTCTGACAAATCCTTCGGAGGATGATACAGCTGTTACCACTGGTAATACCCTGTATGTCGGCGGTGTCTATAAGTCCGGCGTAGACTTGCTTGGTGGCAAATTTGGTAGTGGTAGTGACTGGAGCGGCGTGGGTCTTCCAACAGCCTTTAACGGTCATGGCGCTATATTGCTTGCAACTGTTGCCAATAACTCTCTTGGTTCCGGGACGCTGACTGTTAATGGTAACGCAGCATTTGCTACTTCCATGACAAACAGCTATTTTCCAAATAATCATGCTCCAACCAATGGAGCTGACTATCTTTTCTTTGATATCGGGAATTTTGCAAATTCAAGTTCAGTCCCAAATTTTGCTGACGAAACAGGCGGTGAAAATGGGGAAATAAAGAGTTTGACTATTGCAATTTCCGGGTACGATTGGGTTCACTTCGATGTTATGGCCCTCGAAACAGATATGGAAACAAAAACGACTAACAAGGTAACAACTACTACCTATGATACTGACCTTGAAAATAATCCGGGTTCTCACGATGTAACATGGAAGAAACCCCCCACTTCTGTACCTGAGCCTTCAACCCTTCTCCTTCTATGTTCCGGCCTTGTAGGGCTTGGGTTTTTTGGAAGACGGAAAAAAGCGTAGCTCAACGTTGTTCTGGGTTTGGTTAGCTTGTTATTTAAAAACCCCTTCATGTCAGCATCTGTTGAGTGGAAGGTTTGTTGTTGGGATGTTGCGGAAAGAATTCATGGAGAGCGGATTATGAGGCGCTATTTACAACATTACTTTAATGCCCTGCATGTGTTCTGCATTATGCGGCGGGTTGGGTTTGATAAGGGGCTTTCTATGGCTCTTGCCAGGAGATGGGAAAGGACGTTTCACAGAATAATATATTGAGGTGATTCAAAGGATTTATCACTAAAGGCGTATATCTAAGCCCTCCCTTAATTGCTAAGCGGAGGGCTTTTTTGTACGGAAATCCTTGACACTGTGACGACTGCTGGAATAGTATGCACAAATAAAACAATGGGAACTTTGATAAACTTTAATAATGGAGCGAATTATGAAAAAACTGTTGTGTTTGACTCTTCTCTTAATTACCTTTTTTCTTTCAGTTGGTTGCAGCCAGAGTCCTGGAAAGAAGGCGGAAAAGCATATTAAAAAGAGTGAAGAGTATGTCAAGGCTGCCAAATATAGAGAGGCCCTGATTGAGCTAAAAAACGCCCTCCAGGCAACTCCGAAGAATGCCCGTGCCCATTATCAGGCAGGGCTTGTTTATATCAGGCTTGGCGGAATGAGCAACCTTCAGGCATCTTTTCAGGAGCTGTCCAAGGCTGTTGAGCTTGATCCTGATATACTGGACGCCCATATTAAGCTTGGAGAGATGCTCATGTTGTCCCGAGAAGTCGATAAGGCAAAGGAAAAGGCAGAATTAGTGCTGACCAAAGATACGAAAAACGTCGAAGCAAGAATTATCCTGGCAACTATTCATGCAGGGAAGAAGGATTTCGCAAAGTCCATATCTCTGCTGGAGGAAGCAGCAGGCATAGACCAGACTAATATAAAACCTCATATGGCCATGGCAGCTGTCTTTGTTGGATCAGGCGATCTTGTATCCGCAGAAAGCGCTTACAAAAAGGCCATTTCAGCTAAAACCGATGCTATCGAGCCGCGACTGGGGCTGGCAAACCTGTATATGAGGCAGAACAAGCCTGCTGAGGCTGAGGTAGAGCTGAAAAAGGCGGTTGAGCTCAATCCCAAGAGCCAGGAGATTCTCCTGACCCTGGCAAATTTTTATGCCGCAACAAAGAGGCTGGATGAGGCTGAGAAGACATACTTGTCCGTTATTGCCCTGAAACCTGAAAACCCGAATGTATATTCAGTATTGGCAGGTTTTTATCTTGCAAAAAGTGACCCTGATAAGGCCGTGTCTACGTTCAAAAGCGGCATAGAGAAGGCTCCTGATGCTGTAGCACTAAAACACAGGCTGGCGGAGCTTCTTCTTGATCAGAAGAAGGGGAAAGAGGCTGAAACATATATTGACGATGTTTTGAACAAGAACAAGAATGATTTTTACGCCCTGTACCTGCGCGGCAGGTTGCTTCTTGGTGAAAGAAAGATTAAAGAGGCGATGGAGTCTTTACGGGCATCATCTAAGGAGCAGCCCGACTTCCCTCTCGCTCATTTTTATCTCGGAGTTGCTTTCCAGGCCACAAATGAAATCGAGCAGGCAAAAACCGAGTTGGGTGAAGCGCTTAAGCTCTCTCCAGGTCTGGCTGCCGCCAGGCTGGCCCTGGCCAATCTCTATATGATTTCAAACGACTTCAAGCTGGCCGAGGATGAGACTCAGAAAATCCTTTCAAGGCAACCGTCTAATCCCGGAGCCGTTCTAATGATGGGGAATATTAAGCTGAGGCAGGGCAAGCCTGATGATGCCGCTGGATTCTTTACCGTTTATATTAAAGGACTGCCTGATGACCCGCGTGGTTACGTGGGGCTTGGAGAGACATATAGGATTAAGAAAAACTTCAAGGAGGCTGTATTCAACTTTGAAAAGGCGCTTTCTATAAAGCCGGATATGGTTGATGTCCTCGGTATGGTCGCGGCCTTTCATATGGGGAATAAAGAGCCGCAGAAGGCCGTTGACCGGATTCAGAGCCAGATTGCCAAATTCCCCGACAATGCAAATATGCATCATATCCTGGGGAGGGTATATCTCATGGCTAAAGACCTCGGCAAGGCCGAAGAATCCATCAAAAAGGCCATTACCCTTAAAAATGATATGGTAAGCGCCTACATTGATCTCGGTAACATATATGCAAAAAAAGGGGCAATGGATGAGGCCATAAAGCAGTACGACCAGGCCGTTAAGGCCAATCCAAAAGCCGTCATCCCTTACATGCAGCTTGGTGTTATTTATGAGCAGCAGGGAAAGACCGACAAGGCCACTGAATATTACAAGAAGACCCTTGACATAAACCCGAAGTTTGCACCGGCGGCAAACAACCTGGCATGGCTTTATGCAGAACACGGAGGAAATCTGGATGTGGCCCTTTCCCTTGCAGAAACGGCCAAGGAACAGCAGCCAGAGGACCCCGGTATTTCTGATACTCTCGGATGGATATATTACAAGAAACAGGCCTATCTGAAGGCAATTACTCTATTTAAAGAGAGCCTGCAAAAGGATCAAAACAATCCTGTTATTCATTATCATCTTGGGATGGCGTACTATGGGAAGGGGGACAAGAAGCTGGCCAGGGAAGAGCTTTCTGCCTCCTTGAAGATAAACGATAAATATCCAGGCTCCGAAGATGCAACAAAGGTCCTTAGTGAGCTCAAATAAATAAGGTTAATGTAGTCGAGTTATAGAGTATGCCTTGACCGACAGGCCAACTATACCTTAGTTTCGGCAGGTTATCTTACCACTAAGTTCCTCTGTCTAAAAATTGGGGTTCATTATACTTCCAGCCTGTCAACACAGGCAAGGATGCTTGTGCCGCTTATTGTCTGAGAGTTGATTATGACTGAACCCTTAGAACCAATGATAAAGGTAGTTGACCTCTATAAGGCCTTTGGACCCAAGAAGGTGCTCCAGGGCGCAAACCTTGAGATTCATAAGGGCGAGAGCATGGTTGTTCTCGGCGGCAGCGGTACTGGGAAGAGTGTGCTTATCAAGTGCATCATTGGCATCCTGAAGGCCGATGCAGGCGAGGTCTATGTGGCTGGTCAGGAAGTCATTTCCATGAAAGAGTATCAGCTTAACGAGATGAGGAAGAAATTTGGTATGCTATTTCAGGGAGGGGCCCTTTTTGACTCCCTCTCGGTCTGGGAAAACGTTGGTTTCGGTCTTAAGCAGCATACAAGGCTGCCTGATAAGGAGATAAAGGAGAGGGCTGTTGAGAAGCTCAAGCTTGTCGGTCTTTTTAATGTGGAGAACCTGAGGACATCTGAACTTTCAGGCGGGATGATGAAGAGGGTGAGCCTGGCACGGGCCATCTGCATGGAACCTGAGATCCTTCTTTATGACGAACCGACCACTGGGCTTGACCCTATCATGGCAGATGTGATAAATGAACTTATCATCCATCTGAAAAAAACTATTAAAGTCACATCCATTGCTATAACACACGACATGGTTAGCGCTTACAAGATAGCGGATAAGATAGCCATGCTGTACAAGGGGAAGATAGTAGAGGTCGGGACTCCGGACGAGATTCGAGGCTCGAAGAATGAGGTTGTACAGCAGTTCATACACGGAAGGGCTGAAGGACCGATAACGGCTGAAAATGAAGGAGGAAGATGAGAAGATGGGAAGGTTTGAAGTTGAGAAAAAGATAAGCCTAAACCTCTCAACCGCTCAACCTCTCAACTTCTTTATCAATTTATGAGTCAGGTAACCACAGAGGCAAAGGTCGGGATATTCGTCGTCGCAGGAATTGCCATACTTACATATATGACGCTTACCATTGGCCAGTATAAGTTCGGGAAGGAAAAGGGATACCCCCTCAAGGTAAGATTCAAGTCCATGGCTGGTGTAGACCTAAAATCCCCGGTAAAGATAGCCGGCGTTGATATTGGAAAGGTCGAGGAGATACACCTTGACAAAGACAATGTAGCCGAACTTACCCTGAGGATAGCAGACGAAGTGGTTATCCCTGAGGACTCTGAGGCTGTTGTCAGAGGAACAGGATTAATGGGCGAGAAACATATAGAGATTATCCCGGGCTCTCGACATGCCAACAAAATGAAGCCCGAACAGGAGATAGTGCGCACTAAAACGCCTACCGACATGGATCAGCTGTTCTCCCAGCTTTCCGACGTCATAGTGGATATAAAAGGGGTGACCTCTTCACTTAACAAGGTATTGGGCGGCGAAGAAGGCACTGAGTCTCTGAGGGCCATCATAACCAACATTCGGGATATCACTGAAAACCTGAACAGGGCCTTTGCAGACAACCACCTGGGGAGGACAATACAGAACTTTGAGGCATTCAGTCAGGACATGAAGGACATCTCCAGCCAGAACAGGGAGGCGCTCAATCAGACTGTATCAAACCTGGAGGAATTCTCCAGGGTGCTCAGGGAGAGGACTCCTGAGATATCTGAGAGCCTGAGGGTAGCGGCAGATAACCTTTCCGAGATCCTCAGAGAGAACAGGGGGAACCTGAAGGATACGGTGGAGAATATAAAGGTTGCATCAGGGAAGCTTCAGGATACCCTGGACTCCATCACCAATGTATCAAAGAAGATAGAGAAGGGTGAAGGGACCATAGGAAAGCTCATAAATGACGATACGACTTACGAGAAGCTCAACAGCACCCTGACAGGCCTTGACAACTACTTCTCCAAGGTACAGTCGTTTAAGTTTTTTATAGATTACAGGGGAGAGTTTCTGACAGAAAGGCAGGAGACCAAGAGTTATCTGAGTCTGAAGATCCAGCCAACTCCTGACAAATATTATCTCCTTGGAATAGTGTCCGATCCTGACGGTTATAGGACGACCTCAGATACCCTGACCACCACATCCACTATAGGCACAGTAGCTACCCATGAGGAGAGGACAACAGACGACAGGCTTAAGATCAATGCCCAGATAGCAAAGAGGTACTATGACCTTACTGTAAGGGGTGGAATACTTGAATCAACCGGTGGGGCAGGAGCTGACTATCATCTGTTCAAGGACAGGGTAAAACTCTCATTCGACGCCTGGGATTTCAACAGGAAACCCACCCCGCACCTGAAGGCATCGGCCAGTTACGACTTCTTTAAACACCTCTTCCTTGTTGCAGGCGGTGACGACCTTTCCAGCAAGGAGAGACGGTCCTTCTTTGCAGGAGGTGGTATAAAATTTGAAGATGATGACTTAAAATACATAATCGGCAGTGTGCCGAAGATGAATTAAGGGGGTTTTATGTCAGTTATTTTTTCAGGCAAGGAAGTGCTTGAGATTGCTATCCGGATCGAAAAGAACGGCTTCACTTTCTATTCCCATGCAGCACAGAAGGTCACAGACAACAAAGCCAGAGAGCTTATTGAATGGCTGGCCCAGGAGGAGAAGGGCCACATAGGCAGGTTTGAGGACATTCTCTCTTCTTTCAACCTTGAAGAACTCGATATGACCCCTGCCGAACTTGAGGAGTATTACCTTTACCTTAAGGCCCTGGCAGATGCCCGCGTATTTACCACAGAGCTTAAGGCAGAAGAGGCAGCCAGGGGAATAAAGAACGGAAAGGATGCCATAAATCTGGGCATCGGCTTCGAAAAAGACTCTCTCCTGTTCCTTCACGGGATAAAGATGCTGGTAAAAGGTACCGATGCGGTCATAGTGGAGGATCTCCAGAGGGAAGAGATGCTGCATCTCAAGAAGCTTGTTGAGCTTAAAGGATAAACAATGCTTAATAATATTTCTGAGTCGTCCAATATTCACATACATCTGCACAAAGCTTTTTTAAGGAGGAAACTGTGGCTGTTATAAAAAGGGCTCTTATCAGCCTTTCTGACAAGAAAGGGATAGTCGATTTTGTCAAAGGGCTTTCAGAGTTTGGCGTTGAGATGCTCTCCACTGGAGGGACTGCAAAGCTCCTCAGCGAAAACGGCATAAAGGTCACAGAGGTATCGGACTATACCGGGTTCCCTGAAATGATGGACGGCAGACTAAAGACCCTGCATCCGAAGGTCCACGGCGGTCTCCTTGGTATGAGGGACAATCCTGAGCATATGAAGGCCATGGAGGAGCAAGGGATCAAGCCTATAGACATGGTGGTTGTAAACCTCTATCCCTTTGAGGCAACCATTGCAAAGGGTTGTTCTTTTGAGGAGGCGATAGAGAATATTGACATAGGCGGACCGACTATGCTGCGCTCTGCCGCCAAGAACCATAAAGACGTGGCTGTTATTACCGACCCGAATGACTATATAGCAGTCCTTGATGAACTCAAAAAGAACACCGGAGGCCTCTCATCAGAGACCCACTTCAGACTGGCTAAGAAGGTGTTTGAACTTACGGCAAGGTACGACGGGGCCATAGCCAACTATCTGGGCAGTCTTGAGGGTAGGAGGCCCGTCAAGAGGTTTCCTGAAACCATCACACTGCAATATATCAAGGGCCAGGACCTGAGGTACGGAGAAAACCCTCATCAGTCAGCGGCGTTTTATGTGGAGAGGGAAATACGTGAGCCGTGCGTCTCCAATGCGGTACAGCTTCACGGCAAAGAGCTTTCTTTCAACAACATACTTGATCTGGATGCTGCATTTGAGACGGTAAAGGAGTTCCATGAGATCGCCACCGTTATAATAAAACACACAAATCCATGCGGGGTTGCATTGTCTACAGAAGGTCTTGCTGATGCTTACAGGAAGGCAAGAACAGCTGACCCGATATCCTCATTCGGAGGGATTGTGGGAGTTAACCGTATTGTGGACAAGGAGACAGCTCAGGAGATAACATCTACATTCATGGAGGCAGTTATAGCGCCAGGATACTCCCCTGAGGCGCTGGAGGTGTTAAAGGGGAACAAGAACCTGAGACTCTTGCAGACCCCGATCCTTGCCAAATACCACCCTGGCGGGGTTGATATGAAGAAGGTGACCGGTGGTCTTCTGATCCAGGACAGGGACATCAAAGAGACGGATGAGAGTGAATTAAAGATAGTGACAAAGAGGAGGCCTGCCGCAGAGGAGATGAAGGCCCTCACCTTCGCATGGAAGGTCTGCAAGCACGTGAAGTCCAACGCCATTATTTATGCCCTTAAGGACCGGACTGTCGGTATCGGAGCAGGACAGATGTCAAGGGTTGATTCCTCCAAGATTGCCGCTATCAAGGCCCATGGGAGTCTGACTGGTACTGTTGCCGCATCCGACGCCTTCTTCCCGTTCAGGGACGGGGTTGACACCGTCGCCGAGGCAGGGGCAACCGCCATTATCCAGCCAGGAGGCTCAATAAGGGACGATGAAGTGATCGAGGCTGCAAACGAGCACGGCTTGGCTATGGTATTTACAGGGATGAGGCATTTTAGACACTAAAGTGCAAAACGCAAATTTCAAAGTGCAAAATGCAAAATAATCTTTTTACGATTTGCAATTTTCACTTTGCATTTTGCAATTTATTAGGGAGACTCAATGAAGGTTCTTGTTGTTGGTTCGGGCGGGCGTGAACATGCCCTTATCTGGAAAATATCTAAAAGTTCACGGCTTACGGCTCACGGTTCACGGATCTTCTGCGCTCCTGGTAATGCCGGGATATCCAAGATTGCCGAGTGCATAAGCATAGGGGTAGAGGACATCAAGGGGCTCCTTTCTTTTGCAAAAGAGGAGCTGATCGACCTTACAGTGGTGGGGCCTGAGGGTCCCCTTACCCTTGGGATCGTTGACGAATTTGAGAAGGCCGGGCTCAGGATATTTGGGGCAAGCAAAAGGGCCGCAGAGATAGAGGGGAGCAAGGTTTTTTCCAAGGCCCTTATGAAAAAATACGGCATACCCACCGCGGAATATGAGGTGTTTACAGATAGAGATAAGGCGATCTCTTTCCTGAAAGAGAAGGGACTACCTATTGTAGTCAAGGCATCGGGCCTCGCTGCAGGGAAAGGGGTGATCGTTGCTACAACTTTGAAAGAAGCCGTTTCTGCCGTTGACCTGATAATGAAGGACAGGGCATTTGGCTCAGCGGGCGATGAGCTGATTATTGAGGAGTTTCTTGAAGGGGAAGAGGTCTCACTGCTGGCCTTTACCGATGGCAAGACTGTTCTCCCTATGCCCTCTGCCCAGGACCACAAAAGGATTTTTGACAATGATGAGGGACCCAACACTGGAGGGATGGGAGTTTACTCTCCTGCGCCTATTTTGACAGAAGTTCTCCTGAGCAAAGTGATGAGGGAGATCATGATACCTACTGTAAAGGGAATGGCATCTGAAGGACGGCCATACAAGGGCGTCCTTTATGCAGGGTTAATGATGACCCGGAAGGGGCCGAAGGTGCTGGAATTCAATGCACGATTCGGGGACCCGGAGACGCAGCCCCTTATGATGAGGATGAACAGCGATATAGTGGAGGTCATGGAGGCGGTAATTAAGGAGAGGCTTTTCGGCATAAAGATAGAGTGGGACGACAGGCCCTCAGTGTGTGTCGTCATGGCTGCGGGAGGATATCCCGGGGATTACAGAAAAGGTAATGAGATAATTGGGCTTGATGATGCAGCAGGGATGGGTGAAGTGATGGTCTTCCATGCAGGAACTGCCTTAAAGGATAGTAAGATAGTAACAAATGGCGGAAGGGTGCTCGGTGTCACCGCATTAGGCAGCGATATCAGAGAGGCTGTTAACAAGGCTTATCAGGCAGTATCAAAGATAACATGGGAAGGCGTGCATTGCAGAAAGGATATCGGCAGAAGGGCCATATCGCAGGCCAGGTAAAGAAAAGCTTGACAAATTTTAGTTGATGTATTAATCTTTCTCATTCAATTTCCAATGAGGAGTGATTTATGGTCAGTTACATGGCAAAAAGTGAAGATGTGAAAAAGGATTGGTGGGTGATAGACGCCTCTGATCAAACTTTGGGAAGGCTTGCAAGCAGTATAGCAACTATTCTTAAGGGGAAGAATAAGCCTATATATACTCCGAATGTTGATACTGGAGATTTTGTGGTTGTTGTTAATGCTGAGAAGATCACGGTAACCGGCAAAAAGCTTACAGACAAGATGTATCACAGTCATAGCGGTTATCCGGGAGGGCTAAAGTCCACATCACTGGAAAAGCTATTAAGGGAAAAGCCTGAAAGGGTTATAGAAAAAGCGGTATGGGGAATGCTTCCAAGGAACACCCTTGGACGTAAAATGATCACAAAGCTTAAGGTGTACGCAGGAGCGGAGCATCCGCATCAGGCCCAACAGCCCAATGCGTTAAAGGTAAAGGAGTAGATATGGCAGAGACAAGGTATTACGGAACAGGGAAAAGGAAGACCTCTGTAGCCAGGGTATGGATGAAGCCCGGAACAGGCAAGATGGTCGTGAACGAAAAATCAATAGATGACTATTTTGGAAGGGGAACCTGCCAGATGATCATCATGCAGCCGTTGGAGCTGACTGAAAACGTGGGAAAGTTTGACATAAGCGTTAATGTCAACGGCGGCGGGATAAGCGGTCAGGCAGGGGCAATAAGGCACGGAATAACCAGGGCGCTTATGGTGTTCAATGCGGAGTTAAGGGGCTCATTAAAGAAGGCCGGTCTGGTAACCAGGGATCCGAGGGAAAAGGAGAGAAAGAAATACGGTCAGCCGGGAGCCAGAAAACGTTTCCAGTTCTCAAAGAGATAGAATTACTGTTTGTATATTTCAAAGAAGGGAAGGTCATTCGACCTTCCCTTCTTTTTTTGAGCTTTCTGTAAAACCTGTCCAGTACCATTTTCCCATGTCCAGCATGGTTCCAGATCACTTTCCTCTGCCGGCTCTTCCAGCATCCCTTTATCTATCCTGTACACAACCTCATCATCCAGTCCCATAAACCAGCCGGCTTCTTTATTTTTGGTGATGGATGTCAGTCTGTATACCTGTTCTGCAAACCGTTTCGTATGCCTATTTCTGGCCCAGTCAAACTCTTCTGTACGTTTTGTGCGCTAAACTTGCTACTTTGAAGTTTGGTATATTCAGTAGTCCTGTGAGCCTCTTGCAAAAGTCCCCAAAATACCCTTCGACAAGCTCAGGGTGAACGGTGGCAGGGTTAAAATCATTGACTTTTCCCCGTTCGACGGAGTTCACGACAGACCGTTCGTGGTGAGCTTGTCGAACCACAAAAGATAGTTTTGCAAGAGGCTTGATTGTTTCTATATTCGGTCTTGCGTTGGCTAATGGGAAATATTAATAGAGGTTCTGAGCTTTAAGGTTCCTTTAATCTAATACCGTTTATTATATAGGCATATAATATTAAGACTTGCTTTTTTAAAAATAGGAGGGATGATATGAATAAGGTTTTATTTATTACTTTGATCTTAGCTTTTGGAACATACGATTTTGTCCTCGCCGAGGAGAAACCGAGGCTAACCATCGATGATGCTTTAAATATAGCAAATAAAGAGGTTCCTGGAAAGGTATTGGAGGCAGAGTTTGAAGACGGCATCTATGAAATAAAGATAATGACTGAAAAAGGAGAAAAGATAAAGTTGAAGATAGACCCTGATGGCGGGGCGATCATCAGAAAAGGATTGATGATGAAGGATCGATCTAAAAATGGTTTTGAGAAACCCCAAAATTAAGTTTTAAAGGAGATTAAAATGGAAGAGACAAGAGAACAGGTAAAGGTTTGGGATTGGCAGGACAGGGTGATCCATTGGGGACTCGCCCTATCGGTAATTGTCCTGGCCGCTTTGGGAATATTCTGGGAAGTCGGGAAGGGCCTCGGAATGCCTAAGGAGGGGAGAAGAGTAGTCAAAGAGGTCCATTCCTATGTGGGGTATCTCCTGGCCTTATTTTTTTCGCTTAGAGTTGTACGGGGTTTTATCGGGAACAGGTACGTCAAGTGGGGAGATCTGTTCCCGCACACAAAGGAGCAGTTTGAAGGGCTCAAGGCCAATGTAAGATGGTTCCTTGGCGGGTTCAGGGGACTCCCGCCCCAAGCGGTGGGGCACAACCCCGTAGCGTCCCTTTTATATATTGTGCTTTTTGTAGTTCTTATATCCCAGATGATTACAGGATTCATCCTCTCAGGGCTTGAGTTTAATCTGTTCCCTGGCTCAATAGTTGTTACTGGTATGAGTAAAGAGGCAAGAGATGCTTTGGAATACGGCCTGAAAAAGGTGCACGTATTCGGTCTCATCTTTACCCTGGTCTACCTCGTCCTGCACTTAGGCGGCAATGTAATACATGATATCAAGGAAAAGAGTGGCCTCCTGTCATCAATGATAAGCGGGGTAAAGTATCTGCGGAAAAAGGATTAAGGGATAATTTTATGAAAATAGTCGTTAACAGACTTTCAGCTTTATTTATAACGGTTTTCCTGGTAGTTGGAAACGCCATACTTGTGGAGCAGACACTCGATATCTATGGGATAAGGGGACACAGACTACTTACAGGTGTCGTAGGGACCCTTCTGGTCATCCTATCCTTCGGCTACTCCATGAGAAAGAGGAAAAAGCTCTTTAAAACCGGAGGGATGAAGGGGTGGCTGAGGGCCCATGAATGGCTGGCCATTCTTGGCACTGTTATCATATTTGTCCATACGGGGACCCATTTTCATGACATTGTAGCGATCATAACGCTTATATTTATGTTTATCGCATTCATCAGCGGCCTTATAGGCAGATATGTCTACGACAATGTAAGGGCAGAGTTGAGATTAAAAAAAGAGGGCCTTAAAAAAGACGGATTGTCGGACAAGGAGATTGAAGAGAGTCTCGCAGGTCTTGCAACGGCCTCCGAGGCCCTATCAAAATGGCGGCTGTATCACATGCCGGTGATATCTATCCTTGGGGTGATGGTGGTTTATCACGCCATTGCGGCACTTTACTACGGAGGTTTCAAGATATGAAAAAGAGCTATTCCTTCTGGCTGTTCATTGGATGCCTGCTTGCAGGCCAGCTTGTTCTCACCGGGATGAAGTACCCGGCGCCGCTTTACTCTACGGGAGACCTGGTTGAGGCCCACGGGAAACTCAGATGCAAGGATTGCCACGCGCCATTTAAACTGGTTGCATCAGAATCATGTTCTGCAGCAAAGTGTCATCCTGACGGGAAGATAGGGAAGAAGCCCGCTATGATCGACCTCCACAACAGGATGAAAGGAAAGGAGTGCCTTATCTGTCATACAGACCACTTGGGGTCGAAGGGAAAGATAACCAAGGGGATGGATCACGATGCCTTCAAATCCTCCAAGTGTCTGGATTGTCATAGCGGCGAGGGGGATAAGGCCCATAAAGAAAAATATGCAGGCGACTGCTCAGAATGTCATAACACCAAAAAGTGGAAAGAGGTTACATTTAATCATGCACGGGTATCAGCAAAACCTTGTGTTGACTGCCATAAGAAAGCGCCAAAGGATGAGATGCATGAGATGGGGGCAATAGGAAGCTGCGGCGACTGTCACACGACAAAGGCTTGGAAGCCGTCTACATATAACCATGATAAATATTTCTTCCTTGACAAAGATCACAAGGTCGCATGTGCCAAGTGCCACGACACAAAGACTTATAAGAAGTACACCTGTATGAACTGCCATGAACATGCATCGAGGGGGATCATCTCCGAACACCGTGAAGAAGGGATAAAGGAGGATATCGGAAGGTGCCTCGACTGCCACAGGGCCAATATAGGCGGAAGGAGTTACGGAACGGATAAGACTGGTGAAGGTGAGGGCATGAGTGGTGAAGAGGGTGATGACTGATTCTTGTGTTCCGTGACCTGCTTGCAATGCATATTAAGCAATTAAGTAAGGAGTAAAATTTGAGATGTTGAAACTGAATAAGAAATATCTATCATTACTTTAAAATATGTCAAAGACAGGGATCATATATCACCCCGATTACCTCAAACATGATACAGGGTTCGGCCACCCCGAATCTCCTTACAGACTTACGTCTATTTTAGACAGGCTCAGAGATAGCGACCTTCTGAACGAACTGACTATTATAGAGCCCACATCAGCCAAGGAAGAGGATATCCTCCTTATCCATACCAGAGAACACCTTGAAATGGTGAAGAGCGCCTGGAATGGAGGTTTGGCCTCTCTTACGCCTGACACCCCGATATCAGAGGATTCTTTCAGGGTTGCCTTGCTTGCCGTCGGCGGGGTACTGACCGGGATTGACAGGATAATGGCAGGGGAGATAAAAAATGCTATGGCCCTTGTACGCCCCCCCGGGCATCATGCAACCCCTGACCAGGCGATGGGGTTCTGCCTTTTTAACAACATGGCCATAGGTGCAAGACATTTACAAAAGAGGCATGGCATAAAAAAAGTCCTGATCGTTGACTGGGACCTTCATCATGGGAACGGTACACAGGAAGCGTTCTATGACGACCCTTCGGTACTTTATTTTTCTACACACCAATACCCTCATTATCCCGGCACAGGCTCTTACCAGGATACAGGAGAGGGTAAGGGGAAAGGATATACCATAAACACCCCTATGCGGGCAGGGACTCCTCCTGAAGAGTTTATGAAGAAGTTCAGGGAAACCCTTTATGAACGGGCCCTGGAATTCTGTCCTGGCTTTATCCTCATATCTGCCGGGTTTGATGCCCATAAGGATGACCCCCTTGGAGGTCTTCTGCTGACTGAGGATTCATACGCAGAGATGACAAGGATAGTGCTGGATATAGCTGACAAGTGCTGCAAAGGGAGGGTTCTTTCCGCCCTCGAAGGCGGGTACAACCTTGATGCCCTGGCTCTCTCCGTTCTTGCCCATCTGGGGGTCATGACAGCTCGAGCAACCGACAGTTGAGTCAATCGCCTTGACACCCCCACCCAAAAGGTTTATTTTATCACTATCTAACGCGTTGGAGTCCATATGTTTGGCATAGGAATGCCGGAACTAATAGTAATTTTGGTGGTGGCATTGATCGTACTTGGCCCTGATAAGTTGCCGGAGATAGCCAGGTCGCTCGCAAAAGGGCTTTCTGCCTTCAGGAGGGCTACTGACAACATCAAGGGAGATATAATGGAGGCGGCTGAACTGCCCAAATCAGGCCATGAAAGTACCGTTTCAGCTGAATCTGAACCAAAAGGGGCATCACTTAAACCTGAAGAAGAAAAGAATGAGAAGGGCAAGGACAATGGATCCGAAACTCCCGGCCATGAAGAAGCGGTTTAGAGATGGCCGATGAGAAGCTGCTACCCTTAACTTACCATCTGGCCGAGCTCAGGACAAGGCTTATAAGGTCTTTTATAGCCATAGGCATCGGTTTCCTCGTATCATATGCCTATGTAGAGCAGATATTTGAATTCCTCATGAGGCCGATGCTCCAGGCGATGCCTGCCGGTTCAACCCTTGTGTTTACAAATCTAACAGAGGGATTTTTCACTTACTTTAAGCTCGCCCTGACATCCGGCATCTGTCTCGCATTTCCTGTCATACTCTATCAGCTCTGGCGTTTTATATCCCCGGGTCTCCTTGAACATGAAAGGAGGTATGCCCTTCCATTCGCATTATCAGTCACTGCCTTTTTCCTTTTAGGGGCGGCCTTCTGTTATTACGTGGTTTTCCCTTCCACATTCAGATTCCTGATGAGTTTCTCTTCCGACATACTGAGGCCCATGCCTTCCATAAAAGAGTATCTCTCCTTTTCATCAAAGATGCTCCTCATATTCGGACTCATATTTGAATACCCGCCCATTGTCTTTTTCCTGGCCAAGGTCGGGGTCTTGAAAGGTTCGTGGCTGGAGAAACAAAGACGATACGCCATAATTCTTATATTCGTCATCTCAGCGGTAATAACCCCTCCTGATGTGGTTTCGCAGATACTAATGGCCCTGCCGATGATGGTCCTGTATGAATTGGGGATAGTCGTAGCCAAGGTGGTTGGGAAAAAGGAATAGATAGGGAATGTGATCTTCCAGATAACTGAAAAAACCTTTGAACATGCATTAAATCAATTTCTAAGCCCACCTACAATTTTATCTTTCATACACAGGAAACTACTCTGTTCTTTCCCCCTGTCTTTGCCATAAAAAGGGCTCTATCCGCCTGCTCTATAAGGATCTCCATAGAATCCGCATCTTCTGGACAGGTAGCTATCCCAAGACTTATGGTCACCTTCTCTCCTGCCTTTATTTTGGGTCCCCAATAAGGTGTCTCTTCAATCCCTTTTCTTATTCTTTCCGCAATGACCATCGAAGCTGTCTTGCTGGTTGTAGGAAGCATTACAGTAAACTCTTCCCCTCCATATCGGGCTACCACATCTATGTTTCGCACCTCTTCCTGAATAGCATGGGCCACTGTTTTAAGGATCTGGTCACCGGCAGGATGTCCATACCTGTCATTAAATGATTTAAAGTCGTCGATATCTATCATAAAAAGGGTGAGGGGTGCCTTGTGTCGCTTTGCACGCTCGGTCTCTTCAAAAAGGCGCTCCTGAAGGTATCTCCGATTTAAGAGGCCTGTCAAGTGGTCTGTAATGGAGATGCTTTTTAACTCCTCAGACATCTTAAAATATGTTCCCCTGTCCAGGGCAATAGAGGCATAAGAGGCGAAGGACAGCAACAAGTCCCTGTCTTCTGCGGAAAAGATCTCGCCTGTAATCTTGTCCGAGAGATTAAGGACTCCAATAGTCCTTGAATTAAGTTTAAGAGGTATGCTGACGAAGGACTTGGTTTTAAACCTTGATCTGTTCTTCCTTGGTACAGGGCTTTCTTCTATATCATTAACTACCAGAGGGGTTCCCCTTTCGGCAACCCCTCCGGAGATCCCTTCTCCAATCCTGACCTTGAAGTCCTCAACTATGGCCTTGTTAATGCCCTTGGTTGCTTTTATAGCCAGGGCCATATCCTTCTCATCGAGTATCATCAATGACCCCTGTTCAGCGCCAACCAGTTCTATTGATTTGTTGAGAACCATGTCGTATAAAGCCTCCGGTTCCAACAGGGAGGAAAATGCGCCGGAAGCGGCATAGAGCTCTGACTGAACTTTAAGCCTTTTTGCTTTGTCCTCTTTCAGAGATATATTTTCCACAAATATCGAAAGCTGGCGGCAGAGGGCCGAGATGAGATTTATATCGTCTTTTCCCAGTGTTGTATTAAAGATAACCAAAAGGCTGAATATTTCGCTCTCTCTTTTCAGTGGAAAGAGGTGAATGGAGTTAATGCCTTCCGGGACAGCCAGTTTCCTTAATACGTCCCTGTCGGTAGACCCTTCAGGCTTACCTGTGGCTGTAACTCTATTGACTATGTCTATAGAGCCAGGTATTACAAGGGAATATAGCTCATCCCAGTTTCGTCCAAAGGCAGCATAAGTTCTAAATGAAGTTTCCCCGTCCCGTCCCGCTATGCTTGCGCTTTCCACATTAAAAAGAATCCCAAGGGTCTTAAGTGCAAGCTCATAAGCGTCTTTCTGGCTCACCGGCTGCAGGAACTCGGATGTAACGTTAAAAACCGACTTCATCTGGTAGAACCTTTTCTCAAACATTCCTTTGCGATAAATACCCTTAAAGAAAGGGAGGGCCAGGGCCATTACATTATTGGGAATGGTATTGAACTTCTCAGGAGACAAGGAGTTAATGCCCGATGTAAAGGAAGATATGGTGGATTCATCCATCTCATATCCCCCGGCCTTATCATGAAACCTTTTTATATCCTCGGTGGAGAGATAAACGAAGCCGCCTATGATGACCAGTTGAACATCTTTATCAAGAATAATTGGGATAGCAAAGGAATACTGG
Source organism: Desulfuromonadales bacterium (assembly GCA_919902985.1). Classification (GTDB taxonomy): domain Bacteria; phylum Desulfobacterota; class JAENJC01; order JAENJC01; family JAENJC01; genus JAENJC01. The sequence goes on along the minus strand of CAKKSC010000071.1, from coordinate 5,995 downwards.
TGAGTGTGGCATTCAAATATGTAGGGCTCTCCCCGATTCAGTGCCTTGGATATGGCTTTAAGGCAATATTCCTTGCAGAGTTTGGCTCCCTGTACGGTTCCCATAGCTGCCTTACAGACGATATTTGTTTTAGTGGGAGAGGTGAGGATAGAACCTTCGCGGTCGTATACAGCCAAACAACCAAAAGAGGATGTCATCCCTTCCAGAAATTCCTGCCAGAGGGGGACATCCATGAGGTCAAAAGAGGGTTTTGAACTCGGTCTGTTGGATTTTATTTCATTTATAGGATTTAACAAAAAGCCTCCACTGTTTTAGATAGTTAAAAACTATAAAATGAGCCTCTTACAAAACTATCTATTGTGGTTCGACAGGCTCACCAGGAACTGGGAAAAGTCAATGATTTTAATCCTGCCACCGTTCACCCTGAGCTTGTCGAAGGGAAATTTCGGACTTTTGCAAGACGCTCAAATAATATCATAAATGATAGGTACTCGCAATAAGCCAAAATCTGTAAAAAAGAATACCCTTGTCTAATAAAATTAACAATCATCTTAAAGAATAAATATTCTTTAACAAAGTATTAAGACTTAAGTTTTACAACTATATCATTTTTTCATCCGGTGCCTTTTCTTTTCAACCCTTGAAAAAATCTTCAGGACGGGTATACTTCAAATACCAAAAGACTGGCCTTTACTGTTTCACGGAGTATAAATGTTAGAGGGTTTCTTCAATCCAGGATCTGTAGCTGTTGTGGGTGCATCGAGAGAGGAGGGGAAGACCGGCTATTCCATTATTTCAAATGTGGTAAAATATGGTTTTCAGGGTAAGATTTATCCAGTTAACCCCAAGGCCTCTGAGATCATGGGACTTAAGTCCTACCCTGATCTGTTAAGCATCGAAGGTGCTGTAGATCTCGCCATAATAGTTATTCCGCCTAAGTTTATCCTGAATACAATCGATGAATGCGCCAAAAAAGGAATTAAGTCTGTAATCATAATATCCGCCGGTTTTAAAGAGACCGGGGGTGAGGGAAGGAAGCTGGAATCCGATGTGGTAGAAAAGGCCAGAGGTCATGGAATAAGGCTCCTCGGCCCTAACTGCCTGGGACTTATAGATACAAACTCCAGCCTCAACGCATCGTTTGCGGCAGGTATGCCGCCTAAAGGGAACATCGCCTTCTTTTCACAGTCAGGAGCGCTCTGCACTGCCATTTTAGACTGGGCTGTTGGAAACAACGTGGGCTTTTCCAAGTTCGTCTCTCTCGGTAACAAGGCAGACCTCTCGGAACTGGAACTGATCCAGACCCTGGCCGACGACCCTGAGACATCTGTTATCCTCGGATATCTGGAAGGTGTTGAGAAGGGACCGGAGTTCATGGATGTTGCAAGGAAGGCGGCAAAGAAAAAACCATTGATTATCGTCAAGGCAGGCGGAACCGCCGCAGGGGCAAGGGCGGCCTCGTCTCATACAGGGACGCTGGCAGGAGCAGACAAGGCCTTTCAGGCCGCCTTTGACCAGTCGGGGACAATAAGGGCCATGAGCATAGAGGACCTCTTTGATTATGCCCTCTCCTTTGCAGGTCAGCCCCTCCCTTCTGACTCAAGACTTGCCATAATAACCAATGCGGGCGGCCCTGGGATAATAGCTGCTGACGCATGTGAGAGGTTCAAGGTCGAACTGGCCGAGCTGGCGGGTGACACCATAAATAGACTTAGGGAGTCCCTTCCTCCTGTGGCGGGGTTCTTCAACCCGGTCGACGTCATTGGGGATGCCAGGGCAGACAGGTACGATGCAGCGGTAAACACAGTTTTAGCTGATCCAAATGTCAACGGCGCACTTGTCATCCTTACTCCACAGGCCATGACAGAGGCCGACAAGACCGCAGAGATAGTAGTAAATGCATCCAAGACAGGAAAACCCTTGATTGCCTCATTTATGGGGGAGGCCAGCATAAAGACAGCAAATGAGAGATTGAGGAACGCCGGGGTGCCGAATTACCCTTTCCCTGAGAGAGGGGTCAAGGCATTCGCAACTATGGTGAGCTACTCCAGGTGGCTGAAAGAGCCTGACCCGGTTATTGCCTCCTTTGATGTGAACAGGCAAAAGGTGAGGGAGATATTTGCCTCTATGAAGGCTGAGGGGCGGCTGGAACTTGGAGAGAAAGAGGCGCGGGAGGTCATAAAGGCCTATGGTTTCAGGATCCCGAAGGCTATGCTTGCCAGGACCTCTGAAGAGGCCGCCATAGTTGCCAAGGGGATAGGGTTCCCTGTTGTCATGAAGATCGCATCTCCCGATATTCTGCACAAGACCGAGGTCGGAGGGGTCAGGGTTGGGCTTGCATCTGAAGAAGAGGTAGAAAGGGCGTTCCTGGAAATCACATCAAATGCCTCCAGGTTGATGCCTAAGGCACTTATCTGGGGGGTATCTATCCAGGAGATGGTTAAGAAGGGGAAAGAGGTAATAGTCGGAATGAGCAAGGACCACAGCTTCGGTCCTATGTTGATGTTCGGCCTCGGAGGAATCTATGTGGAGGTATTGAAGGACGTATCTTTCAGGATCGCCCCTGCCGGAAAGATAGATATAGAAAGGATGATCTCGGAAATCAGATCTTACCCCTTACTTAAAGGAGTCAGAGGAGAGCCCCCTGCTGATACGGATGCCCTGGTTGAGGCAATTCAAAGGCTTTCCCAGCTCGTGACCGATTTCCCTGAGATAATAGAGATGGACATAAACCCCCTTGTGGTCCTACCAAAAGGTGAGGGGGTCATTGCGATAGATGCCAGGATGACGCTGGAATGAGGGGATTAGAATCCTTCTTCTGTATACTTAGGATAGAAACGAGTTGTGCTCGATTAATTAGAAAGGGGATACCTGTAAATGACACCGAAACAATTCATTCAACAAGTATTTATAAGCGAACTTGACAAAATCAAGAGCACAAACTCTTACATTTCATTTGCACTCATAGCAACCGGTATTGAATTCCTTGGGAAATGCTTAGACAATGACGCCAAACACTGGAATGTTTCAAGAAAATCTAAGTTTAATTTTGAATACGCAATTAATCATTTAGATAGTTTAATTCTATACAGACCATATTTGACAAGTCATAAATTATGGGACAGCTTAAGAAATGGTTTCGCTCATTCCTTTGTACCAAAGTACCCAGTGACTCTTTCAAGCAAAGATGAGGCATCCCATTTATTATTACATGAAAACAACGAGAGATTAAATTTAAAATGTGAGGATTTCTATAATGACTTCAAAAATGCATGCATTGAGGTAGTCAATATGGAATTCTCTGACTCAGATGACAAGATGAATAAACAATTATTATCTGTGCCAGAGTTGGAATAAGAAGATGAATAACTACCTGGGGACAATATTGGGACGGTTCTATTAAAAGGCCGCTGCGCAATTCGCGGCCAATAAATGATATAATTTCTCCAGACTTATAAAACAGGGGGAACAAACATGGATACAGTAAAGCAGGAAGTCAGCAATCTTCTTACCCGCTTGCCTGACGATTGTTCATTGGAGGACGTCCAATACCACCTCTATGTCCTTCAAAAGATAGAACGTGGACTGAAGGATGCCGCAGAGGGAAGAACTTATACTCAAGAGGAGGTTGAAAAACGGATGGCGAAATGGCTCGGAAAGTAATCTGGTCTTATGAAGCCACTGAAGACCTTGATGCCCTTGCCGAATACATAGCAAGGGATTCTTCATTTTACGCCGCAGCGTTCACCCGGCAGATTCTGGATGCAGGCCGCTCTTTGGACGAGCTTGCTGAAAGAGGGCGCATCGTTCCAGAGCTTGGCGAACCCTCTATCCGTGAACTCCTCATCAGAGACTATCGCCTTATTTACAGTATAGAACAATCCCGTGTTGTAATACTGGCTTTCGTTCATGTAGCAAGAGATTTAAAAGCCTTATGGGAAAAGGAAAACAGAGGTTGACCGTAGTTAAAGTTAAAGGAGGTTTCATATGAAGACCCTGTACATAGGCTCAATCAACGAGTTTTCCGGCAAAGGGATGATTGCCATGGTGTTGGCCATGAGGCTGAAGGCCGAAGGGTACAAGGTTGGTTACATGAAGCCCCTCGGCAAGTGTACCTCTTCATGCGACGGGATACCGGAGGATGAGGATGCTGTTCTGATGAAGCAGGTGCTGGGTCTTGATGACGCGATGAATGATATCTGTCCTGTAACAATGACCCAGGATATATTTATTAAGGCGCTTCAGGGCGCTGATTTAAAGCTTGCAGATAAGGTCGCGGCCGCCTTCAGGAAGGTCTCCCAGGGGAAGGACGTAATGCTGGTAGAGGGGACCAATACACTTTATGACGGCACTTATCTGGACCTGGCCCCTGTAAAAATAATGAAACTGCTGGATGCGAAGGCCCTTGTTGTTGACCGTTATGAGAATGAGGTCTGTACGGACTGTATCCTTACCGCCAACAACGTCCTCAGGGGCAGGATGATAGGTACAGTCATTAATCATGTACCCGCAAAGGCGGCAACCCATGTCAACGACCTACTGATCCCGTTCTTTAAGTCCAAAGGGATAGACGTGATGGCCTCAATACCGATGGACCCTTTTCTCGGCGCGGTGAGTGTGAAGGCGCTCCAGGACGCATTGAACGCCAGGCTCCTCTGCTGCGAAGATGCCCTGGACAACTATGTGGAGAGGTTCAGCATAGGGGCCATGGACGTTGATTCGGCCATGAAGTATTTCCGTAAGACCTTGAACAAGGCGGTTATTACAGGCGGCCACAGGAGCGACATACAGATAGCCGCACTTGAGACATCTACCAGGTGCCTCATCCTTACCGGAGACCAGAACCCAGGCGAGGTTGTCGTTGGAAAGGCGATAATGGCTGGAGTCCCTATCCTTGTTGTAAGGGAGGATACTTTGAGTACAGTTGAAAAGGTGGAGGGCCTGGTTGGGAAGGTCCATTTCAGCGGTGAGAAAAAGATCGAGAGGGCAAAGGATTTGCTTGCTGCCCACTTTAATTTCGACCTTCTTTATAATAAACTTGGTCTGTTAAAGTAGCTTATGAATCAAATTTCCAGCCTTGAAAATGTAAGCGTAATCCTTGTAAAGACCAAGACCCCCGGGAATATAGGCTCCATAGCAAGGTGTATGATGAATATGGGGCTTTCCAGGCTGATACTTGTGCGTCCCCCGGAATATAAGAACGGTGACGCCCTCAGAATGGCTGCCGGGGCTCACGGCATACTGGAGAGGGCAGAGGTCTTTCCAACACTGGGAGAGGCCATTGCAGGGCATGGTCTAATTTATGGGACCACACGGCAGATAGGCGGATACCACAGGAAGAACCTGTACACTGCAAGAGAGGCAGCTGAAAGATTTGTCACTCTTCTCTCAGAAAATCGGATAGGAATTGTCTTCGGAAGGGAGGTAAACGGCCTTGACAATGAAGACATCGCCCTCTGTAATGAACTGATCTCCATACCCTCGTCAGACGCTTTTCCATCCCTGAACCTCTCCCATGCCGTCATGGTTGTGGCCTATGAACTTTTCATGGCCGCTGGGGCCAGGCTTCCTTCCGTTAATAAGGAGAAACTTGCAGATGTCGCAGACCTTGAGAACTTTTACAAACAACTTGAGCAAACGGTTGACGAGATTCGTTTTTTTAATAAGCAGAACCCAAAGCTTATAATGTTAGCCTTCAGACAGATGTTCGGAAGGGCCCGGCTGGATGACAGGGAGGTCAGGATATTGAGGGGCTTGTTGAGTCATGTGGATAAGGCCATAAAGGGGGAAATAAGTGATTGAAGACAGATATGGCCCGAACAGAAAAGAACGGTTCCTTTGATGAGCCGCTGATAATGGCGAATTAGTCCCTACAGGAAAGTAAACTTAAATATTGACAAGTTTACTTTTAGGCCTTAAAGTAAATTAAAAACATTCTTAGTTAGGGGTATCCACTTGACTCAACCACATACTATCCGTAGTATGTAAGGCATGG
>CAKKSC010000070.1 GCA_919902985.1 Desulfuromonadales bacterium | reverse complement strand
ATGACTATCCGAGCAAAATCCTTTGTGGACGTGAAGTTTAAATGCGTTTGCCCTGGGCGGTTGCTTACACTTAGCCAATAAAGGCTTGACAAGCCACTGCCACTCCATTAATCTGTTTCGCAGAGAGATGGCGGTCAACAGATACAAGGGCATCATATCCACAGATTCAGGAAACCATACTGATTTTCCCCTCTGGCTATTTGTGTCTGTTGCAATCCATCTGGTCCCTGCTATTGTAATTGTTCTTATCCCCCGTGTACCTCGCAGAGAGTTCCGCCCCCCCGTCTATCAGGTTGAGCTAATGACAAGGCCGGAAGCAGTTATATCTGAGGAAGCCCCGAAAAATGAAGAACTGATCCCCCGTGAAGAACCTAAGGTGGAGCCGGAGGTAAAGGTAAAAGATATTATAAAGCCTAAGGCAATTAAGAAGTCAAAGAAAGAGGTCGTCATTCCGAAGCCTAAACATAAGGAGGATGCCGCAAGGCCTGACGACGCCATTGCAAAGATGAGGGAAAAGGTTGCTGCTGAAGAGGCAGTTGAGAGGATAAGGAAGAAGGTCAGTGAGAAAGAACCCACCTCGAGTGGTGGAATAAAAATTGCCACAAAGGCACCGGCAAAGGTATATCATTATGAGGAACTTGATGATGAAATGAAGGCCTACTATGCTACAATCAGACAAATTATACGAAATGCCTGGATCTTGCCTGACGAGCTTAGAAACAAGGGATATAAGGCTGAGTTGGCTATAAAAGTTTTAAAGGATGGGACTGTTCAAGGTTCATGGATCTATAAAAAGTCAGGGAACAATTATTTTGATGATACCGCGGTAAGGGCGATAAACAAGGTCACCACTCTTCCACCCTTACCAGATGGATGGAAAGAAGGGTCTATAGATTTTGGATTTTACTTTCCCTATAAAGAGAGATATTGAGAGAAACAGAATGAATCGATTATTAATACTGACGCTTGCGTGCTTTTTTGGAAATTGTTTCAGCGCAGATGCCAAGGTCTATATAGATATCGGTCTGCCTGACACAAAGACGCTCCCTATAGCTATTCCCACCCTCCACTCTGCAGAAGGCGAAGTTGGAGTCATTGCGTCGAAGGTCACAGAGGTAATTGTCAGCGACCTGGAGACGTCAGGCATCCTGGATATACTGGATAAGGCTATTTATCCTTCAGATCCATTAAAGGCTGAGCTTTCTCCTGAGATGACAGACTTCAAGCCGTGGTTTGCCATAGGTGCTGAGGCCCTTGTCAAGGGGAAGGTTGCTATGGAGGGTCGGAATCTAACGGTGGATGCGAGGCTGTACGATGTGACAGCAGGCAGGCAGGTGATGATATCCAGTAACAAAAGGGATGCAAAGGAATTCAGAAAGGTAGCCCATGAGATAGCCGACAGCATCATTGCAAGCCTTACCGGCGAAAGAGGTATCTTCAGCACCAGGATAGCGTTCGTCTCAAATGTCAGAGGGAATAAAGAGATATTTACCATGGACTACGACGGTGAAGGTGTTGAGGCTGTAACCCAGAACGGTTCTATAAACGTCTCGCCATGCTGGTCTCCGGACGGTTCTGCTATATCATACGTTTCTTTTAAAGAAGGCAGATCTGCCGTATATATAAAAGAAATCAAAAACGGAATCGATAAAAGGCTCTTTCTTCCAGAAGGGACATCAATGGGGGCCTCCTGGGCGCCTGATGGACAGCGTATTGCTGTTGTCATCAGCAGGAATGGAAATGCAGACATATATGCCGTAAACAGGAATCGAAGCGGCCTTGTCCAGCTGACAGACAGCTGGGGGCTTGATGTATCGCCATCATGGTCGCCAACAGGTAAGGAAATTGCCTTCGTGTCCGACAGGGGAGGAAACCCGCAGATATATATAATGGACTCTTCAGGAGGCAATGTCAGGAGGCTCACATTTGAAGGGAAATACAATGTCTCCCCATCCTGGTCGCCCAAAGGGGAACGCATAGCATTTGCCGGCATGAGCGATGGGAAGTTTGAAGTATTTACCATAAACCCGGACGGGAGCGGGCTTATGCGGTTAACTACAGATGCTGAAAACAACGAAGGCCCGACATGGTCCCCTGATGGGAGGTTTATAACATTCAGTTCAGCAAAAGGTGGGGGCATTCACATAATGCGTTCGGATGGGACAGGCCGGAAGAAGGTGACTTCAATGAAGGGAAGGGCGACGAATCCGAGCTGGGGGCCGAGGCTGAAAGAGCAGTAAGGAATAAAGAATAAAAACACCTTACGCCTGACGAAAATAGGGAGGGAAGGGATGAAGAAAATAAACTTTGCATTACTTGTCATCTTGGCATTGTCATTAAGCGGTTGTGTCATGGTGAAGAACGACGAATGGGCCAGGCTCCAGCACGATATAGCTGATATCAAGAGGGATTCTGAGGATGTTAAAAAAGAAAAGGACGCCCTTAGATTGCAGTTAGATTCACTGAAGTCTAAGATTCAGGATATGGAGAAGAGCACAGGGGCTCAGTTTTCGACAAAGACTGTTGCTTTGGAAAAAGCCCTTTCGGACACGGAGAAGGATATCAGAAAAAAACAGGCAGATATTGTAGCAGATATCACTGCCATCAGGTCCGACTTTCAGGTGTTGACAGGCCGGTTTGAGGAGACACGGTATGCAATACAGAAGACTGTCCAGGAAGGAAAGAGCTCAAGGGATGAATTTGAGATTAGGCTGAAGGAGACTGCCCAGACATTGGAAGAGCTTCATAAGAGGATGGCATCGGTTGAGCAGGTTACGGTTCTTCTCCGTCAGGGTAAGGAGCAGGGAGCAGGAAAAACTTCGGAAGCCACTAATTTTGAGGACGCTTATAAGGACGCATATGAGACCTTTCAGAAGGGAGAATATAAAGCGGCGAGAGAAAAGTTTCAGAAGTACTTAGAGGCCTATCCAGGCTCAAAATATGCAGATAATGCCCTTTACTGGATCGGGGAGTCGTATTACAACGAGAAAAGTTACGAAAAGGCTATTGTAGTTTATGACGATGTGGCAAAAAAATATCCGGATGGCGGCAAGGCGTCAGCTGCCTTACTCAAGCAGGGAATGGCCTTCTCATCATTAGGGGACAAGAAGAGCGCCAATGCCATCTTCAAGAAACTTGTGGAGGGGTATCCAAAGTCCGAACAGGCAGAAGCAGCTAAGAAGAAAATGAAGGAATGAATTTAACCACCCCGCACTTTGTGCTCCCCTCCTTAATAAGGAGGGGAATTAAAGGGGGGGTATCCTTTCACAGTCTTTGCGCCTCTTCATACAGGTCTTTCCCATAGATATCGTTTACCACTATAACTGGAAAATCTTCAACCTCAAGCCTGTAAATGGCCTCCGGCCCTAAATCTCCGTATGCTACAAGCTCTGCCTTCTTGATCCTTTTTGAAAGCAATGCCCCTGCCCCTCCGGCAGCGGCGAAGTACACTGCCTTATACTTCTTTATTGATTCAATAACCTCTGTTGACCGCTTCCCCTTTCCAATCATTCCCTTAAGCCCTGCATCAAGGAGCTTAGGGGTATAAATATCCATCCTTGAACTTGTTGTAGGTCCAGCAGAGCCGATCACCTTTCCAGGTTTTGCCGGGGTTGGACCCATATAGTAGATGACCTGCCCGTTTATATCTATTGGCAGTCCTTCTCCCTTTTCAAGAGATTCTATCATCCTCCTGTGTGCAGCATCGCGGGCAGTATAGATAATACCTGAGAGCAATACCTGTTCACCTGCCTTAAGGTCGGCAATATCTGCATGACTGAGCGGTACATTTATATTTTTCACTTCTCCTCCAGTCCCAGAGTGGCAATTAATATAATATAAAGCTAATATTTCCAATAGTAAAGTAAGTCCTTATGTCTCCAAAGATTGACAGTCCCCTTTATCAGGCCTTGCCCCTGGTTTCAGATGGAGTTTTAAAAGGGGGAAAAACAGGAAATTGCTCTATACCATATCTATCTTAAAAGATACTCAATTGCCTGTTGCTATCATTATGTTTTTTGTGCTATTTATGTATGATTGATAAAATAGGAGTACTTTAATTATGGCAGAAAACACTGCCGAAAAGAAAGAGACTACAGAAGAGCTGCCACAAGAAGTTAGCAAAGAGGAAGTAGCCTCAGCTGCGGAGGTCATGCTGTCCGTGGTAAAGACCTCTAAGGCCTTCAGGATGTACCTTGCAAACAACCCCCTCCTGCACAGGTTCCTCGATGATTTAATGACCAGGTTGGCAAGCCATATGGGGAAATACGGTGAGCTTAAACTTGACATAGACCAGTTTGAGCTGAAATGTAAGGGAAAGACGGTGTATGGGAGTCGCGATCCAAAGGAGAGCCTCGCATTCAAGATGTATTCTGACGGCATCAGGTCTCTCATATTCAGTGAAGGGATAGAAGGGAAGGAGGTAACCGACTTCCTGGAGATCATAGGAAAAGACCGTCCCAGTGAAGTGGATGACGACATAGTTACCCTTCTCTGGATGAAGGACCTTCCCCACATTACCTATATACTGGCCGAAGACTATCTGGAATATGACGCCAATGGACAGGCGGGTTTCGGAGCTGAGGAATTGGCCCAGCAGGAAAAGATAAGAGGCCTGTATAAGGACATCCCGCCGAAGATAGAAAAATTACAGACTCCGATTTTGATACCGCAAAATATCATCTCTCTGACTGAGGAGGAGATAGAATGGCTGAAAACTGCCAGAGAACTTGACGAGAACAGGAATGCCCTTGAAGAGGTAGTGCAGGTGCTGTTTTCAATTCTCTCTGTTGAGAAGGACTTTACTGTCTTTGGAGACTTCATTGATATAACCGTTAATTTAATAGGCAACCTCCTCCATTCTGGCGAGATAGTTTATGCCGTCAATCTGATTAGCTTCCTCAGGGAACTGTCGCACGACGAGAAACTCTCTCCAGAACACAAGGACAGGCTTATCAAGACGTTAGAAGGGACTGTTTCAGGGGATATAATAAAAGATATTGAAGGTATTGTAGATACAACAGACAAGATAAAGCCGGAGAGCTTGAAGGACCTTATCCTTTTATTTGGGAAAGCCGCCATAAGGCAGATATGCGACCTCCTGGGCATAGTGCAAAAGATGGAGATGCGTAAGGTCATCATAGACGCCCTCGTGGAGATTGGGAAGGATTGCCCTGAGATGTTTTACCCATTCCTGGGAGATAAGAGGTGGTATCTCGTAAGGAACTCCCTCCACATCCTGAGGAGGATAAGTGATCCTTCTTCACTGGAGCCTGTGAGCAAGCTTATATACCATAAAGAGCCCAGGATAAGAAAAGAGGTACTTCTCTATCTGGAGGGAACTCCTGATCCAAAGGCGATGGCCTATACAGTCAAATACTTGCAGGATGAGGAGATCACCCTAAGGATATATGCATTGAGGGTAATTGCTGCTTCAAAGTTTAAGGGTGCGCTTAAACCTGTTCTCGATATTGCCATCTCAAAGGAGTTTGGAGATAGGGATATTTCGGAGAAAAAGGCCATATTTGAAGCTTTGGGTGAACTAGGCTCGGATGAGCTGATTCCCATGTTTGAAGAAATGATAATGAAGAGCTATTGGTTTAATAAGGTAAAGGAGAAGGAATCGGTGATGCTGGCTGCCTCCGCTCTTAGGAGATTAAAAACCGATGCCGCTGTAAAGTTGTTAGAAGATGCCGGCAAGGTGAAGAAAAATGAGATAAAGACCATCATCACTCAGGCCCTAAGGAGCATTGCAGCAGAAAAGGCGAAGGTGACAACCAAATGAGTGATATGAGAACTGACCAGTTGGAGCGTGAGATGATCAGGATAGGCAAGGTACTGATCAACCAGATATTTGTGCTTCTAAAGACAGCCCAGAACTATGAAGAGGGCCACTTGGCCATGAATGCCCCAGTCTCCAATATACTCAAGACCGTGGGAGAGATCCAGCGGCGTAACGAAGAGGCCTCCCTCAGGGTTCAAGGCGGATATCTAATCCTTGGTGAGTTACGATTAAAACCGGATGCTGCCGGTTTTGACGCCTTTATGTTCACTATGGGAGAGATGAAGAGGTACTTCATCGGATGTATCAGCTTTACCCGTTCTGTAAATGCGGAAGAGATCGGCAAGTTTGCCTATATATTCAAGGATATTGAGCCGATACCAGCTCCTCAGACATTTCATAAGCTCGTCATGCATATGCATAATAGGAATATCATTGGAATTGAGCTGGATATCCTGGGTAAGGAGGAAGCGTTTGAGGGTGACGATTCCTCGGAGCGGAAGGACAGCAAGGTCAGAGCAAAGAAGGTATACCTTCAGACCGTTCATGCGGTTTCAGAGGTCATGGAGAATGCAAAGATGGGGCAGACCCTCAAGCTAAGGAAGTCTAAAAGGGTTGTCCAGGGGATGATAGACCAGCTCCTTGCAGCAGAGACAAACCTGATCGGGTTGACCACTATCCGCAGTCATGATGAATATACCTACAATCACTCCGTCAATGTCTGTATTCTTTCCCTGAGCATAGGGCAGAGGGTGGGCATTAACAAGAGCAAGCTGTGCGAACTTGGGATGGCCGCACTTTTTCACGATATTGGCAAGTCAGATATTCCCATAGAGATACTTAATAAACCCTCTGAGTTTTCCAAGGAAGAATGGGAGATCATGCAGAGACACCCTGTTTATGGGGTCAGGAAGATTATGAAGCTCAAGGGACTTGATGCTCTGAGCTCAAGGATTATTACGGGCGCCTTTGAGCACCACCTCAACAATGATTCTTCCGGCTACCCAAAGGTTCCCTATAAGAAGATAAGTCTCTTCGGCAAGATTATAACTCTCGCTGATTGCTATGATGCGCTTACCTCTTCGAGAGTTTACAGCAGGGTTCCGCATGTTCCGGATGAGGCCCTTAGGTTCATGCTGAGCCGTGCCGGAAAGGCCTATGACCCCATCCTTATGAAGATCTTTATAAACTGCATAGGCCTCTATCCTGCGGGATCCCTCTTATTGCTCAATACCAAGGAGCTTGCAGTTGTTATGCAGAACAACCCTGACCCTGAGAAGTCGAGCACACCGAGGATTAAGGTAATAGCCAATCCTGAAGGCAATGAGATAGATGGGGAGATGATTGATCTTTCTGACCCCAAGACTGGAAGGTCAATCATTGAGACCCTTGACCCACAGAAGTATAAGATAGACGTGACGAGATATTTTATGTAGTGCTTAGAAGAGCTTTGAAAGCAATACCGGTACAGCAGTTTCCACACGCAGTATCCTTTCCCCGATGTTAACAGATATAAAACCGGTATCCTCAAGCAGCTCAATCTCATATGGGATAAAGCCGCCTTCCGGGCCTATCGCAAGGGTTACTGGGCGGTTGATCTGCCTGGGGCACGGTTCTGAAGTTTCAGGGTGAGCAACGAGGGGAAGCGTTCCTTTTATTATGCCCGGTAACTCATCTTCGACAAATGGTTTAAATTTTTGGCGAAACCATACTTCAGGCATGATGGTATCCCGTGCCTGCTCAAGGCCAAGTATCAGTTGCTCTCTAATCCTTTCTTCATCAAGGATAGGGCTGTTCCAGTAGCTCTTTTCTACACGCCGCGAGTGGATAAGGAATATTTGCTTTGCGCCCATGGAGCTGGCGGACAGCAGTATCCTTTTAAGGACGATTGGTCTCGGCAAGGCCAGAATAAGGGTTGCGTCAAGGGGAGGGGGAGGATCTCTATCGAGAACGATATCCATCTCCACGGCATCTTTATCGATACGGGTTACCATCCCTGTCCCCATCTTGTCGTTCAGCAGGCCCACAAAGAGCCTGTCCCCTACTGAAGCCCGATGCACGTCCAGCACATGTTCATGGCGGCGGCCTCGCAGACAGACCCGTTGTCTATCCTTAACAAAGTCGTCCTGAAAAAGAAGTATTAGGTTCATGATGCAGGATTATACCTGCCGGTATTCAGGTGTCAACGGGGTTGACGGCTTATTTTATAGTTAAAATTTTATTTTACATTTTTCTGTTGACAAAACAAACCTTTATGAGATATATTTCTCACTTTAATTTTCGTCCAACCTTTTCGGGCCCATAAAACCAATGCGTAGGTAGTAAATGCTGGCGTAGCTCAGATGGTAGAGCAGCTGACTTGTAATCAGCAGGTCAGGAGTTCGATTCTCCTCGCCAGCTCCAGGAAGTATTTGTCGGGAGTTGGGAGTACGGATATGGAGCTTTTTTGCTCCGATCCCGGAACTGAATAGCGCTTGTTTTTTTGGAGAGGTACCCGAGCGGCCAAAGGGGGCAGACTGTAAATCTGCTGGCTTATGTCTACGAAGGTTCGAATCCTTCCCTCTCCACCATGTTAAAGGCAGCGGATAGTTGTTACTGAATAGCTGTTAGTTGCAGAATTAATTTTGTTTGGGTTATCTTGCTGTTCACTAAATAACTGTAGTTAATGCGGGTGTAGTTCAATGGTAGAACTCCAGCCTTCCAAGCTGGATGCGAGGGTTCGATTCCCTCTACCCGCTCCAGCGCCCACGTAGCTCAGTTGGTAGAGCACTTCCTTGGTAAGGAAGAGGTCACCGGTTCAATCCCGGTCGTGGGCTCCATAGAAAAGAAAGTGCAAAAGGCAAAATGCAAAGTTCAAAACGATTTGCGATTTGCATTTTGCAATTTGAATTTTGAAATCAGGAGGCACATATGGCCAAGGCAAAATTTGAAAGAACAAAACCGCATGTCAATAT
>CAKKSC010000069.1 GCA_919902985.1 Desulfuromonadales bacterium | reverse complement strand
ATCAGGAGTCACTGCCTTTATCTCCTTGTGCACCTCAGAATTGGCCTTTCCGATACAGTAATCTACCAGTAGTGGGATATCCTCCCTTCTTTCACGGAGGGGAGGGATGTCTATAGTTATCACCTTCAGGCGGTAGAAAAGGTCTGCCCTGAACCTGCCTTCTGCCACCAATTTTGGAATGTCCCTGTTGGTCGCTGCTATGACCCTCACATCAACCCTTATCGCTTCCTCCCCACCTACCCTCTCAAACTCCCTTTCCTGCAAAACACGCAAGAGCTTTACCTGAACCATTTGCGGGATGTCCCCGATCTCATCAAGGAAGATGGTCCCGCCGTTGGCCAACTCGAACTTTCCTCTATGTCGCTGGATAGCTCCGGTAAATGAGCCCTTTTCGTGCCCGAAAAGCTCGCTTTCCAGAAGGGTCTCAGCCAGCGCCGAACAGTTTACTGCAATAAAAGGTTTTTCCATCTGGGGCGAATAGTAATGTATGGCCCTCGCTATAAGCTCTTTCCCTGTCCCGGTCTCTCCCTGGATCAGGACTGTAGTCTTGTTCTGAGAGGCCACACCTATAAGCTTGTATATCTCCTCCATGACCTTGCTCTTTCCAATTATCTCTTTTTTACCGTGCCACGAGCTATGCTGAACCGAACTGGATTCAGCCTTCTTGGTCTCGAGTATCTTTTCAACCAGGTTAATAAGCTGAGCCCTATCAACCGGCTTTGTTACATAATCAAAGGCACCACCCTGCATCGCCTTTATTGCTGTCCCCATATCCTGATACCCTGTTATGATTATAACAGCCGTTTCAGGATAAAGCCTCTTTATGTCGCTTAAGAGGTCCAGTCCACTGCTGTTACGAAGCCTCATGTCTACAAAGGCAACATCCGGTTTAGCCTCCGCAACAATTCCCAGTGCCTCTTTGCCGGTCATGGCGGTCAGTGCCTCATGCCCTGAACGCATCATGACAAGGCGCAACATATCCAGAATATCCAGGTCATCGTCAACTATCAGGACCTTGGCCAATTACTTACCTCCCATAAATACGCCTTTATTCTTCCGACATATTTGTAGCACAATATATTTACAGCAGCAAGTTATATGTAACGCCCAGGTCAAACACATTAAAACTATAGTAACAACAAGCTCTCAAAGGTTTATGTTGT
>CAKKSC010000068.1 GCA_919902985.1 Desulfuromonadales bacterium | reverse complement strand
CTTGCCCTTTGTACCCACCAACATCAAAAATAAGGGAATTTTCATTAAGATCATAATCTACCATAAGGCTATGTTTTTTATTGTCTTCCTTAAACAAGGAAGCCATTTTCTCAAAACTGCTTTTCGGTATAAATTTTTTTATAATTTTATTAATCATCTTTTTTATATGAAGAAAGAGGATATTTTCTTGATAAGATTAAAAATTTTTGCGGGCAGTATTTCTTTTAGCTTTCTTGATCCTAAAACCTTTACAATGTTTTTATTAGCCATCAAATATTTTATGATGTAGGGTATCATAAAAAACTGGGCAATAAAACCGGCTGGAGTAAAAAATCTATCCAAAGAAATGTGCTTTAAAAGAACTCCCTTAAAATAAAGCAATTTTTCTTCGCTGTGTTCTACTGTGAAAATAGGATTTGGTTTGTTTGTCAGCCAGTAGTTGTCGTCAATCATTCCTTTTTTCTTGGCTATTTCATAAATTTCCGTTCCCGGGTAAACAGCTAGCACCGAAACATCATTATAGTACACATATTTTATTTTCTGAACTCTTTTTATCAGCCTGGCCGTTTTTAAGATAGTTTTCATATTTTCCCCCGGCAAGCCGACAATAAGAAAAGCCAAAATTGATATTTTTGATTTTGAAAACAAGGTAAAGGCGTTTACAACATCCGTTTGGGTAATCATTTTGTGAGAAGTTTTCAAAATTCCTTCATCGCCACTTTCCAAACCAAGTAATACTTTCTTGAAGTTAGCCTGTTCCAGTTTTTTGATCATTTTCTCGCTTAATGGTTTCATTCTGCCACTGCAGGTAAAAGCTACTTTAAGTTTTCTTTTGATAACCTCATCGCATAGTTCAATAACCCTTTCGTTGTCTATAAAAAAAGTATCATCGTGAATCCAAATATCCTTTATTTTGGGAAACTTAGAAAGCAACATTTCTATTTCTGCTATAATATTGGCAATAGATCTTTTTCTAACTTTTTTTCTAGAAATAACATCCAAACAACAGAAACTACAGCTAAAAGGACAACCTCTCGTAGTAAGCAAGCAAGCGCTTGTTCTTTTTCCATCCTCAAAGAAAATATCATGATTTGGAAAAGGCAGATCATCCAAATTCTCAATAAGTTTTCTCATTTTTGTTGTTACCAGCGTATCTCCTTTATAAAAAGCGATGCCATCTATTTCATTAAGATCAGCATTGGCTTGAAACCATTTTTCCGCTAATTCCGCAAAGGTGATTTCTCCTTCACCCAATATGGCTATAATATAGGGGAATTTTTTAAGAAGTTGCCGGTACATAATAGTGGAGTGGATTCCACCTATAGCTATTTTTATTTCTGGATTATTTTTGTGAATATGCTCAATCAGATAATAAGTGCTCACTCGGTTTGAGGTAAGTATTTGAAATCCAACTATGTCTGGATCAAAAGATTTAATTGTTTCTGTTACTGAGTTGAAACAATCATCATAACTATAACTGTTAAGAAAAAGACTTTTTACCAGGTGATCTTTGCTTTCCAAAGAAGAATGAAGAAAAGCAATACCCAAAGGATAGTGGGAATTAGATGGAATTTTTACGCCCATTCTATTTTTCTCACTTGCTGATATGAGAGATATTGATTCAAAGCTGGAACTAACCAGTAATATTTTTGCCATAGCAGTTGTTATTTTTTCAGAATATATTTTATTTTTTTAACGACTTTGTCCATAAAGCCGAGATGCCTTTTTTGTTCAAGGTTAGTTGTTTTAAAACCATCTATGCCAACAGCAGATTTTTTTAAACTTATCGGTCGTTTTTCAAGATTATCAAACCAAGAATATCTGTGTTCCTTGCTCATTATATAATCCACATCCTCTTCTTCAATCAGGTCTAAGAAATTTATTAAAACTGATAAAGCGATTAACGAAGGCTTTATTTTATCTTTATCTCTTATGAATGCTGATTCGTGTCCGGCGCGATGATAATAAAATGAATTTTTCATTGTTATCATTTTTGACCCCATGGCCAGCTGTTTAATCCCAAAAGCCCAAGAATCATATGCTCCGCCGATTGATTCATTGTATCTTCCGGCATTGAGCCAGCTTCTTTTTGTAAAAAGATAATTACCGCTTGGTCCGGGCCATTTGTATCCAGCCAAAGCGTCTTTCAACTCTATTTGGTTATCTTTAAATATCCATTTATGCGTTATTTTTTTAATATCGTCTTTAAAAAAATGCAATTCTCCAAACGTGGCGACATCAGCATTGTTTTCTAACAGATATTTTTTCAAAACAGGCACTATTCTTGGCGCCAGAACATTATCGGAATCCAAGCAAAAAATAAGATTGTTTTTTGAATAATCAATTCCGGTATTTCTCCCCGCCGCCGCCGAACCTTTATTGATATTGTGCGATATCGCTTCAATAACTGGGTATTTTTTTTGCAAGTCGTTTATAATTTGCCATGTTTTGTCCGTTGACGCGTCATTTACGATTATTACTTCGTCGCCATCTTCAAAATTTCCTTTAAAAATAGACTCAATTGATTCAACGAGAGTGTCGGCGCAATTATAGGCGGGAATTATGAAACTGATTTTTGAATTATTATAGGTCATTTTTTTGTCTCTAAAATCTGCAAGCATAAATGTTTAACTGCGTATCCATTCCCAGATAAGTTTTCTTTTCTTCAAACGGGTGATGGGATAAAACGCCAAAATTATATATATAGTACCTAAACCCGGCCTTTTTTAATATGCCCAACAAAGTATCCAGTTTTTGTTCTTTGTCGCTAAAGGAATGATATTCAACAAATAAGTTTTTTACATTAATCAGCAAATCGGCGCAATCTTCTATTACAACCGTTTCCGCTCCCTCAATATCAATTTTTAAAAAATCAACTGGTCGTTCAAGATAGTTTCGCAAACTCGTTGTTGTGGTTGTTTCTGTGTTGATCGTTTCGCTTTTATTCGCCAGTCGACCGGCATCCGCCCCCTCGCTGGAGAAAATTGTTTCTCCCTCCTTGTTCCACAAGGCCTTCTGTATTATTTTAACATCATTATAGCCAAATGACTGCATATTATTTTTTAACATATCAAATATTTTTTTGTCGGGTTCAAAGCCTATGATTTCAGCTTTCGGATATAGCTTTTTGAAGTAAATGATGCTTAAACCGATATTGGCGCCACAATCAATGATATAAGGTTTTTCTGATTCCGCTTTGAATTTATAAGTTTCTTTTTTAAAGATTTCACGATACATGGAAAAAAATGACGGCGCATCGGCAATTTCTATATTTTTGCCCAGCAATGCAGTTTTTGCCGCAGTGTAACGCGGTATTTTCTTTAAATTATCAAAGAGTTCCTGAAAATATTTGGGAAAAAGTTTTTTTGCGAACAATAAATAAGTTTGTTTGGGCGCGCTGTTTAGTATTATATTAAAATAATTTCTAAGTTTCATTTTTTTTAATAATCTTGACAAAACCTTTGATTATAAATTCCATAGATTTTGGCGTGATGTTTAAGATTTTTTGAAAGACGAGTCTTTTAAAACTTCCTTTAAACATATCACGATTGGTAAAAAAATCAGCCAGCCGATGTCGCAATATTATTTTAGGGTGAATTAAGGGGAAAACCATCTGTTTGGCGGGCAGATTGGCGTAATGAATAGGTTCCTTTGTGTGTGTTGAACCGTCACCGACTCCAATATTTGAAACAAGGTTTACATTTGGCAAAATAGCCAGCCCTTTTTTCTTTCGCACCGATAAATACCACTGTTTGTCCCAGATGTGCTTTCTTAGTCCCGGATTTATGAGCTCAAAATTGTTATATTTCCAAGCCCTTCGCCATGTTGCCCAGCCCCAATTATGAGTATATTCAGAAAAATAATAAGATGACCAAACGCGTTTTTTTCCATACTGAAAATTATCTCCGCTTATATGCATTATTTTTTTGTTATTCTTGTATTTCTCTAAAAGTTCTTGGCAAAAATAAAAAAATGATTGATCCGGCACGCAATCGTCTTCCAAAATAATTCCGGACTCAATATTGTCAAAAAACCAATTTATTGCCGTTACTGGACCTAAGCCACAACCCAAATTTTCTTTCTGAAAGAGAGTTTTTATGTCGCAAGGCCAGTCTATTTTTTTTATAATTTCTCTTGTTTGCGCGCATTTTTTATAATCATCCTGCACATCTTTCCTTGGTCCATCTGCGGCGATAAATAGTTTTTTGGGCCGTATTTTTTTTATTTCGGCAAAGGCAATGTCTGTCGTATCTGGACGGTTGAAAATAATAAACAAAACCGGTGAGTTAAAGTCCTTTTCTTTCATGGGTTATTTTATTTTTTAGATGGTGAAAAAACATTATAATCTGTCAATTCTAAATAAGGCAGTTTTATGCTTGAACATATCATAGAAGTGGGAAGACCATTTTCCTCGTTAATACGATAATAGAAGAAAATATTATCCCAAGCGATTTTTTTGGCGGAATGAAGTTTTTTGATATCATCAAGAAAGGGATGATTTTTCATACTTTCGTAAAGAATAACATATTTCTTGGCCATTTTAAATAAGTTTTCCAAAGCTATTAAATGAGCATCGCCGGTATGAATATGCATAATCACGGCTTGGGTAAAAGCCACATCGCATACTTCAAAAGGCAACCTTGTCCAATGAGTGGTGGCATCAGCTTGTTTGGCGCTATTAGCCATTTGAGGGTAAGTCTTTTTAAGACCATTAAGTTGCCGGTAAGAAAGATCAA
>CAKKSC010000067.1 GCA_919902985.1 Desulfuromonadales bacterium | reverse complement strand
CAACATAAACCTTTGAGAGCTTGTTGTTACTATAGTTTTAATGCGTTTGACCTGAAACAGTTGTTGACTTTCCACCCCAAAATGTATTAATTTTATAGCCTGCGCCTTTGTCTATCGTAGGCTTATGCCTAAGGTAAATATGAGCTGAATAAATTTAGACGTGAGAAGTCAGGCGTCAGGAGAATAAAGTAGTTTTACTCTTGATTGTTGATATGGAGGATGTTGTGAAAAAGACAGGTGCACAGATACTTATAGAGAGCCTGATGAAGGAAGGGGTTGATACCATATTCGGCTACCCCGGCGGGGCTGTTTTAAATATATACGATGAGCTTTTGAACTACCAGATAAAGCATGTCCTTGTCAGGCATGAGCAGGGCGCTGCCCACGCTGCCGACGGGTACGCCAGATCGACAGGTAAGGTCGGCGTGTGCCTTGCCACATCAGGTCCCGGGGCAACAAACGTTGTAACAGGTGTAGCAACTGCATATATGGACTCTATCCCTATGGTGGTGTTGACAGGGCAGGTCCCTACCATGCTGATAGGGAATGATGCCTTCCAGGAGGCTGATATAGTCGGCATCACAAGGCCGTGTACAAAACACAACTACCTTGTAAAGGATGTAAAGGATCTGGCTATGATAATAAAGGAGTCTTTCTATATCGCGAGGACAGGGAGGCCGGGACCGGTGCTGATAGACCTTCCGAAAGACGTTATGATAGACAGTACGGAATATCATTATCCTGAAGAGGTAAAGCTGAGGAGCTACAACCCGACCTACAGCGGCCATCCGGGACAGATAAAGCAGGCCGTATCAATGATCCTTGAGGCCAAGAGGCCACTGCTTTATACGGGTGGAGGGGTAATATTATCAAATGCATCGGAAGAACTGACAAAGTTCGTAAACAAGCTCCAACTGCCTATAACCATGACCTTAATGGGGCTTGGCGCATACCCTGCAAAAGAGAAGCTTTCTCTCGGTATGCTCGGGATGCATGGAACTTTCAGGGCCAATATGGCCGTGACCCACTGCGACCTTCTCGTTGCCATTGGCGCCAGGTTTGACGACAGGGTCACAGGGAAGATCAGCGAGTTTGCGCCTAATGCCAAGATTATACATGTGGACATAGACCCGACGTCTATCAGCAAGAACGTCAGGGTTGATGTCCCCATCGTTGGTGATGTGAAGAATGTCCTCTCGAAGATGAACGAACTGGTGAAGGACGATAAGGGGGCATGGAAGCCTGACAGGAAGGCCTGGCTGGCACAGATAGCGGAGTGGGACAAGACGCATCCAATGGGATACAGGCAGGAGAAGAAGGGGCCGATAAAGCCCCAGTATGTCATAGAGAAGATAGCCGAGCTTACCAGGGGGGACGCCATAGTAACCACCGAGGTAGGGCAGAACCAGATGTGGACAGCCCAGTTCTTCCCTTTCAACAAGCCGAGGACACTTATAACCTCAGGCGGCCTTGGAACCATGGGCTTTGGGTTCCCTGCAGCCATAGGGGCGCAGGTGGCCAACCCGGATAAGACCGTCATCTGCATGGCAGGGGACGGAAGCATTCAGATGAACATCCAGGAACTGGGAACAGCAGTGCAGTTCAATATCCCTGTAAAGGTTGCGATATTAAACAACCACTTTCTCGGTATGGTCAGACAGTGGCAGGAGCTTTTCTTCCACAGGAGGTACTCATACACCTGCATAGACTGCGCCCCGGATTTCGTGAAAGTGGCAGAGGCATACGGAGCCGTTGGACTCAGGGCTACAAAGGTGGATGAGGTGGAGAAGGTCATAAAAGAGGCTCTGAAGGTGAAGGACAGGCCTGTGTTCATGGACTTCCAGGTTGACCCTGAGGAAGGGGTATACCCCATGGTCCCTGCAGGCCAGCCTCTGAGCAAGATGCTGTTAGTATAGGAGAGGTTATATGCGTCATACAATTTCAGTTCTGGTAGAAAATGAGTTCGGTGTCCTTTCCAGGGTAGCCGGGCTTTTCAGCGGAAGAGGTTTCAATATAGAATCTCTCTGCGTTGCGGAGACGCTGGAACCCTCTGTATCAAGGATGACTATTGTAACCAGAGGGAATGAGCAGATCCTTGAGCAGATCATGAAGCAGCTCAACAAGCTCATTAATGTCATAAAGGTCATAGATTTCCAGAAGGGTGAATGCGTTGAGAGGGAGATGGCCCTGATAAAGGTTTCCGTTGACGACAAGACCCGTTCTGAGTTACTTTCCATAGTCGATATATTCAGGGGGAAGGTAGTAGATGTCAGCCCAAAGTCCTACACCGTTGAGATGACAGGTGACGATAGTAAGATAAAGGCCCTCATTGATCTTCTACAGCCTATGGGGATTAAAGAGGTTGTAAGGACCGGGAAGGTTGCAATTGCAAGGGGAACGAAATAAGCAATTGCATGAAATACAGTTGGGTTATTAAACCGATCAGTTATGCTAACCAACGGGTGAGAAGTCAAACGTGTAGGTTATTGAAAATTCATCACCACCAAGCAGTTCAGGGAATTTCCATTTAAGTATCCTGCTGAGTATGGCTTCTTCCAGCTCTTTAGAATTGAGGGTTGAAGATACCAGGGTCGCCTCCCTCACTTTTCCATCCTGGGCGACAATTATCTTTGCCGATATCTTGCCTTTAAGGGTTGAGTCCTTCCGGAGGGCATTATTGTATAGATACTTCAACCCTCCTACATAGGAAATTATGGTCTTGTAAATCTCCGACTCATCCCTTTTCCTCAGATTTGCCGTGGTCTCGGCATCCCTCTTCTGGGGTTTTTCTTTTTCAATCTCAGCTACTATGATATCTTTCTTTTCCTTTATAATATCAGCTGCCCGCTGCTTTCCTCCTTTGGGAACTCCGGGGCCTTCACCAGTGCCGATCCCGGTACCAAAGCCACCGCCATCGCCATCGCCTTCTCCTCCTCCGCCGCTGCCACTGCCGATTCCGCTTCCAAATCCTCCCCCTGTACCTCCGCCCTGGTTCTTGGCAGTTACAATATCGGACAAGACCTCACTTGTAGCCATTTGGCTGCCGCTTCTGGAGCTTCTGGCTCCACTAGCTGCGGCCCTTCCAGTGTCTTCTGCCTCACTGAACATGTCCTGATTCAGGAATTCCGGTGGCTTCGATTTGGCCATAATCACCCCGAGAAGCCCTCTGGATTTTACGCTGCCGCTGCCGGACCCAGAACCACCGCCTCCACCACCTGAGCCTGAACCTCGACTACCGCCTCCACCACCTGATACAACTGCGGCTGAACTGCCGGCAGATGCGACCTCAACAGCGGCTGATGGCTCAGCTCTGGCCGACTTTTTTGTTTCCTTAATTTCCTTAGATTCCTTGGTTTCTCTGGTATCCTTAGCTGCTTCTACCGGAGTTCCCTCGGTCTTTGTCTCCGATTTACCTTCCCCGGAAGTTGTCATTCCTTTACCAATATTCTTGGGAGCGACCTTCTTTGGAGCCTCCATCACCAGCTTGGCAAATCTCTGAGGCATTTCCTTGATGATCTGCGCCGACTCCTTCTTTGTAATCTTCATAGAATTTATGTATGCTGCAAAGGAAGTACCGAATATATATACAGTAACGAGGATAGCTATAAATGCATAGTCTTCCTTTTTAACGAAGTGTTTTTTTAGAGAGCTGTCGACTTTTGCCAGCGGTTTCTTTACATGTTGTGGTTTTTCTTTATACCCGAAAGTCAGTATGACGTCATCAGACTTCACCGTACAGGGAGCCTTGTCAGGAATGGGAAACAGGTAGAAGTCCCCCTTCTTTTTAAGAAGACCGAGGTCTACAAGACTTTTTATGGGGATTGTCGAATCGCCTATGGTTATGAAAAGTGAAGCCGATGGAGGAACTACAAGGTTGTAGCCAGAGATGCTCCTCTTTAATATGCTGTGTCTGGCCGGAAGCAATGGGATGGAAGCGATGATATCGCAGTTTTTCCCGGTTCCAATAAATAGAGACCTTGCGCCTGAAGATGGGATGACCTCTTCAGGCTCTTTGCCAAGCTTATTTACAGATATATAAAATATTTTTTTATTTATCACTGGACGCAACCGCCAATGAGATATTGCCATATCCAGCCTGGCCGCACGTATACATTACCCTCTCGATGAGGATAAAGGGGATGTGTTCGTCTCCCATGATTACAATGTCGCCAGTAAACTTCAGGGCGACGTTACTTTTTGCAATAAACTTCATCCTCTCGGTATTCTTTTCGAGGGCCGCTAAAACCGGCTTGATCAGGTAATCTTCTCCGCTCATGGCTTCCTGTACAGTTGTGACTTTAACGCCGTCGACAATGACCTCATCGGTAGTCAACTGGACTGACAGCTTTAGCTTGGGAGACTGAGCAGAGGTTGAGATTGGAAGTTTAAGTCTTGGGTCTGCAGTCAGGATCTCACCCTCGCTGGAGTAGCTCATCAGCAGGAAGACAAGGATGATGGTAAATACATCCATCAATGAGGTAAGAGACAGATTGATGGGCCCATCTCCTTTCCTTTTAGGTTTTCTTTTTGATGGAGCGAAAGGCATTCCTATTTCACCTCCCCCAGGGATGCCAAAGGGAACAGGGTCTGTTTTGGGCGTTCCTCGGTTTCTCTTGAGGCATCCATGACCTTTACAACTATGTCATATGACATTTCCGGAGGGAAAAGGAGGATAGCATCCTCTTTGTCAGGATAGCTCTGTTTCAGCATGAGAAGATCTGCGGTAAGTTGGGAATAATCCAGGTTCCCACCCTTTTTTGGTATAAATCTTCCACCCCCGATTCCGCCAAGCTCAAAACCTTTTTCAGTGGTACTGACTGTCAGTATGGCCGGAGGTGCATAAGCAGCCTGTCCACCGCTGCCAGTGCCACCACCACTGCCTTCCTGAGGCAGGTAGACGTCGATAAGTGCCGTCTTGGCAAAGATGGCAGTTGTCATAAGAAAGCTGATTATGATGATGAACATGTTCATCATAGGGAGAAGGTTTAACTCGGTCTCTTCATGCTGAGAATGTCCACGTCTGCTTGGCTTATACGACATGCTTCCTCCTGCTGTGAAGCAGGTTTATAAGTTTCACAGAAAATTCATCGATGTCGTCGATTATCTTATGAGCTTTGGACTGAAGGACTGCATAAGCGCCAAGCATTGGAATAGCTACCAGAAGCCCGAAGGCCGTCGCATAAAGAACTATGGATATACCTCTTGCCAGGATTGTTGCCTTCTGAGAAGGGTCTGCGTTAGCCAACGCGCCAAACGCCTCCATCAGACCATGGACTGTTCCAAGAAGCCCTATAAGAGTAGCTATGTTGGCTATTGTCAGCAGGTGAGATAACCTCTTGTTAATGGTCGGCATGACCTCCAGGGTGACCTCATCAATGGCGTTCTGAATGTCCCTTTCACTGCCGTCAGACGCCGCTATCCCGGCGTGTAAAACCCTGAGGAGCGGAGCGTCCGAATCCTTGCATAAAGCCTGGGCCTGTGGCGCATTGCCGTCTCTGATAAGTTTGCTGACCTTCCCCCAGAGAGCCCTGGCATCAACGTTGTATTTATGTATCAGGACAATTGACCGTTCAATAATTACAGACAGGCCGAGCAGCCCAACGGCCAGTATGACATACATAACAAAGCCACCCTCTTTAAACCACATTGCAATTGTTTCCATTACTACCTCCTGACTGTTCTATTTCTAAGAATATCTTCAATTACCGTTTCCGGATACACCGACTCCAGGATTTCTCCAACGAAGCTCCTCTTTGAGAGGTCTTCCTTCCACAGCTTTGCCCGTGGAAGTATAAATATCACCCTCGGTCTTTCGAGAGACCCTTCGACCTTAATAATTCTTTCAACAATCTCTTCAGGTCCTGAGCCCATTGACTTTTTAGTTGATGCAGTCTCCTCAGACCTTACACCGGCAGCGAAAAAGAGTAATATAACAGCTGCAAGACATAGACTCTTCATCAGCCCCCCTCCTTTGACTTTCCCTTATTCCTGGCTATTTCAAGCCATGCTTCAACTTCCTTAGCCTTTGGACCACCTTTTTTTATGTAGGCTTCAAAGTTTTCGACGGCCTTTTCCATATCCATCAGGTAAATTTCATATATGATCCCCATGTTCAGAAAGGGGGAGGGGTTGTCCGGGACAACAGCCAGCATACGTTTAAAGGTATTTACCGCCCCTTCATAATCGCCGGTCTTTAAAACTGACTGGGCTTCGTACATGAGAAGCCTTGCATCATCATCACCTTTCTTATCCAACGCCTTGTTGAACTCTTCCAGTGCACCTTTGTAATTCCCCATATTGTAAAGGAGAACGCCAAGGTTATTGTGAATGACCCTGTTCGATGGGTCTGCCAGCCCGGCTTTACGGTAATATTTAACGGCCATATCGTTTTGTCCCAAGGCCTGATAGGCCCCGGCGATATTGATCATTGCCGTCTGCGACTCTTCAATATCCAGACTTTTTTTGATGGTCTCTACCGCCTTTATCATGTTGCCGCTTGCCAGATATACGGAGCCGATGGCATTGTAGGCCTTTACAGGCGGAGCATTGTTTTTCAAAGCCTTTTTAAACCGTTCTTCAGCCTTTTCATATTCATTGAGTCTCAAATAAGAGAGGCCTGAATTATAATATATCTCCCATCTATCGGGAACAACCATCAGTATCTCATTAAACAACGCGAGGGCACCCTTCGGGTTGTCATCCATTATTCTGAGACCTTCATCAAAGAGCTTTGTCATCCGCTCCTTGGTTGCAGCATCACTTATGCCAACCTTTTCCTGAGAAGATGTGCCCTCTATCGAGGGCTTGACCTCGGGCCCCGCACATCCCGCACACAGGATCAGTATTATATACGCTTTTACTCTGACTTTCATAGTCCTTTTTCAAGCCTCACTGGTTCTATACGCAAAAATAATGGCTCCGGTCCCTTTTCTCCGGTATCCCTCTTATATACTGCCGGTCTTATACTGGCAAGTTTCTTAAAGCATTTGTCTACCCAATCATTATTTATTCTATTTCTTACTCCTGCCAGGAGCCCTTTTTCGAAAGCCTTAACAGACTGTTCCTCATAAGGATATGCCCTTTCCTCCAGAAGGAAACTATATTCTTCAAGCTCCTCCTTGCTCATACCGGAAGGCCTCTCTGACTGTATCATGGTCTCCTTGAAGTTCTCCAGGGCAGTTCCCATCTTAAAATAAACCTCGGGCTGCAGTTCAAGCACCTTATATTTTATGACCTGTGAATAGTCCTTGAGTAGTCCGTCAAGAAGAGAAGTCTTTTTCTGAAAAGTCTCCTCAAACGACTGGGTGAGCTTTGTCCCGAGATAGACTGATTCCTTAACTTCGAGCATAAGCAGCCGTGCCTTCCCAATTATAGTTTCATTCACCTTCCCTTCCAATGCCAATACCATGTTCAGACTTTCCAGACCCTCTTTCTTTTTACCTGTTCGAAATTGAACGGTCCCTAATCTCAAACGAACATCCGCTTCGTCATTAAGAGGAATGCTCTCTCTTTCCAGGTATTTCTTATAAAGGGGTTCCGCCTTCTGATAATCTTTGTTTGCTTCGTAAAGCAGGGCAGCAGCAAGAGCAAGCTTTGTCGAAGTAACATGGTCTCTTGTCAGGGTAGAAGCTTTTTCATAAAGACCTGCCGCCCGTACTGGTTCTTCCCTCTCAATTCCTCGGCCTGCTTCTACCATAAGAGGTAAGGTCTTACCTGATTCGGGATATGCCTTTACAAACCTTATGGCAATATCCTCAACACTGTCTATCTCTTTTTTCTGAAGATAAAGGTACCCCAGCTTAACCAGTGCCGCTTCGCCAACCTTGGAACCAGGGAAAGTGGAAAAAACCTGATTAAATTTGGTAACCGCATCCTTAAACCTTTCTTCTTTGACATGTTCCTCAGCAATACTGTAACGGATATTTGCGAGGGCATCTTTAGTTGCAGGAGTGCTTTGCTTCTCGTTCAATCTGGCATATAGATCTTCGGCAGCTGCCAGGTTATTCTCCTTCAGGTAAAGTTCAGCGGTCTTCAGAGAGACCAAAGTAGGGTCTTTCACCTTTGCAAGTAGTTTGATACTGCTTCTGGCCTTATCATAATCACCTATCTGAGTATACATATCTGCTATTTTGTTAATTGAATTCTCGAACTTACCGTTTTTTATAAGATCTGACTCATACCCCGCAACTAACAGTTCAGCAGGTTTGATGATCTCTTTATCGCCCTTTTCTGACTGGTAAAATATCACTTCGTAAGTCAGCAATGCAGAAAATGCTATATCACCTCTCTCTGCCCCGGCAGGATATAAATTTGCTGCCTTCTTATATTCTTCTGCTGCCTCGGCATATTTTCCTGCATCAAACAAGGCCTCTGCCAGAAGAAGGTTGATATTCTTAGCTTCCGGCATTGCGGGATAGGAAGACAGGAATACCCAGTAACCGTCAATTGCCTTCTCCAGATATTCAGGCTTGGCTTCCTTTTTGCCCCTGACGTGATATTTTTTGGAGATTGAGATCATTTTCTTAGATAGAAGGGCGTCAACAGCTTTAAAGTAGTTCGATTTGTAATAATTCTTTTTGTACCAGGCGGTACCAGGATTAAACTTATGGATAGCTAACCAGTCTGTAGCTATGGCGTCATTCTCCTTCGACATCTTATCGTATAGATTTGCAATCTTATCATAAATAACCGGCAGTTCTGAATTCTCGGGGAACCACTCTTCAAGGGTCTTATATACCAACAACGTATCGTCAAACCTTGTTTCTTCAGTAAGCTTATCGCCAAGTTGCACCATGACTGCTGGAAGGTACATTTTTTTAGTACCCTGAGAGGTTAAAAAATCAATTGACTGCTTCGCACCCTTAAAATGGGAAAGAGCCATTACAGTGGATGTCACCGCCTCCTCGGTAAGCCCATCCTGCTTGCCATCCTGGCTCCATTTAGAATCAAGAACAGACACAAAAGACTGGGCCGATTTTTCAAAGTCATCAATCTTGTAATATATCCAGCCGATTTTATACAGGGCCTTTTCGTAAAGCAGGGAGTCGCGAAAGTTAATCGCTTTTTTGTACGCTTCCAGTGCCTCTCCCATCTGACCAGTTTCAAAGTAGAATTCACCGAGTCTGAAAGAGACCTCAAGAAAGTAATCACTATATGGATAAGTTTTAAGCATTTCCTCAAATATTTTTGCAGCTTCGTCTCTCTTTCCATGTTCGTAAAGGGCAAAAGCAGTAATATACAGGATAGCGTCAGCCCCTTTTCCATATCGGTAATTTTTTGCGATAGGTTTGAACCTGCTTATCAGGGTTGAATAGTCCTGCACCGGCTCTTTGGGCAGCTCTTTTAATTGTCCCTTCTGGTAAAGAGCGGTTCTTCTATCGTACTCTTCCATATCTTTTTTATACACGATGTCTTTTGCCTGAAGATACTCTTCCGTGAGCCTTAAGATCGTGTTATGGGAAAGGTCTTGATCTCTCAGAAGGCCCATATACTCTTCCCACTCTCTGATTTTATATTCTTCAGACTCTCTGATCCTTTTATTTTCTTGTTCCCGGGCCTTGCTTAATTCATCAACCGTTCCAATGCCCTTTATTTGAGCAGTTTGACATGCATAAAACATCATTATGCAGGCTATAAACAAAATAAATTTAATATTCATCAACATCGAGAACATCCCTACTTCGCACCCATGGCAAGAGTCAATCCAGCAACAACCTTCTCTCTATAGTCCACAAGCTCGTATTTTGCCAACAGGAGCCTTTCCTTTATCCGTTTGTCGAGGCTCGTGAGACAGATCGCAAACCCTCTGTCTATTTCAGGGATGGTTTTTTTTATTTCATCCCTTATTCCTGAAATCCCCCACAGCGTCTCCATTACTTTATTCATTATATTGCCCCTTTCACGAAGACGCGATGCAATGACCTCAAATTTGATCTTTTCCCCTTTTGAAACGCTTTTAAGATCTGTTGCAATACTCTCGAGGACCTCGACAATCTCTCGTATCTGCTCAGGTGTCTCCCTTATCTTCTGGCCGCTGAATACGCTGACAAGGTGACACAGGATAGGAACCCCCCTGCATTGGAGGTTCTCTTCATACATGAACTTCTGAAGTATCTGTTCAACCAGCCATTTTGAATCCTCAGACACATCCCTGCCCAACACCCGATGCCAGTAATTGAATATCCAGGTCGAAAAGAAGGTGACATCATTAACTGGCCTCGAACGAGTCTTTCCTATTACAGTATTCGTGTTCTGAATAGGCTTGATTATCACCTTGTCCATATCCCTCAACATTGCTTCGCCCATCTTGATTTTGTTGTCAATCGATATCTGAACTTTTTCGGCATCTCTATCTTTTTTTAAAAATTCCGTCTTCAGAGCCTGAATTTCTGCGTACTCTTTCAGATATATGGCTATAATGGGGTCATTCTGCAGACCTGCAATGTAGTGTTGCTCCTCTGCAGTTAACTGTAGAGGGGCTTCCTTAATGAGGATGGAACGGTAGCGTCGAATTGCTGCCTCATCTTTGATAATCTGATCCAGTCTATCTTCTGTATGAGAATAGGTATCCAGCAGTTCCTGAAAATGATCTATTCCCTTGCCTCCTTTATCTGTTTTGAGGTAACAATAACCGCAGAGTATCTGTGTCTCCCATTCAGTTGGACTATAAGGAGGGGTTAATGACAGTCCTTTCAGCATAGGCATGGCTTTTTCATAATTTTCAAGCTTGACCAAACTCCAGGCCCTGCCGATCTGGGCGCCATTCTTAAGGCCTTCCTCAGTGACTTTTGAGAACTCCTCCTCTGCCATGGGGTAAGCTCCTTTTTCAAAAAGGAGTTGCCCAAGCATTAAATGAACCTTTGAAGTAAGGGAGGTCTTATTAAGGTCAGGGTAGGAGAGAAGTGTCTTAAGGTATTCTTCAGCTTTATCAAAGTTATGCCTGATAACCTCGATCTGGGACAATGCGATCCTGGCGTAAGGGTAAAATTTGTCATTTGGGAGGACCTGGGCCAGCGCTGAACTTGCTTCCTTTAATTTGTTTCTGCGTATAAGGCTCACTCCTTCATAATATCGGGCCATTCCCTTATCCCCTGAGAGTGTGCTGATGTTTAAAACCTCATCATACAATCCTGCACGGTAAGAAAGATCCAGAAGTCCGGCAACAAAAAGATTGTCCTCATGAGATATTTGAGATGTAAGAGGAGGAGACTTAGAAATGGAAAAACGGTTCATATCCGCGAGTTTGAGAAGAAGCAGCATCCTTTCTTTTTCTTTGGGCGAGATTTTAAGGAAATCTTCACTAACCTCTGTTAGTGACAAGTAATCCTGTGTTAAATAATAGAATACAGCACTCTGATACTGGTACTCTTTCAGTGGAAGCGATAGCTTTGACAGAGTTTCTGATTCTACCTGAAGGGAATGAACCGTCGATTCACGGTTGACATTCTCCGCCATTATGGGATGAGGCAGAACTATAAGTAATAGGAGTGATACAGCCTTAATCCAGCGCATTCTGTCACCTGTCACTGAAATCAAGCTGAGAACTTATTAGCTGCACCCGATCCCCAACCTTCAGGATAGACAGATCTATGAAGTGGCTCTTCCCAAGCTTTACTGATACCGGGACAACTGCCAGCCCCTCTTGTGTCGAGGCCTGTAGTTTCCAGTAGTATTTTACCTTCAGCTCATGCATACCCTCGGTCACTGCTCCACGAAATATCTGATGACGACCGCCGGCATTAAGTGCTTCGTCTTCGGAAGGTGAATAAAGATGACTTTCAAAAGGCTTGTTGTTATCCTGTATATCTAAGGCGAGAAGTTTAATATCTTTTTCACGCTTCCTCACCGAAATATTAAGGATTGTATCAGGTAGAGAGCCGATACCTTCTTTCTCAAGCTGTTTCAATGACTTATTTAAGGACACATAGGTGGCGTTCAACTGCATTATTAGATTTCTCACGGCCTCAGCCGCCTCAGGACGATTGATCTCTCCTGCAAAACACACTGGGTCGGAGAAGATTATCATCATCATTGATGCAATTGCTGCTAAGGTCCCTTTATGCATATCTGACATAATACCTCCTGACACAACTAATTTGTTAATTATTATACCGTTTTTATTATAGTGGGTCGAGCTTTTTTTCTGGCTTAAATATTATGATGGCGGGGTTAACTCAAGATAGAAGAGGCGTTCCTGGTGTGAAGGTCTCTCTAATATTTGCGAAACTAACTAAAAATTTCAGTCCCTTTCAAACTCCTTTCTCTTCAGTTCTTTCCTCTTTATCTTCCCGCTTATGGTCTTCGGCAGTTCATCTACGAACTCTATCTTCCTTGGGTACTTGTAAGGGGCGGCATGCATCTTTACAAACTCCTGGAGTTCCTTTACCAAGGGATCAGACGGGGGAACATTTTTCGTGAGGACAACGAAGGCCTTTACCACCTCGCCCCTCACCTCGTCAGGGCTGGCGACAACAGCCGATTCCTTAACTGCAGGGTGCTCGATTAAGACAGACTCCACTTCAAAAGGCCCTATCCTGTACCCTGATGTAAGAATAATGTCATCTGCCCTTCCCACAAACCAGAAATAACCATCATCGTCCCTGTATCCCCTGTCGCCTGTGAGATACCAGTCGCCCTTGAAGGCATTCGCTGTGGCCTCCGGGTTGCCGAGGTATTCCTTGAAAAGCCCCACAGGCCTGTCAGGCTTGACCTTTACAGCTATCTCCCCTTCGGTGCCTGTGGGAGCCGGGTCCCCATTTTCACCAAGGACAGCAATGGTAAATCCGGGGGTGGGAACTCCCATGGAGCCGGGTTTTGAATGGATACACCTGAAGTTGGCGAGGAGGTTAACACTCTCTGTCTGGCCGTATCCGTCATAGATGTACTTCCCTGTTCTCTCTTTCCAGATATGGATTATCTCCTTGTTCAACGGCTCTCCGGCAGCAACAAAGTGCCGAGGGTTGAGATTCAGTTTGCCGGGGGGAAGCTCCTTCGCCATCATCCTGTAAGCTGTAGGCGGGCCGCAGAAGGTAGTGACCGGATATCTCTGCATAACATCCAATATTGTCAGCGGGTCGAACTTACCTTTTTTATAATAGGAGAAAACGGTTGCGCCCATGTTCCATGGCCCGAAGAGACTCGACCATGCGGCCTTTGCCCATCCCGTATCAGAGATGTTCCAGTGGACGTCGCCGGGTCTGAGATCCAGCCAGTATTTGCCTGTTATCATGTGCGCCAGTGGATATGAGGCCTGGGTATGGACCACCATCTTGGGAAGGCCGGTAGTACCTGACGTAAAGTATATTAATGCCGTATCATGGGATGATCCCCTTTCCCCCACAAACTGTTCAGCCCCTTCCCTCTCTTTCAGATAATCAAGGTGTCCTGCCCCTTCACCAATGGTTATAAGGATAGGCTTGCTTCCAGCCGCTACTTTGATCGCCTCCTCCACCTTTGCAGCGTCTTCCTCAGTGCAGATGACGGCCTTTATATCCGTCGCCTTCAGCCTGTATTCTATGTCATTTGATGCAAGAAGGGTTGTGGCAGGGATAGGTATGGCGGTCAGCCTCATGAGGGCCAGCATCACCTCCCACCACTCAGGGATGTTCGGGAGCATGACAAGCACCTTGTCTCCCCTCCCGATGCCCATTTTTCTTAAGGCCCCCGCCCCCTTTGAAGAGAGGGTCTTCAGATCATTGAAGGAGAACTTCTTTTCAGAGACGCCGTCCGTCCAGAAGAGGGCCGCTGCATCTCCCCATTTGTCAAAGACATCCAGTGGGAATGAAAACCTCTCAGGGACCGACAGGGAGAATTCCCTGTACTCTTTATTGTAGTCCTTCATGTTGGGGAATGGGTCCATACCTCTCGAATTCTATCCCATCCCTTGTGAAATCGCAATCGCGCATACCTATCCAGGTTCAGATTTGAGCATTTTGTAGGGAGGACTCATGAATCCACCCTTTGCTGGGCTGGTATGGCGAAAGATTAACTTTAAATGGGCGCTGACCCTATTTTCCGACCTTATTTTCCGAGCAGTCAAACAATATAGACCTGACCCTATAAAGTTCCGGGCGCTTGGTTGTATACCAAATTACATCTTCATTATTCGAGCCACCAATTGCTTTGTAACACTTGTTGTAAATGGATTTCATATTAAATATTCCCCGCCAACGTGGAGCTAAGGGGCTGCGCGCTTTTGCGCAGTCCCGCTTGAGCGCAGGGTTAGGCTCCACCTGAACAACCCTTGCCTTTGGCAGCATACCAATAACAGAGGATAGCACCACCAGCTATTGCTCCAAATATAGCCCAGATGCAGATTAGTTCGTGCATGTTTTTTGTAAGCACCATAACCCAAAGCACATCTAGAGAAAGGAACATTAAAAGAAAGCCGTTCCACTGACGGAACCCAGGAGGTGAACGGAAAAGCAAACGCATTCCTTCTGGCATTTTTTCTTGAACTTGCGCGTTGACCTTACGAAAACTTGCAGCGAAGAAGAATGCACAAACAGTCATGCCCATTCCAAAAATAGAGAGCCACATATCAAAGTGTTCTGTGTTGTAAACGAGCAAGCCACCGATTGCTGCTGCCCAGAGGCTCGTGACAGACCAAAGCGTCGTATCGTAGTGACGACATAACTCTGAGAGCACTTCTAAGGATGGCACATCTTTCTTGGTATCGTTTTCTGAGGTCATTGAACTTTCCGTCTTGATGATGCAGCGAGATGGAGCCTAACTATATATTTAACAAGTTTTTCTCAACTTAAACAAAAAAGTAGATGCAGGTCAAGAAAATAAGCATAGATATTAAAGAATCGGGGATGGGTTCAGATTATACCTTACAGCTTGACCCTGAACTTCCTTTCCCCCACCACCTCTATCCTTCCCTCTTGAATCCACTTTCCCCACCTCGCCCTATCCAGCTTTGAGAGAACGGCCTTCTCTTCCGCATCCCTTATCCTCCGGACAGGACGATCCCCCCGGTCCATCCCGAGCCTTATCCTCGTGAATCCCGCCTTGTTTTCCCTTATATACTCATCCAGAACAACCTTCTTCATAACCCTGTCCTTTTCAGCATATCTTTCAAGGCCCTGACCGTCTCCTCCTTTTCGGCCCTCTCGTTCAGATAACTGAGATCTATTGATTTATGATGGATGGCCAGCATCTCCTCTGCCCAGTCGCCGTCCCTCTGGGACTTCCAGTGAACAAAGGCATTCAGCCTGTCTATTATGATGTCTTCAATCCCGATGATGTATACAGTCAATCCCTCTACCTCAACCTCGGTTACCCTTTTGGCATCTCCCGCAAGTTCGGAGGCCGGGGCCTCTATGGCCATGTCCAGCTCTTCGCTGTACCAGTGCCGCCCCTCTTTTTTGAATCCCCATGAGGAAAGCAGGCCATTCAGCCTTTCCCTGTCCTGGACGGCAATATCTATGTCCCTGGTGGCATACCCGCCGAGGGTATAAAACTCTACGGCGTGACCCCCAACTATGATCGGGCGGATTCCCTCTGATTCGAGGGCCTTGGTAAGGATACCAGCGAAATAAAGCCTTCTCTGCCAGTTGTCCGGCATCTCTTTAAGTCTTTTTATAAGCGATTCAAGCATGTCTGGAAGGATAACACATAAAACCATCCATTGCAAAAAAGGGAGGAAACCTAAGTTCACTATCAAACCACCGAGAACACAGGGAACCTTTTGATATTAAAAGACAAAAACCAGAATTAATATCTCACTGCTTATTATAGACTTAGAAAAAAGCATGGCAGGAGGTTTTTATGGCCTTAAAGCAAGAAAGATTTCTTCATACCACAAGATTCTTTCTGCTCATCTAACTCTTCTTAAAAATTCCCTTCGCCTTGTTTATGATGCTTTCAACAGTGAATCCGAACTTTTCCAGTAGTACCTCTCCCGGGGCTGAGGCGCCGAAATGGTCTATCCCTATGGTTTCACCTGAGGCCCCCACATACTTGTGCCAGCCAAATGTGGCAGCAGCCTCAACGGATATCCTTGTTGTAACTTCCGGCGGGAGAACTGTATTTCGATATTCCACAGGTTGTTTTTCAAACAGTTCCCAGGAGGGCATACTGACAACCCTTGTCTTTAGTCCTTCATTCATCAATATTTCGGAGACCTTGAGAGTTACGTGTACCTCCGAGCCTGTGGCGATAAATATCAGATCAGGAGTTCCAGGAGAGGATTCCGCCAAAATATAAGCCCCGTATCTCAGTCCCTCTGCAGAAGAGTATCTGGTCCTGTCTATAACCGGCACGTTCTGCCTTGTAAGTACAAGCGCCACAGGCCCTTCCATGTGACGGATGGCCGCCTTCCAGGCCTCCGCAGTCTCATTTGCGTCGCATGGTCTTATTACAGTGAGACCCGGTATGCACCTCAGGCCTGAAATATGTTCAATTGGTTGGTGGGTCGGGCCGTCCTGCCCGAGGGCTATGGAGTCATGGGTGAATATATAAATGACATGGAGCTTAGACAGGGCCGCAAGGCGTATGGCAGGTCTCATGTAGTCCGAAAAGACCAGAAAAGTGCTCCCAAATGGGATTAATCCATTGTGGAGGGCCATGCCGTTCAGGATTCCTCCCATTGCATGCTCCCTGACCCCGAAGGCAATGTTTGACCCCTCGTACCCCCATTGCCCCGATGCTGCGCCCTGTAACGTCTCACTACCTGTTCCAGGGCACTGGAAGCTCCCTTTGCCTGCAAGAGGTGTGTTTGTTGACGGGTCCAGGTCTCCAGAACCTCCTATAAGGGAGGAGAGGTGTCTGGCAATGGAGTTCATGACCTTGCCTCCTGCAACCCTTGTGGCAATACCCTTAGGGTCAGAAGGGAAGATGGGGATATCTTTGTCCCACCCTTCAGGGAGTTTTCGGTTTACAGCGGCCTCCCATTCCTTCAAGAGATCAGGGTAACTGTCTCCATATGAACTAAGGAGGGCGTCCCACTGGGAATTAAGCCCGGCCCCTTTTTCTGACGCCTTCCTGAAATGGCCAAGTGCAGCTTCCGGGAGATAAAATTCGGGTTTAAGGGGCCAGTCATAGAATTTTTTGGTGGCAATGACCTCTTCGGGCGAGAGGGGTGAGCCATGCACTCCAAATGAATCATGTTTAGGGCTTCCATGACCTATGTGGGTTGAAATTGTTATCAGGGATGGGCGGGTGATCTCGGCCCTTGCGCACTCAATAGCCTTTTCAATGCTCTCTAAGTCGTTGCCGTCTTTTACGGATTGCACATGCCAGCCATATGAGTCGAACCGTTTGCATGTATCTTCTGTAAATGTGAGTTTTGTCTCTCCAGCCAGTGTGATCCCGTTACTGTCATAGAGGTATATGAGCCGGCCAAGCCTTAAGTGCCCTGCCAGGGAAGCAGCTTCCGCTGATATCCCCTCCATAAGGTCGCCGTCACTGACTATTGCATAGGTGTAGTGGTTGACTATCTCGTGACCGGGGCGGTTGAACTTTGCAGCCATGTGACGCTCAGCCACAGCCATGCCGACCCCATTGGCGAACCCCTGACCCAGAGGGCCTGTTGTCGCCTCGATGCCGTATTTGATGTTGTTTTCGGGGTGCCCTGGGGTTAAACTTCCCCACTCCCTGAACCGTTTCAGTTCCTCAATGGGAATATCGTATCCAGCCAGGTGCAGGATCGAGTAAAGAAGGGCAGATCCGTGACCGGCTGAAAGGACAAACCGGTCCCTGTCTTGCCATGAAGGGTTTTTTGGATTAAATCTGAGAAATCGCGACCAGAGCACATATGCCATTGGAGCAGCTCCAAGGGGCATGCCCGGGTGCCCTGAGTTTGCCCTCTGGACCGTATCCAGTGAGAGCATTCTTATTGTGTTTATGCAGAGTCTGTCAATATCCATGAGTCCTCCCTTTAATCAGTAAATCACTTTTAAGGAGGCAACTCTATCCAAAACCTTCCAGGCCACCGCATCCTTGCTCACCTTTGGAAGTTCTTCAATAATGCCATTTTTATCAAGGATAGTCACGATATTGGTATCAACTCCAAACCCTGCTCCCGGCTCTTTTACGTTATTGGCAATAATCAGGTCAAGGTTCTTTTCCTTAAGTTTTTTCTTTGCATTAGCCCAAAGGTTATTCGTCTCCGCTGCAAAGCCTATAATGAGCCTCTTTCTTTTTCTCCTTCCTATCTCAGAAATGATGTCCTCGGTCTTTTCAAGGTCAAGAGAGATCGAAACTGCGCCTTTCTTCAACTTCTCTGATGCCGCTTTCTTTGGCCTGTAGTCAGCCACAGCCGCTGCCATGATTACTATAGTCGCATCTTTCAGGTTAGCGGTAACGGCCTTGCTCATCTCCTCTGCTGACTCAACCGATATAAACCTTGCCCCCCTCGGAGACAATAGAGAAGAGGGACCGCTTATCAATGTTACTTCCGCTCCCCTCCTTAACGCCATTCTTGCCAGGGCATAACCCATCTTCCCTGAAGAGCGGTTGCCTATGAACCTCACCGGGTCAATCGCCTCGTATGTCGGCCCTGCAGTGACAACTATCCTTTCGCCTTTAAGATCTTTTGGTGAAAGAATCGTCTCTATCTCCTCCATTATATCGCCCGGTTCCGCCATCCTCCCCTTCCCTTCGTAACCGCAGGCCAACTCTCCTGTTTCGGAGTCTATGAAGTTGTAACCATACCCTTTAAGCTTATCCATGTTCTCTTGCACGATCAGGTTCCCGTACATGTTGCAGTTCATGGCAGGGGCAAGGAGGACAGGGGCCCTGGTAGCCATGACAGTGGTTGTCAGAAGGTCGTCAGC
Source organism: Desulfuromonadales bacterium (assembly GCA_919902985.1). GTDB lineage: Bacteria > Desulfobacterota > JAENJC01 > JAENJC01 > JAENJC01 > JAENJC01. The sequence continues at coordinate 24,445 of CAKKSC010000067.1, read as the reverse complement.
AATCCCTCCGGCTATCTTACCTATGACATTGGCAGTGGCAGGGGCAATGACAAAGAGGTCTGCCCTGTCTGCCAGGGATATGTGGCCAACCTCCGCCTCCTGGGTCAGGCTGAAAAGATCTGTATGGACCGGATTCCTTGAAAGGGTCTGGAGGGTGAGAGGGGTAACGAACTCAGCAGCCCCCTTAGTCATGATGACATTGACATTGGCACCGGACTTTGCCATGAGCCTTATCAGCTCACATGCCTTGTATGCCGCAATCCCACCTGTTATACCCAGGACTATGTTTTTATCTCTGATTGACATGGTTTCTCTGTGGCACATTGCCGCCAGTCTAAGGGTTAAATGCAGATAGGGAAATATAACAAATCAGTACTGGTATTACAAGGGCATTTTGGCGGTCATCTATAATTAACTTGCAATTTCAGCCGCTCTATGGTAAATAATTGGATACAGTTTTGTAAAAGGAGGTAAATATATGCCAACTTACGATTATCTTTGCAGTAAATGTGGTCACGAATTCGAGGTTCAGCAGAAGATGAGCGACTCCCCGATCAATATCTGTGAAAAATGCGGCGGAGAGGTGACAAAACTCATATCATCCGGCAACTTTCTCCTTAAGGGCGGGGGGTGGTATGCCGATGGTTATTCCTCTAATAAAGGCAGTAAAGATAGATCTTGCGAGAGTAAATCGGCCTCGTGCGGAAGCTGTGAGTCTGCTTAACCCGGTTTAATTTAAATAGGGAGGCTTGCCTCCCTTTCTATTTAAGGAGGTAAAATGGCTACAATAGAAAAAACAAGGATAATGGTCAGGGTCACAACATCTAAGAATGTCATCGAGGGGTATCTGAACAAGACCGAACAATCAAGGACACTGGATATCTTAAACAGTAAAGACAAGTTCATGTCCATAACCGATGCCAAGGTAATTAATGAGGAGACTAAAGAAAGAAGGTTCGTGGCTGTAAATATGGGTAATATCATTACAGTGGAAGAGATATAAGAAATGAAACCGTACAGTAAGCACATCCTTCTATGTACAGGAAAGACCTGCGCTACTAAAGGTTCAGAGGATGTGCTTAAACGATTGCGGGAGAATATCGACGAGGACGGGCTGAAAGGTATAAAAACCTCAAAAGGAGGTTGCTTCGGCGTCTGCAAAGAGACAGAGGAAAGGGGTATCCTTTGCCCGGTAGTCGTTGTCTATCCTGAGGGGATTTGGTATGAAAGGGTAGATACAGACAATATTGATGAGATTCTTGATAAACATATAAAGAAGGGAAAGGTTGTAGAAAGGCTGTTTCATTACAAATTAGAACAATAACTACCGCTGAATATCAATGCCTAACGTAAGGGCTCACGTCATCATATCAGGTCATGTCCAGGGCGTCTTCTTCAGGGCACACACAAGGGATTTTGCAGAGAAGTTTAGCGTTAGCGGATGGGTAAAAAACAGGGGTGACGGCAAGGTAGAGGCTGTTTTTGAAGGGAATGAAGAAGACGTGGCCTCTGTCATAGACTGGTGCCATGACGGCCCCCCAGGCGCAAGAGTTTCAGGTGTTGATGTAAAATGGGAAGAGTATAAAGACGAATTTAAAGGGTTTGCGATAACATATAATTAAAGTTACAGGTTGTACTCAATAAGGAGGGGTTAAAGATGTCTGGAGTAAACAAGGTAATCCTGCTCGGAAGGCTTGGCGCAGACCCGGAAGTAAGATATACAGCCGGCGGGACCGCTGTGGCCAAATTCAACCTTGCCACATCTGAGACATATAAGGACAAGGAAGGTAAAAAACAGGAAAAGACCGAGTGGCACAGGGTGGTGGCATTCGGGAAGCTTGGTGAAATATGTGGTGAATATCTATCCAAAGGGAAGCAGGTATATGTGGAGGGAAAGCTCCAGACCAACTCTTGGGAAGACAAGGAAGGGAACAAGAGATACACTACAGAAGTAAATATAAACAACATGGTGATGCTCGGTTCCGGTTCAGGTGAAGGCGGAGGGAAGGAAGTAGCGGCCTCTGCGGAACCGCAGTCATTCGGATCATCTGAGGATGATATCCCGTTTTAAGTTGATTTGTGTAGGAGAGATGCGCTGGCTCGCCCCTTTTTTTGTTTTTCCCGCCCGGAGGTAACAAACCATTTCTAATCTAATTCCTTTAAAGATAATCCCCCTCGGAGGCCTTGGAGAGATTGGGATGAACATCATGGCCCTGGAATACGGCGATGATATCATTGTTATTGATGCCGGCCTGATGTTCCCCGAAAGTTACATGCTTGGGGTTGACATCGTCATCCCGGACATAACATACCTGAAAAAAAACAGCGAAAAGATAAGAGGGATAATGCTTACCCATGGGCACGAAGACCACATCGGGGCCCTTCCGTTCCTCCTCAGGGAGATAAATCCGCCGATCTATGGCACACGCCTTACACTGGGGTTCGTCCAGGAAAAGCTTACAGAGCATAAACTCCTTTCTCAGGTATCCCTGAATCCGGTAAAGCCCAGGGAAAAGGTTGTTATTGGTTCTTTTGAGGTGGAGTTCATAAGGGTCAGCCACAGCATAGTTGATGGCGTGGGCCTTGCTATATCAACACCTGCCGGGGTTGTTATACATACAGGCGACTTCAAGCTGGATCAGACACCGGTAGACGGGCAGGTTACTGATCTGAATAAGTTTGCAGAATACGGAGAAAGGGGCGTCTTGGCCCTTATGGCCGACTCGACCAACGTGGAAAGGGAAGGATACACCATCTCCGAGAGAGAGGTAGGCGTCACCATAGATGAGATATTCAGGGAAAGGAGACAGGGAAGGATATTTGTCGCCCTCTTCTCTTCAAACATTCACAGGGTCCAGCAGGTAGTCAACGTGGCCATGAAATACGGCCGCAAGATAGTATTTAACGGCAGGAGCATGCTGGCAAATGTCAGGATCGCGAGGGAGCTTGGCTATCTCAGCATACTGGATGAGTCGATAGTGGATATAAAAGAAGCACACCGTTATCCATTGAACGAGATAACCATCATCACTACAGGGAGTCAGGGGGAACCGATGAGCGCCCTGATGCTCATGTCAATGGATGAGCACAAGTACCTGAAGATAGAAAGGAGCGACACCATCATCCTGTCCTCAAAGTTTATACCAGGGAATGAAAAGACGATCTCTAACCTCATAAATCACTTATGCAGGCGGGGAGCTGACGTCATACACGAAAAGGTCTCCGAGATACATGTCTCCGGCCACGCCAGCCAGGAAGAGCTTAAAATAATGTACAATATAGTACACCCAAAGTTCTTCATTCCTGTCCACGGAGAATTCCGGCACCTTGCAATGCACGCCAAGCTTGTCCAGAAGCTGGGTCTTCCTGAGGAGAGGACCATCCTGATGGAGGACGGGGATGTCCTGGAGCTTACAGGTAATTCAGCAGTTATTACAGGTAAGGTCGAGGCAGGGAGAATATTTGTTGACGGCAAGGGTGTCGGTGACGTAGGGGAGATGGTTCTCAGGGATAGGAAACACCTTTCTGAAGACGGGATGGTAATAGTCGTACTGGTGATCAACAAGCAGACCGGAGAGGTCGTCATTGGGCCGGATATTACCACGCGGGGGTTTGTCTTCGTAAAGGAAAGCTCGGAACTTATTGATGAGAGCAAGAGGATAGTCCTTGATACAATAGAGACAGGGAACATAGAAGCCAAAACTGACTGGTCGGAGATGGAAGTAGAGATCAGAAAGGCCCTCAGACGCTATTACAACAAGAAGATGGAGCGTAAACCCGTCATATTCCCTATAATCATGGAAATGTAGGTCCTGCAAAGAACACTGAGTTGTACAGACAGAAGATGCAGGTTGGGCAGATGCTGTCGTTGTCCAACATCCAATGTTGCGGCCTTGTTCCTCAGCTGAACTATCCCTTACAATACCAATTCGCGTTCAAATAAAAACTTTTGAATGCTCAGGTATAATACCCATCCGGGTATAAACACCAGGTAAGCTTTCATTAGGCTTGAAAGCAACTTGGTACAAAATCAAAGATATATATCTGTGCCTATGTGTCAAAACAGTGATTTTTAAATAAAGTGAGGTTTTATAAATGCTCAAGGTCAGCGGATTAGAGAAGTCGTACGGCAGGCAGGAAATTTTTGACAATGTCAGTTTTATAATCAATCCCGGGGAGAGGGTCGGCCTGGTTGGCAAGAACGGGCACGGGAAGACTACACTTTTCAGGATGATCCTGGGAGAGGAGCAGCCCGATGCAGGGGTTATCACCCGCCCCAGCTATTACACCATCGGTCATCTGTCCCAGCATATCCACTTTACCGAGGATACGGTCCTGAAAGAGGGATGCCTTGGACTGAAACCTTCCGAATACGGGATCGATGAGTCTTACAAGGTGAAGGCCATCCTTATAGGTCTTGGATTTTCCGAAGAGGATTTCGACCGCAATCCCAGTGAGTTCTCCGGAGGCTATCAGGTCCGGCTGAATCTGGCCAAGGTCCTGGTCTCCGAACCTAATCTGTTGCTTCTTGACGAGCCTACCAACTACCTGGATATCGTCTCTGTAAGATGGCTGATAAGGTTTCTGCGTGACTGGCCGAATGAGCTGATGATAATCACCCATGACAGGGATTTCATGGACAACGTGACAACCCACACTATGGCCATCCATCGCAGCAAGATAAAGAAGATTGCCGGCAATACTTACAAGCTGTACGAGCAGATAGCAACTGAAGAGGAGGTCTACGAGAAGACACGTGTAAATGACGACAAGAAGCGGAAGGAGATAGAGGAGTTCGTAAACCGCTTCAGGGCCAAGGCCACCAAGGCCAAGGCAGTTCAGTCCAGGATCAAGGCCCTTGACAGGATGGGGAAGATGGAAAAGCTTTCCGACATAAGGACGCTTGACTTTGAGTTCAACTCAGCCCCTTTCAATGCAAAACACCTGATCACTGCTGAGGACATCTCCTTTTCCTATAAGCTGGAAGAGCCCCCTCTGTTCGACGGACTGAACCTGTCAGTGGGAAAGAACGACCGCATAGCCATTATCGGGAAGAACGGGAAGGGAAAGACCACCCTTTTGAACGTACTGTCAGCTGAGTTTAAGCCCATACGTGGCTCGGTGAACCATCATCCGAATACCAGGATTGCCTATTTCGGTCAGACAAATATCAACCGCCTTGTCCCTGCAAAGACAGTAGAACAGGAGATAATGGAGGTCCACCCTGACCATAACAGGGGGGTGGCCAGGAAGATTGCAGGGATAATGATGTTCAGCGGGGACGCAGCCTTGAAAAAGATATCGGTACTCTCCGGCGGAGAAAAAAGCCGGGTGCTGCTGGGAAAGCTCCTCGTCACCCCTGCAAACATCCTCCTTCTGGATGAGCCGACCAATCACCTTGATATGGATTCCATAGATTCCCTGACAGAGGCCATTGACGCCTTTGAGGGCGCTGTCGTAATCGTAACCCACAGTGAGTTGATACTCCATACCGTTGCAACAAGGCTGATAGTCTTTGACGGCGGAGAGGTAAACCTGTTTGAAGGGACATACCAGGACTTCCTGGACAGTGTCGGATGGAAGGACGAAGAGAACACAGAGGCGCCTGTTGGGAAGAAGAAGGGGATGCCCGGCAAAAAGGTGGTCGGCGAAAAGGAGGCAAAGAAGGTCAGGGCAGAGCTTGCATCCAGCCGCACCAAGGTCCTTGGGAATCTTCAAAAAAAGATTTTAGAGATAGAGACGGCCATCATGCAGCTGGAAAAGTATATGGAAAATGACAATACAGCAATTCAGGAGGCAGCAGAAAAGGGAGATGGAGAGGCCATCTCCACCCTGTCAATATCTATCCACGAATCCACAGAAAAGCTCAATGCACTTTTCAAGGAGCTCGAGACCTTGACTATTGAACACGATACAAAGGCGAGGGAATTTGACGAAAAGGCAGGAGCACTACAGTAAGGTTCTGTTTAAGAGGCTGTATAATCAAGGATGATTGAAGTAAAGCCGGGATTTCACGGCACAAGGAGTGTCGGCAATTCAGACATCCCTGAGACACGATGTGAAACGCTTCCAAGAAAAAAATCGTGCAGGCGGTCTTTACCTGTTGTCCCCATAATAATCGTGCTCGCCTTTACATCCCTTGAAATTCTTATTATCTCCATCATGGTTCTGCCTGCCCCAAGATGCGGCTCTGCAGTAATCCCTGCAGATTTTAACCGCTCGCAGTATTTCTCAAGCCTTTCCTTGCTTTCCTTTTCTATGCGGTGCAATTCGGTTTTATCAATGGACTTTGAAATCTTAACGTCGATTGCATGGCATACAAATGCCTTTTCAATAAGTCCTTTAAGGGAGATTAATAATTCTAATGCCCTCTCTGAGGGCACTGACCAGTCTGCTGCAAGAAGCGGCCGCTTAAATATATCATCATTTGTACGCGTTACAACCTCCCCATCACATTCAAACTGGACCAGGTATTTGCTCACCAATGTTGGCACCGGGCTCCTTGTTATAATCTGAAGGGCATTTGAACCGACGAAACGCCCATCATGCGCCACCTTTTTCTTTTTGCCAATCACTATGAGATTGACCTTCTCTTTTTCTGCTATATTTAATATATTAGGGACAGGCTCGCCGACCTCTATTATTATCCTGCTGTTTATCTCTTTTGCAGATAAAGATTTCTGCCAATCCTCAAACCTTATCCGCACCTCTTCTCTAATCCTCTCCTCCTCTTCCTTGAGGTATCCGCCGTATGGCACAAAGCCTACTTCTTCTCTGGGTATCACATAATAAAGTATGACCTCCTTCAGCCCTGCATCTTTAAGCATAAATAAGGACTCTAAGGAATTTAAGTCAAGCTCTCCGAATTTTGTTGGGAACAATAATCTTTCTATCTTCATGTAATTCTCCTTATCTAAAGAAAATTAATGTTATTATTATAAAAACCGGCATCAATACCGGCAATGAATATTTTATCATATACCCAAAAAAGCTCGGCATTTCTGTCCCTGCCTCTTCGGCAATTGACCGCACCATAAAATTCGGGGCATTGCCAATATAGGTGACTGCCCCATAAAATACAGCGCCTGCAGAGATTGCCTTCAGATAATCAGGGTGTTCCTTAATGAGCATCTGAACCGCCTCTGTTTCAGCAACGCCGGGGTAGAATGCGCCAAGCGCGGTATTTAGAAAGGTAAGGTATGTAGGCGCATTATCAAGAAAAGAAGATAGCGCGCCGGTTATCCAGAAATAATGCGCAGGCTCCCTTACAGTGTTAATGATAAAAGCAAGCTCTCCCTTTGGCCCTGCCTGCAACATCTTCAGGCATGGCAGCATGGTGAGGAATATGCCTATAAAAAGGATAGCCACCTCCTCTATAGGAGACCATGTAAAGGCATTGTCCTCCCTGACCTTTCTCTTTGTGAATATTATGGAAAGGGCTGCCATCAATATTAAAAGTCCATCCCTGACAACATCCTGCACGCTTCTATGAACGGCAAAAATGGATATCTCCCCCCAGTCTACTATGCCGCTCAAAAGAACTGCAAAGATTATACCTGTTAGGAATATAAAATTAACCGTACCATCAAGCCTTAATGGCTCCTTGGTGTTGTTATCCGGAGAGATTTTAATTTCCTCCTTTTTATAAAAATATGTATCAAGGAGAAAATATATGGCAAGAATTATTACAGATGCAACTATCATGTGCGGGATAAGTCTGAATGTCCAAAAGAAGGGTACCTTGCGTAAAAACCCTAAAAACAGGGGCGGGTCGCCTAAAGGTGTTAGCGCGCCTCCAATATTAGAAACAAGGAAGATAAAGAATACAACCATAAAAGCCCTGTTCTTTCTATCGGCATTTGCCCTTAGAAACGGGCGGATTAACAACATTGATGCGCCTGTTGTCCCCATCCATGAGGCCAAAAATGTTCCCAGTGCAATCATAATGGTATTAACCAGCGGTGTGCCGCGCAAGGTTCCTCTAAGCAGGATGCCGCCTGAGACAGTGTAAAGGGAGCCGAGGAGGATAATGAAAGGCAGATAGTCTCCTATTACAACATGAAGTGTCTCATCGACAGCAATTCCTTTATAGCCTATCAATAAAGGTATAATTGTAATTATTGCCCAGAATGCCGAGACCTTGCCAAAGTGATGGTGCCAGAACTTTGGCGCCAGTAATGGGAAAAGGGCGATTGATAAAAGCATCCCCACAAATGGTATCACACTGTAAAGAGGGAGAGTTTCGCCGATATTTGGAACCTCTTCGCCTGCAAAGGCAGGGTAGGCCGACAATGATAAAAATATTAATATAAACTTTAAGATATTTCTCATAGTAAAATTCCTTTCTTAAATCCCTTATTTCTTGAGCTTCTTGCAAAACTATATATAGAAAGCTGAATACATCTTAAAGTGTTGAAAATATGAGTTTAGCAGGGCCATACATGCTATAATACCTTTATCCAGAAGGCTTAAAGCAAGGAGGCACCGATGAAACTCAAAGAAACTGTATCATGGTTAATGGGGACATTTCAAGGGAGATTATTTCCGTCCATATAAAAATCTTGAGTTTAGGTACATATTTTGATATTCTGCATCACACTCAATAATGCCAATTTCGCTGTATGCAGTATATATTACCGTTTAACACCAATTCGCCTTCAAATGATAAGAAATGAAGGCTTAGGTATAATATCAAGTAAGCTTTCCATAATTGCAATAAATTAATATTTGAAAGTAACTTGGTATAATAATTAAAAACAGGAGGATAAGATGCTGGTTTACTATGACAAGGATGCGAATTTAGAGTTGATCAGGTCCAAGAAGGTGGCTGTTATCGGCTACGGAAGTCAGGGACATGCCCATGCCCAGAACCTCAAGGAAAGCGGCGTAAATGTGGTTGTCGGTTTAAGAGAGGGAAAATCATGGGACAAGGCAAAAAAAGCCAAGCATAAGGTTGTCACCGTCGCAGAGGCTTCAAAGTGGGCGGATGTGATAATGATACTGGCCCCTGATGAGCTTCAGGGTGACATTTACAGGGATGAGATAGCCCCGAACATCAAGAAGGGTGCATTCCTTGCCTTTGGGCACGGCTTCAACATACATTTCGGCCAGATAGTCCCAAGGGAGGACATAAACGTCTTAATGGTGGCGCCAAAAGGGCCAGGGCATCTTGTAAGGCACGAATATACAAAGGGCGGCGGAGTACCTTGCCTCATTGCAATACATCAGGACCCTTCCAAGAAGACAAAGGCGTTGGCCCTCTCGTACGCCTCGGCCATTGGAGGCGGAAGGTCGGGGATCATCGAGACGAACTTCAAGGACGAAACGGAGACAGACCTCTTTGGTGAGCAGGCAGTCCTTTGCGGAGGGATATCAGCCCTTATTACAGCAGGGTTCGAGACACTGACAGAGGCAGGGTATCCGCCGGAGATGGCTTATTTTGAGTGTCTGCATGAGACCAAGCTCATTGTGGACCTTATATACGAGGGAGGGATCGCAAATATGCGGTACTCCGTAAGTAACACGGCAGAGTACGGCGATCTTACAAGAGGGCCGCGGATTGTAACGGAAGAGACAAAGAAAGAGATGAAGAAGATCCTTACAGAGATACAGACCGGCCAGTTTGCCAGGGACTGGATGCTTGAGAACAAGGCAAACCAGCCAATGTTCAAGGCTCTGGCAAGGCAAGGAAAAGAGCACCCAATTGAAGGGGTGGGAAAGAAACTCCGCTCCATGATGCCGTGGATAACAAAGGGAAAGATAGTTGATGAGAGCAAGAATTAATCATGAATGAAAATATACCCATAGCGGTGGAGGGACTTCCCTTTGCGATACCTCTGCTGATCCTGAGTGCCGCACTCTGGTATTTCGGAGTGCGGTATCCTGCAATCTTCTTCACTCTCCTGACGGTATTTGTCCTCTGGTTCTTCAGAAATCCTGAGAGGTTTGCTCCCGAGGCCCCATCTGCAGTAATATCCCCCGCAGACGGCAGAATTATTGTGGCAGATGAGGTTAAGGAGGATAGATATCTGAAGGAAAAAGCCCTGAAGATAAGCGTATTCATGAATGTTTTCAATGTCCATGTAAACCGGGTGCCATACAGCGGAAAGGTTAAGGATGTCATTTACAACAAGGGTAAGTTTATATCTGCCAATATGGACAAGGCTTCCATGGATAACGAACAGAACGCAGTTATTCTTGATACAGGCAGCGGGAAGAGGATCATGTTTGTGCAGATAGCAGGTCTCATAGCAAGAAGGATCGTCTGCTATCTGAAACCTGGGGATACTGTCGAAAAAGGGAAGAGGATGGGGCTTATCCGTTTTGGCTCCAGGGTTGACGTCTACCTCCCTTCCGGGTCAACCTTAAACGTCAAGATAGGAGATAAGGTAGTGGCTGGAGAAACCGTACTGGGGTATTTGAAGTGAAGAAATTTAAAAGGGAAGATGTTGGCGCTGATACTGTAAAGAGGGGGATTTACATCCTTCCCAATGCTATCACAGCCGCCTCCCTTTTCTTCGGCTTCAGGGCGATAGTCGCAGCATTTAACGGCCACTTCCATGATGCAGCTGTTTATATACTTATATCAGGCGTTTTGGACGGCCTTGATGGAAAGATTGCAAGGCTTACAGGCACGAGCTCCAGGTTCGGTATTGAATTCGACTCTATGGCTGATCTGGTGGCATTCGGCGTTGCGCCCGGGGTCTTGATATATGTCTGGGGTCTACAGTCATTCGGTAAATTCGGGTGGGTTGCCGGTTTTTCATATGTGATATGTGCTGCGCTCAGGCTGGCCAGGTTCAATATACAGGTCGCAACGGTGGAGTCCAAGAGGTTCAACGGCCTTGCAACACCTGCCGCCGCAGGTGTGATTGCAACAACTGTTCTGCTGTTCTATTACTTCGGCGGAACTGGAACTACAAAGCATATCACCATCGTCCTCACAACATACATCCTGGCCTTTCTTATGGTCAGCAATGTGAAATATTATAGTTTCAAAGATCCGAGCCTTTTCAAAAGGCAGCCATTTTACATCTTTGTGGTTGTACTGATCCTGCTAATCCTGATAATAGCAGAGCATGAGATAATGCTATTTATCCTGGCTGCAGGTTATGCCCTTTCAGGACCAATAGAAGGGTTATTGTTTTACGGAAAGAGGAAGGAGATAAGAGGCGAAGAGGCAAAAAAAGGTTAACCATGAAAAAGAAATTTATAAAGATATTTGATACGACCCTGCGTGACGGTGAGCAGTCTCCCGGGGCCTCTATGAACATTGATGAGAAGCTCAGGGTTGCCAAGCAGTTGGAGAAGCTGGGCGTAGATGTTATAGAAGCCGGCTTCCCAATCGCATCAGAGGGCGATTTTGAGGCTGTAAGGCGTATAGCCAAGGCTGTGCCTCGCTGTGAGGTTGCGGGCCTTGCCAGGGCCAACGAAAAGGATATAGACAGGGCATGGGAGGCGCTGAAACACGCAAAAAAACCGAGGATACATACTTTCCTTGCCACCTCCGACATACACCTTAAGTATAAGTTGAAGAAAAGCAGGGAAGAGGTTCTGGAGGCTGCTGTAAGGGCCGTGAAATATGCCTGTAAATATACTGAGAATGTTGAGTTTTCCGCAGAGGATGCGGTCCGCAGCGATAAGGCATATCTGTCCAAGGTTGTAGCGGCAGTTATTTCTGCCGGGGCAAAAACGGTAAACATTCCTGATACGGTGGGTTATGCGATACCTTCTGAATTCGGGAACCTGATAAAGTACCTGAAGGAGCACGTTCCGAATATCGGGAAGGCAGTCATCTCAGTCCACTGTCACAACGATCTTGGCCTGGCAGTGGCCAACTCCCTTGCCGCAATCCAGAACGGGGCCGGACAGGTTGAATGCACTATAAACGGGATTGGAGAGAGGGCAGGGAATGCCTCCCTTGAAGAGATAGTGATGGCCCTTAAGACAAGGAAGGCGTTGTTTGGTTTCGATACTGATATCGTCACAGAACAGCTTTATTCCACAAGCCGCCTTGTGAGCCATATAACAGGAATAGTCGTTCAGCCGAACAAAGCGGTTGTTGGCGCCAATGCCTTCGCCCATGAGGCAGGTATTCATCAGGACGGGATGCTTAAGGAGAAGGCAACATACGAGATAATGACTCCAGAGTCGGTTGGAGTATCTCAGAGCGCTATTGTACTTGGTAAACATTCAGGCAGACATGCATTTAAGGCGCGTCTGAAAGAGTTGGGGTATGACCTCTCGGAAAAGGATTTAGAACTTGCCTTCGAGAGGTTCAAGAAGCTTGCAGACCAGAAGAAGGAGATATTTGATGAGGACCTGGATGCCATAGTAGCCGATGAGGTCCTGAGAATACCGGATAAGATCAAACTTATATACCTGAATGTATCCAGCGGAAGCGTTACTGTGCCAACGGCTACCGTAGAACTGGAGGTAGATGATAAGAAGGTATTGAAGGCTGGCTTTGGTGTAGGGCCTGTGGATGCTGTTTTTAAGACTATTGCGACAATAACAAAGACTAAAAGCAAGCTTTTACGTTATTCTGTTGACGCCATAACAGGTGGAACCGATGCCCAGGGCGGGGTTACTGTGAGGCTTGAGGAAGGCGGTAAAACAGCTATAGGCCAGGGAACCGATACTGACATCATCGTTGCCTCAGCCAAGGCTTATATAAATGCCTTGAACAAGCTTGAGTACAGGAAGAAAAAGACCTGGACCGATCTGCCATAGGCATTGACAGAAACCCTTTGCAAAGAAAACAGATTGCCCCTGCAAAGATCATGCAGGGGTTTTTTTATTTTGGTAAGATTCTCATCCATGGCATGGCAGATGTTATTGACCTCTTTTTGAGGGGATGGATAGATAAAGGAGGTTTATACATGTCAATAAAGATGAAAATAACAGCCAGCGCAGGGGGGAATCCAATAAAGGTCATTCCAGCATTCCTTATTTCCGTAATTGTGCTCCTGATGTTTTTCGGCAGCGCCAATGCAGAGGAAAGGTATTCGCTTTTCAGGAACCTGAAGGAGGACGTCACCTATGCAGTCACCTCTCCTTCGAGGATGGAGAAGAAGAGCGCCCTCATCACATTCGGCATCATCGGCGCCGGTGCAGCAATGTACAGCCAGGATGAGAAAATAAGGAGCTATTTCCAGGACCGAAGGACCTCATCCCGAGACGACATCTCCGAGGTAGCGGCAAACTTTGGAGACGGGTTGTATGACCTCGGCTTCCTTGCCATATATGGGGGTAGCGGCTACTTCATCGGGAACGAAAAGATGCAGGAGACGGCCCTTCTGTCCCTTGAATCATTTATCGTCGCAAATACTGTAGGAACGGCGGCCAAGATAGGGATCGGACGGTCAAGGCCATATATGGAGGATGGAAGCACACGATACTCGTCTTTCTCAACCGATTCAGACCACACCGCCATGCCGTCAGGGCATACCATAAGCGTCTTTTCAATCGCCTCGGTCTTTGCCGAGGAATATGACAATCCTGTAGTTGATGTAACGGCCTATGGTCTCGCCTCCATGGTCGGTATCCAGAGGATTTATGGAGACAAGCACTGGGCCTCGGACGTCTTTGCCGGAGCAGTCATAGGAATAGTGGCCGGTAAAAGCATAGTTTACCTGCATAAGAGGAAGGATACCGGCAGCGTCTACCTGCTACCGATCTCTCTGCCAGGCGGGCAAGGAATAATAGCAGTTTTGCGCTTTTAAAGAGGATGAAATGCTCAAGGAAATACGACAGAGGACACAAAGGTTTGACTGGACAGGATTTTGACTGGAGGTTCTACTTCTCTCCAATAGCAGATGATGTTATGGAAGTTTTCCCCGCGCGAGTGGAGGTGTTTCGATATCTCCACTTTGTACCTATTATTCCACCTCTCTCTTGAGGTCTCTAGACATGAGGTTGATCACGGCATCCTTTGCAGGAAGCCCTTCATATAGGATTTTATAGACATGTTCTGTTATCGGCATCTCTATGCCGATCTTTTTTGAGAGATAGTGAACAGCCTTGGATGTGGCAATCCCTTCGGCCACCATATTCATGCCGTCTGTGACCTCTTTAAGGGTCGCCCCTTTTCCAATCTTATACCCCACTGTCCTGTTCCTAGAAAGCTCACCTGTGCAGGTCAATACCAGATCGCCGAGTCCGGCCAGGCCTGAGAAGGTAAGGGGATTTGCCCCCATCTTTGCCCCAAGTCTTGCTATCTCTGCCAGTCCCCTGGTTATGAGGGCTGCCCGGCTGTTGTATCCAAAGCCAAGGCCATCGGCTATTCCCGTTGCGATGGCTATGACGTTCTTTACAGCGCCTCCGAGCTCAACTCCTGTCACGTCGTCATGGGTATATATCCTGAAATACGGTGTTGAAAAGACCTTCTGGGCCTTCTGCGCTGCCTCTTTGTTCCCGGATGCAATAACTACCGCAGTTGGCAACTTCAATGCGACCTCTTTCGCAAAACTTGGCCCTGAAAGAAAGCAGAGATTTTTATTCAGGGATTTGGGCAGGGTCTCTTTCAGAAGGTCACTCATCAGCATAAGGGTCCCTTCCTCTATCCCCTTGGAGAGACTGACTATTATGGTGGTTGCAGAAATATACGGGACCGCCTTTGAAACAACTCTTCTTACCACCTGGGCAGGGGCGGCGGATACCACCATCTCCATCCCTGACACAGCATCTTCGAGTGAGTTCATGAATTTTATATTTTTTGAAAGGGCAAATCCCGGCAGGTAGAGGTCATTTTCGCCCCTGTCCCTCATCCTATCGCAGAGGTCTGCTTCGTAGACCCAGAGAGTAACGTCATGGCCGTTTAAGGCCAGCATGTCCGCGATTGTGGTTCCCCAGCTTCCTGCGCCTATGACACCGATCTTCATTTAAGGTATTTCTCCACAGTAAACGACACTGATGCACCATCTCCTACTGCTGTTGCAATCTGCCTCAATTCCTTCTTCCTCACATCCCCTGCTGCAAATATCCCCGGGATAGAAGTCCTCCCCTCCTCATCTGCAACAATATACCCGTCAGGAGTAAGTTCAACAAAACCCTTTAGGAATTCGGTATTTGGGTGCATCCCGACATATATAAAGACCCCTTGGGCCGGAAGTTCTGATGTCGCCCCGCTCTTTATGTTCCTTACTTTTAGTCTGGTCATTCCAGAGTCATCGCCCTCCACTGAATCAACTACTGTATCCAAGATGAAGGTTATCTTTGGATTGGCGTGGGCCTCTTCCTGAACAATGGCATCAGCCCTGAGCTTGTCACGCCTGTGGATTATATGGACCCTGCTGGCAAACCTGGTCAGGAAAAAGGCCTCCGACAGGGCTGAATTGCCTCCTCCAATGACGGCTACCTCCTGGTTTCTGAAGAATGCCCCATCGCATGTCGCGCAGTAAGAGACGCCGCGCCCGACATACAGCCCTTCCCCCGGGATGTTAAGCTTGATGGGTGCAGCGCCTGAAGCTATTATCACAGCTTTGCACTTTATGGTCCTATCCTCAAGGTGGATCAGCTTAATATCCTCTTCGACCGTTATCTTTTCAACTGTCCCGCTGTCTGTTTCAAGGCCAAACCTTTTGCCCTGCTCGATAAACTTTTCCATGAGTTCAGGCCCCTGTATCCCTTCAGGAAAGCCTGGGTAGTTTTCTATCATAAAGGCGGTCATCACCTGCCCGCCGGATATCAGCTTTTCCAGCATTAGTGTCTTGAATCTGCCCCTGGCGCAGTAAATCCCAGCAGTCAGCCCTGCCGGTCCTCCGCCGATAATTATCACGTCATAGATGTCTGACATATTACCTCCTGGAAAATCACACCCTCACCCCAACCCTCTCCCTGATGGAGAGGGAGAATATTTATTCCCTCCCCTTCAAGGGGAGGGTCAGGGTGGGGATGGGGTAAACTATATATTCACTAAGACAATAGTAACGAACGTCACATAAAGTATTCCGTTGATAATAAGTTTTGGCGGCGTCATCTGTATCTTTCTGACGGCAAAAATATAAAGCCATACAGCCGCCAGAAGTGTAATAACACTGCTTGCCGTAACAGTGAGGTTCAATGTCCAGGGGGTAAGGAATATACCAATTGCAGGGAGGACGCTCCCCTGGAATACCATGGCGCCGGTGATGTTTCCTACAGCCATAGTATCCTTTCCCTGTCTTATCCAGAGGATGCTGTTCACCTTTTCAGGGAGTTCTGTGGCGATAGGGACTATAAGAAGGGAAAGGGCGATGACGGGGATCTGGAGCAGCTCAGCCAGGTGCTCGACGCCTCCGACAAACCCCTTGGCCCCGGCAATTATGAGGGCCAAGGCAATAAAGAGCTGGACCACCACAAAGAACATGTGGTCTTTGAATATGGCAGATATGTAAAGGTTCTTGCTCTCCTCTGTCGCATGTCCCTCTTTAGCAAGCGCCTCGCTGGCCTCTATGGTTTCCATTACATAGTAAAAATAGGAGAGGACAAGGACAATGGCAACAAACACCCTCAATATGCGCCAGTCCACAGGAGTAAAGGCAACAAAGAAGGCCAGAGAAAAGACAAAGAGGAAAAACTGAAGGTCTCGCTTGTATCCGGTTGGCTCAGGCTCGATATGGGCCTTTCTACGCCTCTCCTTAAATACCAGCGCAGCCGTTCCAACAAGGAACATGGCCAGGGTAGAAAGCATGAATGGAGCGCCCAGGATGGCTCCAACACCGACCTCTTCGCTGACATGTGCGGAGTTCCCCGCAAATATGGCGACCAGCGGGACCATCGTCTCAGGGAGGGCAGTGCCTACGGCTGCAAATATGCTCCCTGTAACTCCTTCAGAGAACTTAAGCTTTGCGCCAAGGGACTCAATGGCATTGGTGAATATCTCGGCGGCTACAATAATTACGAGTAAGGAGAAAAACAGTATGATCAGATCGTGGGTCAAGGGATATCTCCTTTTATTATTGATATAGTTAGACGCGCGTGTTGCGCATAAGAAGTTAACAGATGGCAGTTATTTTTTCAACAGATTTCCGCGGTTTTTTGGAGAAGTCGTGGAACGGATATCTCCTGGACAGTGTGGATACAGTGCTGAATAGAACTTCCAGCTTTTGCTGGAAAGGGATATGCACGCAGTGGGTCTGTTGGATGCATTATATGAGAAGGGAGTCAAAGTGTGTATAAGGGAGAAAGCGAAACTCGAACAACGTTTGCAACGCGCTCCAGAGTTGCAGTGGTGGGATAGAAGTATAAGTCCTAAAGAGGTATATTTGTAATTTCTAAGTCCCTAAGTATATTTAATTATCAGGAGATGTCAAGAGCAAAAATGGGGTCAGCGTCCCTTCTTTAATTCTGTCAGTACAAGTTTTGAGATCCCCTTCAATGTCTCAAACACACCTTCCCCTGTAGCGGCACACGCCTCAAACTCCGGGATGCCTTTCGGATTGAGGAGATTCCTTAACTCTTCCAAAGGCGCAGCGTTAGGTAGGTCTCTCTTATTGTACTGAACAACACAAGGGATCTTATCAAGGTCATAACCCTGCTCTTTCAGGTTGACTGCCAGGTTTTCAAAACTCTCTATATTGGCCTCCATCCTCTCAACCTGGGAATCAGCAACGAACACGACTCCGTCAACACCTTTGAGGATAAGCTTTCTGCTGGCATCATAAAATATCTGGCCCGGCACAGTGTACAGATGGAACCTTACCTTGAATCCCTTTATTTCCCCAAGGGTCAGCGGCAGAAAGTCAAAGAAAAGGGTCCTCTCAGTCTCCGTGGCCAGAGAGATCATCTTCCCCTTGGCTACCGGATTGGTCTTGCCGTAAACATACTGAAGGTTTGTGGTCTTGCCGCAAAGCCCTGGCCCATAAAATACTATCTTGCAGTTGATCTCTTTTGAGGAATAATTAATAAAAGACATATCTGATCCTCCTATTCACTAAAAAGACCATCTATATCGTCATCAGTTATCTCCGCAAAGGGAGATTCCACATTTGTGGCTTCCTTCTGTTCCATCTTGGCAAGCAAACCGTCAAATATCGTCTTCAACTCATCGCTGGCCTTCTTGACGCGGAGCCTTACCAGCCCCAGGGATGATCTCGTATCAAATACAACAACAAGGATTACACGTTGCCCTATAATGGATATGTGGATATTGTCCTTTTCCCCCTCGTGAAAAAGGATGGAAAACTCCTTTTCCCCTATCAGCTTTGCCAACCCCCCTGTTGCTGCAATGTTCCCTGCTGTAAGGGAGGCAAGTGAAGTTGTGTCAAGGTTTTTTGTGTCTCCGGCGGCAGATATCAACTGTCCATTTTTATCTACAAGGAAGACAACCTTAGAATTAGCTTCCCTGTTAAGTCTCTCAAGAACGACACTGATCTGCTGAGATTCTTCTTCATACATCACTAATTGAGGAACCGCCATAATATCTCCTTTACTCGCCTACTCTCCAGCCCTCTTCATCAGATAAACAGTCTCCACGGCATGTAGCTGTACCCGTGGCAATATATAGCATATCCCACATAAATGCAAGCCCCTGAGATAAAGTGTCATCAGCAGACCCAACCCCCGATCCGCCACAGTCGGCCGAGAAGAAATCCCTAAAACGGTCCCTTTAACTCGGGCTCCATTGCTATAGCAGCTATCCTTGGTGGGCACACCTTGGCGCAAATCCCGCACCCCTTGCAGCGCGCCAAATCAAAACCTGCCACAAGTCCACCCTTAAGAACCACGGCTGAATCCGGACAATTTTCCCAGCAAAGCTTGCAATTGATGCACTTCTGAGCGTCCAGGATCGGTCTAAATCTTCTCTCTGTTAACGCCATAATCCTTCTATCATATACGGAACTCGGAGTTAATTCCACATACATGATTCACACTCCGTATTTTAAGATACCTCTCTTCGTCCCTCAAGCGCCCTGCCGACAGTTACGTTATCCGTATACTCCAGGTCGCCCCCCATGGGGATCCCCTGCGCTATCTTGGTAATCTTCACCCCAAGCGGTTTTATAACCTTGACAAGATAATGGGCCGTAGTCTCTCCGTCGTTATTGGGGTTCGTGGCGATTATGACCTCGTCAACCCCGTTACCTTTAAGCCTCGCCAGTAGCTCTCTGACCCTGATATCATCAGGCCCTCTTCCGTCAAGGGGAGAAAGGGAGCCTTGGAGTACATGGTACTTCCCTTTAAAAACGCCCGCCCTTTCTATTGCCAGGAGGTCATGGGGCTCCTCGACAACGCATATCTGCCTCTCTGTCCTGCCGGAATCCCGGCATATATGGCATGGGTCTTCTTCAGTGATATTGAAGCAACGGGAGCATATCCTGACTTTTTCCTTGACCTCCAGTATGCTTCTGGCGAGTGCTTCCGCATCCACTCTGGAAAGTTTTAGTATATAAAAGGCCAGCCTCTGGGCCGTCTTTTCTCCTATTCCAGGAAGCCTGGATAGCTCCTTTACAAGAGTCGCTACACATCTCAGGGAATTCATATTAAAACAGGCCGCTAAGTCCAGGCACTCCCAGGCCGCTTGTAAGCTTCCCCATCTCCTCGTTCATCATCGCCTGGGACCTCTTGATGGCCTCATTGACTGCGGCAACAACCAGATCCTGAAGCATCTCCACATCAGATGGATTGACAACCTGCTGCTCTATTGTAACAGAGAGAAGCTCCTGTTTTCCACTAACTACAGCCTTCACCATACCGCCACCCGAAGAGGCCTCAACAGTCTTTCCTGCCAGCTCCTCCTGAAGCTTCTGCATATTGGCCTGCATCTTCTGGGCCTGCCTTACAATATTACCCAAACCACCCTTCATTCTATTCCTCCTAATACCAATTCGCATTCAAATAAAGACATTTGAATGCCCGTGCATAATACCCATCCGGGTATAAATACCAAGTAAGCTTTCAATAATAAGCCTCTTGCAAAAGTCCGAAATTACCCTTCGACAAGCTCAAGGTGAACGGTGGCAGGGTTAAAATCATTGACTTTTCCCCGTTCGTGGTGAGCTTGTCGAACCACAAAAGATAGTTTTGCAAGAGGCTCTAATGGCAATAATTATATAATTTGAAAGCAACTTGCTATAAATTGTATGAAGCATACACTAAAAGTTAAAAAAAACAAGTCGTTACTTTGAGGCCATGCTCTCCGCTACTATCCTGCCCCCGAAGACCTTCAGCGCCTCTTCTATGATCGGCTGCCTCGGCTGCTCCTTCTTTACAGGTTCATGCGCTTTGCTTTCCTTGACAAGCGGGACAATAGCCACCTTCATGCTTCGGCTCAGATAGCCGTTTAACATCTCCTCCAGCGCCTTTATATCTTCTTTACTTATCATGTCAAGATAAATGCCTTTATCAAAGCCAACCCTTACCTCTGTGTCGCTTAATTCGATCAACCTCCCATGCTCAAGCTTAGATGCAAGGGGCGGCCTCTTTTTTCGTACAAGCTGCATAAAACTCTTCCATGTGTCTCCGGGCTCCTCTAACTCTATATGAGCCTCAACCTTCTCCTCACTTACAGAGGCTGAGAGGTTGAGAGGTTGAGAGGTTGAGATTTTTTTCTCAGCTTCTAAACTTCTCATCTTCTCAACTTCTTTCTTCCCCAGACCCCGAACCCCGAGTCCTTCCTCCAAACCCTTTACCCTTTCCAACAGCTCGGAGACAGGTATCAAGGGCCTAAGGGTCGCCATCTTTATAAGAGTCATCTCAAGGGAAAGGCGTGGTGATGAAGACCTCTTAAGCTCTTCCTCCCCTCTCGAAAGTATGGCAAACAACTGTTGAAGTTCATCCTGAGAAAAACCGTCTGAAAGAGTTTTAAGCTCTGCTATCTCTCCATCAGGGAGGTCGATCAATTGACCCGGGTCTTTTATCACCTTCAATACAGTGAGGTTGCGTATGTATTCCAGGAGGTTTTTGCAAAAGAGTCTTACGTCATAACCATAATCATAAACCCTTTCAACCACCTTTATAGATCCAGCAGGTGTTCTTTCCATAATGCTTTTTACTACATTTTTAAGCACTTCCCTGTCTATCACACCGAGCGACTTTGCCACATCCTCATCGCTGACGTCCTCTCCTGCAAACGATATCACCTGATCGAGGATACTTTGAGCGTCCCGCATCCCGCCATCGGCCTCTCTGGCGATGATATGAAGACCCCTGTCAGTTATCTTTATTTTTTCACTTTCCGCGATCTCCTTCAGTCGTTCCTGGATAAGGAGGGCCGGGATCCTCTTGAAATCAAACTCCTGACATCTGGAAAGGATGGTGACCGGTATCTTCTGTGGGTCTGTTGTGGCAAATACAAAGATTACATGGGGAGGGGGTTCCTCAAGGGTCTTGAGGAGCGCGTTAAAGGCGTTCGTTGAAAGCATGTGGACTTCGTCAATTATGTAAATCCTGTATCTGCCTTTTATTGGAGGGAACTTGATATTCTCCCTGAGCTCCCTGATGTCATCTACACCTGTATTCGATGCGCCGTCTATCTCAAAGACGTCCATAGAGGAACCGCCGGCAATCTCCTTACAGGATTCACATATATTACAAGGAACAGGGGTGGGACCGTTGATGCAGTTAAGGGCCTTGGCCAATATCCTTGCTGCCGAGGTCTTTCCGACACCCCTTGCCCCTGTAAAAAGGTATGCATGGGCCACTCTGCCTGTCTTTATGGCATTCTGAAGGGTCCTTGTGACGTGCTCCTGTCCGACAACATCTTCGAAAACCTGGGGGCGCCATTTACGGGCTAAAACGAGGTAGGACATTGGAACTCCGTGAGCCGTAAGCCGTGAATTGTTTAAAAACTGCTTACTACTCACAGCTTACGGAATTTATGGTTACTATTGATAGCTAGGCACCCCTGCGGCACCCGGAGAGGGCCGCTACCGTTGCTTCCTTCCGGACCTGGCGGGGTTTACGGTCATCCGCTGCGCAGGACCCAGCTATCAAGACTAACCACAAAACTTCAGTGGTCACTGACACTATCTATCTTTTTTTATTGGCGGAGAGAGAGGGATTCGAACCCCCGGTAAGGTTTCCCCTACAGTTGATTTCGAGTCAACCGCCTTCAACCAGCTCGGCCATCTCTCCAATTTTCAATGAGGGCCCGTCCGGCCTTCTGCCTCCGATGCCCCCAAGCCCCGTACTCGGACAGGCAAAGCCTGATCCTCACTTTATCATCGTCCAAATCAGTTCGCGCTTTTTTTAAAATGGCGGAGTGCATTCGAAAATAGCGAACCGATTTTTCAAAATAACCGCAGGGCGGGCGGGACCTGTCCTGAGCAACGTCGAAGGATTCCCCCCATGCCCCCCTTCCGCCCGCCATCGGAAGCGACCCTTTCGGATTGGCGATTTCGAGTTTTGTATATTAGCAAAAAAATCCTTTGGCGGCAAATTCTTTTTTCAATTCCCCCCATTACCTCTGATATTCTCCTCGCCCCTCATGGGGAGAGGGTCAGGGTGAGGGGTGGTTTTATTTGACTGTCCCCGTAAAAACCGGCGGCAAGGGGAGTGAAGGACGGCGGGTAGATTGCTTTAACTGCAAAGTGCATGACGGCCTTGACTTCCCGCAGCCGCCAACCATGCTCTTTTCCAAGCGGAGCAGTCTGCCGCAACGGAAGGAGTAAAGCGGATGGAGTAAGGCAGTCTGCGGAGCGGCTAACCTGCCAAAATCCTTGACAACTTTAGTTATGTACTGATAATCTCTTCTAAAGAAAAAACGTCAGGGGGTAAACAATATGGGACATGCAAGGACTATGGAGAAAGACATATTTGCCGATGTCATAGAGAAGATACAGTCACTCACCGAATCTCAACAGAGGTTCCTCCAGGAGATGTTAGCTGGTCGTGAAAAAGTTCCCGCTGTGTCCAAGAAGAAGCTTCTTAGAAAGAGCTTTGGGATTTGGGCCGATAGGAAGGATATAAAAGACAGCATAGAGTATGTAGAGGAGATACGGAAAGGATGGGAGTCCCGCCTTGAAAGGATAAGGGGCTGATGCACAAGTCCCTGCTCATAGACAGCGACATACTCATTGACCATCTGAGGAAAGAAAAGAAGGCCCTCGATTTCCTCGATGCAGAGATAGAGAAGGGTTCCCTCCTATTTCTTTCCGTTATCAGCCGGGCGGAGATTTATGCAGGTATCAGGAAGGGAGAAGAGGAGATCGTGTGCAGCCTCTTTGAGATAATAACGCCCGTAAACGTTGACGCTGCAATCGCTGATACGGCTGGGGAATATCTGAGGAGGTTCAGCAAGAGCCACGCCCTGAACATTGGGGATGCCGTCATAGCCGCAACCGCAAGCGAAATGAAGTTGAGCCTTGTGACAGCACTATCCGATGAAGGATATTGAGGTTTTAAAGCCGTATTGAGACCCGTAAATTTACTGCAAATTACTGTCAGAAGCGGTTTTGTCGGCGATGGGAAGGAAATTTAAACCGGGGGCTCCATGGGTTTCATTGTGAGGGCGAAACGAGGCGGCGGATATTAATATCACGAATAGAAACAACGTCCCCAATATCTCGCGGTAACTATAATGGATGCTGGATCTGCAATAGTACTCGACATTAAACCTTTATAGAATAGTCTTTTACCTGAGAAGCCCGCTTTTGGCCCAAAATGAAGCATCCGCAGAGCAAGGTGAATGTGTTTCGATGGTTCAACACGCCTGTCATAAGGCCGCCGTTCTCCTTCGACAAGCTCAGGACGAACGGCGCCAAAGGGCCTGAATAGGTTTTTACTGATTTTTAGACCGTATTTAAATCCAAAACATGCTCTGCTTATAGCTGCGCTCCGTGTGCAGCCTTTTCCTGTTTTACTCTCTCATGCAGCCAGACCTTTATCAGCGCACCGCGATCAACACCGATTTCCTCACGGATTTCGTCAATCTCGTTAACCAGCGATTCCGCAACGTCCAATGTAAGGCGCACCTTTTTCCCATGACGTATGACTTTTGCCTTTGACATGTCAATGAGATCATGGATATCTTCGCCGGAATCAAAGCGGCGATCAAACTCAGCGCTGCTTTTAGCCGTTTTTTTCGCTTTCATATAGCTCTACCTCCTTTTTTCTTGCCCGTCTGACCGAAATGATACGGATAGATTCCCTACGGATGGTGTATATTGCCGTCCATATCTTCTTTTGGCACTTGCCGATCACGACCCATCTGTCCTCAATAGGATATGGTGCATATATTTCAATACGACTTTCATCCAGCCATAACTCTTTCGCAGTTTCAAAATCAATGCCATGTTTCGACTTGTTTGAACTGCTCTTGTCGCTATCCCATTCGAACTTCATGATGATATTATACATATTTTGTCCAGATTTGCAACATCAAATGATATGATAAATGAAAAGTCGTTGATCGGATGGAGTGGCTTTTAGACCGCTACATCGAGGGTAGAGGGATTGAGCCGGAAGAATCCTATAGTGGACCCCAATTTTCGGACAATAGTTTAAGATGGTAACCTGCCGTTAA
>CAKKSC010000066.1 GCA_919902985.1 Desulfuromonadales bacterium | reverse complement strand
TAATAGACAAAGGGGCCGACTATATTCTTGCACTGAAAGGCAATCAGGGCACCCTTGTGGGCGTGAAGTTTAAATGCGTTTGCCCTGGAAAACACACCCTTTCCCGTTGACTTGCTGACCGGATTGTATAATAATATCCTTTATTTTTTAGGTCGAGGAGAGACATGTCAAAAGGCAGGGTACTCATTGTAGACGACAGCAGACTAAGCAAGACATTCTGTACCGACATACTGGCAGCAGACGGGTTTGATGTTGAAACAGCCTCCTCAGGCATGGAAGCCCTGAACCTGCTGAAGGCCAGGGATTTCGATCTTGTCATACTGGATCTGATACTGCCCGATATAAGCGGACAGGAGGTATTGCAAAGGTCTAAACAGATAAAGGCCTCAACGAACTTCATCGTCGTAACCGGTCACGCATCGTTGGACTCCGCAATAGAATGCCTGAAAAGCGGCGCCACCGACTATCTTACAAAACCGCTAAACCCTGAAGAGTTCAAGATCATTGTAAACCGAACCATTGAACAGAAGAGGCTATTCGAAGAAAATTCAGGACTAAAAAGGCTGATAAGGCTCTATGAGCTTAGCACGGTGATATCGAACTGCCTTGATAAAGAGAGATTCTATGAGGTAGTTCTTGATTCCATCTTACAGATAATTAACGGTAAATTTGGAATATCGATATCGTATGACAGAGAAGCTGTAAACTGGCAGCTTAAAGCCTTCCGGGCAACCGACGAAGAAACGGCAAAAAATCTGGCAGATGCCCTTATATCATACCTAAAACTGCCTGAGTCCGAGACCGGACTGTCAGGCAGACACGATATTATGAACCTTGAATTAGAGGCATTGGGCCTTCCATATTCCAACATTGGTCCATTCCTGCTTGTGCCAATCAGTCAGAATGACGGTATAGCAGGATACCTGGCCATATTCAGCGAATTGAATGGCTCATATAACAATTCAGACATCGAAAATGCCTCATTCATTGCCAACCAGGCCACTCTCGCCCTTGGAAATATCCAGCTTTACTGCCAAGCCTCGGAACTATCATATATCGATGATCTAACAAAGCTCCACAATATAAGATACATGGATATTGCACTGGAAAATGAGATAAAGAGGGCAAAACGCTTCAATGCAGATCTCTGCTTTCTGTTTCTGGACATAGACTATTTTAAGAATATTAACGACAATTACGGCCACCAGGTTGGAAGCAAGGTACTTATTGAACTCGGACGTATATTAAAAGAGATAGTCAGAGAAATCGACACTGTAGCGAGGTATGGCGGAGATGAGTTTACCATCTTGCTTGTTGAGACAAACGCGGCAGGGGCAACTGTCATAGCAAACCGGCTGAGGGAAATAGTTGAAAAACACCCCTTCCTGGCGGAAGAAGGGCTGTCTATAAGGTTCACTATTACCATAGGGGTTGCAGCTTACCCTGAACAGGCCTCCTCAAAAGAAGAACTCCTGACAGCGGCGGACAAAGCCATGTACAAAGGAAAGAATACAACCAGAAATATAGTCGTCCTTGCAGAGGAAAAAACAGATTAAGATGAAAATGCCAAAGAGCAGGCCTGTGGCTACTTAGAAGGGTGTCGGGCTAAAGGAGAAACAGATTGGGGATTAATGCAATAAGGGGCTTTAACGACATCCTGCCGGGAGAGGTTGAAAAATGGCAGTTTTTTGAGAATACCGCCAGGAATATATTTGAATCTTTTGGTTTTTCAGAGATTAGGGTGCCTATACTTGAAAAGACCGAACTGTTTGTCAGAGGGATCGGTGAGGCAACCGATATAGTTGAGAAGGAGATGTTTACCTTTCCCGACAGGCACGGGGAGATGATGACAATGAGGCCCGAAGGGACAGCCCCGGTAGTTCGGGCATTTATTGAACATTCCATGCATGCAGCAGACCCTGTTACAAAACTTTACTATACGGGCCCAATGTTCCGTTACGAAAGACCCCAGAAAGGCAGATACAGGCAGTTCTACCAGATCGGGGCCGAGATATTCGGCGTGGAAAACCCGATTGCAGATGCAGAAGTCCTCTCCATGCTGACTGAACTTTTTAAAAGGACCGGGATAAAAGGGGCTGAACTCCAGATAAACTCCCTCGGTTGTATGGAATGCCGCCCTCAATACAAGGCACATCTCCTTGACTTCCTGAAAACAATTGCAGACAAACTTTGCCATGACTGCCAGAGGAGGTTAAACCATAATCCATTAAGGGTGCTGGACTGCAAGAATGAGGGGTGCTCCGATGCAACAAAAGATGCTCCGTCGATCATAGACAACCTCTGTGACAGGTGCGATTCTCATTTTAATGATGTGAGGTCAAACCTCGATACACTTGGAACAGGTTACTCCTTAAACCACCGGATGGTAAGGGGGCTCGACTATTACGAAAAAACCACTTTTGAGATTGTATGCACCGCCCTTGGCTCACAAAATGCGGTTGCAGCCGGAGGGAGGTATGACGGCCTTGTTAAAGACCTCGGAGGGCCGGAAACCTCTGGCCTTGGATTCGCTATTGGACTGGAGAGGGCAGTATCCCTGATGGACTTGACTGACAAGAGTTTCTTGAAGAGACCGGCGCTGTTTATTGCAACCGTGGGAGAACAGGCCAGGAAATGGGCGCTGAAGACCAAGTATGAGCTGAATCTAAAAGGGATATGGGCTGAAATGGATTATGAAGGGAAGAGCATAAAAAGCCAGATGAGAAGGGCGGATAAGATTGGGGCAAAGTTTTCTGTAGTTGTAGGGGACAGTGAGATATCCACAGGCTATGCTGTACTAAAAAACATGGTTGAACATAGTGATAAAGAGATAAACCTTTCATCGCTAACCGAAAAGGTAAGTATCTGATAATACCCTCCGGGTATAAATACCAAATAAGCTTTCGCCAATCTAATAAGTAGATATTTGAAAGCAACTTGGTAATAAAATAGCCTTTGACAAAGGCTTGCCAGGAGATTAGAATTTTTCCCGAAAGGATAGTATATAATGTTTGAGTTGTGTGAACAAAAATGTTTCCTGCCATTTGAAAGGGAGCGCATCATAAGACTTATGATGTCTTTCAATGAACCCCTGGTGGCCGCTCCACGTCACCCTGTCCAGCAGACCCATGCCTACATCTGCACATTTAAAGAGGATGAAGGGCCCTCCGTCTACATTTACCTCTACCTGAAGACAGAAAGGGTCGGGCTCATGTACAGATATGTTGAAGAGCCATCAGTCTCTAAAGGAAGCTCGACTGCAGAAGACGATGCTGTCCAGTTTGCGGAGGATATGGGTTTTCTGATGGACGATCTGAGATTTAATGAGCTCCTTATATCGCAGCAGGAGAAACTCCTGGCTACTATCCCAATGTTCACCCTTATAACACCGGATATTCAAGAAGAGATGGTGGCAGAAACAGTCGAAGTTGTGCATGAAGAGCCGATTAAAGCTGATGAAGTTGTTGTCGAGGAAACAAAAGCTGTAGAGAAACAATCTATAGTGCCCGAAGAGCCCATAAAAGCCACTGAAGCCGTTGTCGAAGAAACAATTATAGAGGAACAACCTGAGGAGAAAAAGGAGTTGCAACAAAAGACCAAAGAAAAGATCTGGGAACCAGAAAGATTCCTCAGTAAATTCAGGATGAGGGCAGCAGCAGAGAGGGCGAAAAAGAATAAGGTATGAAAGACAAAATATAAGATTATACTTTATAAATCGTGGATCACAGTAACTCAGGAGGTTTTGATGAAAAAGGGTTTAGTAATCTTGTCTCTTTTATTTTTGATGCAGGGATGTGCTGCAAGCCAGGCAAACAAAGATAAATCAATGATCCATTACCAACTGGGGGTATCATACCTGAACGAGGGGGACAGCACCTCCGCCCTGAGGGAGCTGCTTGAGGCCGAGAAATTTTTTAAGGACGATCCAAGGCTATTCAATGCCCTCGGACTTTCATACCGTCAGAAAGGTGAGATAGATTTATCCATGCAGCAGTTCAAAAAGGCCCTGGTGCTTGACCCGAAGTTTTCAGAGGCCAGAAATAACCTGGGGACTATATATCTGGAAAAAAAGATGTGGGATAACGCCATAGAAGAGTTGACAAAGGCATGTGCGGACCTTCTCTACTCTACCCCGGAATATTCCTATACAAATATGGGATGGGCATACTTCAAAAAAGGCGACCCCATTAAGGCAATTGATAGCTATAAAAAGGCAATAGAAAAGAACTCAAGGTACCCGAAGGCCTACCACGACCTTGGACTGGTCTACTTCTCCCTGGATAAAGCGGACAGCGCTATTAATGAGTACAAGACCGCAATCAGATTATTTCCTAACTACATAGATGCCCATTACGACCTTGGACTGGCCTATATTAAACTAAACAAAAAAAGTCATGCACAGGATGCCTTTAAAGAGGTAGTCAGGATTGCCCCTGACTCCGAGACAGGGAGGAACGCTCAGGATTATATAGACCTTCTTGTGAAATAAAGAAGCGTCTGTAAGTTTGGGGAATTGGTTAGTGTCAGGGGAGCCCTGCACTAACTTCAAACGCTACTACAATAAAGGAGTGCACAATGGACGGCCTTGGAGAATATCTTAAAAAAGAGCGGGAGAAAAAAGGGATAACCCTCGAAGAGGCTTCAAAGGTCACCAGGATCAGAAAGGCCTATCTTCTATCCATCGAAGATGGTGACATCGGGATACAGTCTCCCGTTTTTATAAAGGGTTTTCTCAAATCTTACGCAGAATTTTTAGGCCTTGACAGCGCTGATGTCATAGAAAAATATAATTACATCCTGAATGAAAAAAAGGATCAGGCCGGAGTAGAAAAGGGTTTTGAACTTGAACCTGTCAGTAATCGAAGAAGATATCTCCTCCCTGCAGGATTAGTCGTGGCCCTGATCGCTGCAATATACATCCTGACAACTTCTGAAAACCCGGATGCAACTCCTGCAGAGGTCCAAAAGACCGCAGAAGTTGGAGTTCTTCACCAGGAACCGGTTATCCCAAACACCACCGCGCCAATTGCTGTTATAACGCCCTCAGAAAAAGAACTCCTCAAGCCGATGACCGACACCGCTGCTCCCGCGTCCCCTTTACCTCCCAAACCGTATGTCCAGATTGTTCAAACACCGGAAAAACCTGAAAAGCAACATTCCCTTATAGCCACGGCCAGAGAGCTTACATGGCTCCAGGTTACAGTTGACAATAACGACCCTGCAGAAGTACTTTTGAGGGAAGGAGAAAGCACTCGCTGGCTGGCCGACAGTAAGATCACGATTGTTGTCGGGAATGCCGGTGGAGTAGACCTGACCTATAACGGGAAATTACTGGAAAGTTTAGGACCATCAGGGAAGGTTGTAACGAAGATATTTCCGGAATAATCTGGCCTATCCCTCTGCCCTACCCTTCTATGACTGCAAAGGCCAGGGCTATATCCGCCTCATGTGAAATGCTAATATGAATATCCTTTACTCCAAGTGATTCGGCCACCTTTTTTCCTATGCCGTGAAGAATTATCTCAGGCCTTTTCCCCTGCGCCCTCGCAACTTCAACATCCTTAAACCCTGTCCCGTTGCTTATACCAGTACCAAGGGCCTTCAGTACTGCCTCTTTAGCTGCGAAACGGGCC
The DNA here is from genome assembly GCA_919902985.1 of Desulfuromonadales bacterium. Classification (GTDB taxonomy): domain Bacteria; phylum Desulfobacterota; class JAENJC01; order JAENJC01; family JAENJC01; genus JAENJC01. Next base: position 22,019 of record CAKKSC010000066.1, on the reverse strand, counting down.
GCCAGGTATGGGGCCCGCTCTTTCTTGCTCTTACAGAAATTTGCCTCTTCATCTGTAAAGACCTTATTTATAAACCTTTCCCCGAAGCGTTCAACTGCCTTTTCAATTCGAGGGATACTTACGATATCTGTGCCGATGCCTATAATCATAGCGGCTGTTTCAATACCGCCTGATTGACCTTTACCAGTTCAGCCATCTCCCTGACTGCCCTATCAAGGCCCACAAGGGCTGCCCTGGCTATGATACCGTGACCTATGCTGAATTCATCTATCTCCGATATCTTTGACATCTTTTTTATGTTTATATAGTTGAGTCCGTGGCCTGCATTTATCCCCATCCTTAACTTGCCTGCTGCCTTCACAGCATCAAGGATCCTTCCGAACTCCATCTCCCCTTCCTCTTTATTTGCCGCATCAGCATACCTGCCTGTATGTATCTCGACGTAGTCAGCCCCAACCCTGAGGGCACTCTTTACCTGGTCTATGTCCGGGTTGATAAAGAGACTTACAGTTATGCCACCGTCTTTCAAGATGGAAACCTGTCTTAAGAGGCCTTCCTTGTTAATTGTAACATCAAGCCCTCCCTCTGTAGTCAGTTCCGCCCTTTTTTCAGGGACAAGGGTGACCATATCCGGCTTGACTTCCATTGCAATATTAACCATTTCATCAATTGCAGCCATCTCAAGGTTCAGCTTTGTCTTAACGGTTTCCCTGAGTAATCTGAGGTCCCTGTCCTGTATATGTCTTCTGTCTTCGCGCAGGTGAACCGTAATCCCGTCGGCCCCTGCAAGCTCCACAATGGAAGCCGCCATCACCGGATCCGGCTCCTTCCCAAGCCTTGCCTGCCGTAATGTTGCTATGTGGTCTATATTTACTGAAAGGCGAGCCATATGAACTCCTTCGGAAATGTAAAATGAAAAGTGCAAAATGTAAATTTAGCTCACACCATTTTAACCTTTGCAATTTACAATTTGCAATATATCAGTTTAAAGCTTTTTCTATGCTCTCCGCTATCTCCTGGGCCATAACGGTTATCCTCTGTTTGTCCTCTCCCTCAATCATGACCCTTGCCAGAGGCTCTGTCCCGGAAAACCTCACCAGCACTCTTCCTTTATCAAGGAGGTCGTTCTCCGCCTTTGAAATCATGGCGGATACGGCAGGAAACTCTCCCAAATCACGTTTCTTCTTCACCTTCACGTTCAAAAGCACCTGGGGAAGAGTGGTCATACATGAAGCAAGTTTAGAGAGAGGTTTGCCGGTTTTCTTCATGATTGCAATAGTCTGGAGGGCAGAGAGTGTACCATCCCCTGTAGTAGAATGGTCAAGGAATACCATGTGGCCTGACTGCTCTCCGCCAAGGCTGTACCCGCCCTTTACCATCTCTTCAACGACATATCTATCGCCAACTGCGGTTTTTATAACCTTTATCCCGGCCTTTTTCATGGCTATATCAAGGCCCATATTGCTCATCACTGTTGCAATCAGAGTATCCTTCTTTAATTTCCCTTCGGCATGCATATTAAGGGCGCAAAGGGCCATGATCTGGTCTCCGTCAACCAGGTTTCCATATTCATCAGCAAATATCGCCCTGTCTGCATCTCCATCAAGCGCAATCCCGACATGGGCATTATTTTCTCTGACAGCCCTGCTTATCATTTCAGGGTGCATTGAACCGCAGTCCCTGTTTATGTTCTCGCCATCAGGCGACATATTTAATGCTATCACCTGAGCGCCAAGTTCCGTAAGAACCCTGGGAGCAACCTTATAGGCCGCCCCATTAGCGCAGTCAAGCACCACCTTTAGCCCCTCAAGATCTATGTTCTCTGGAATAGAGTTTTTAAGATGGACAATATACCTTCCAATGGCATCCTCAATTCTGTAGGCCTTCCCTACCTCCTCGGCCGTCGGCCTTATGGAATCAATCTCGTTCGAAAAAATGAGCCGCTCTATCTCTTTTTCCACCGCATCAGGCAGCTTGAAGCCGTTGGGGGAAAAGAACTTTATGCCGTTGTCCTGAAAAGGGTTGTGGGACGCTGATATGACAACACCTGCATCAGCCCTCATATTGCTGGTTATAAAGGCGATCCCTGGGGTAGGAAAGGGGCCCAAAAGCAGAACATCCACGCCCATTGAGCAGATACCAGCGCATAGGGCGGTCTCAAGCATGTATCCTGAAAGCCTTGTATCTTTTCCAATGATTATTCTATGCCTCTTGTCCTTATCTTTAAATATATGGGCAGCTGCCCTGCCGACCTTCATGGCCATCTCAACTGTCATGGGCTCGATGTTTGCTGTGCCCCTTATGCCATCCGTTCCGAAAAGCTTTTTCATCACAACCTCGCCTAATTCCTATTTATATCGGTTTTTAAGAGTCGTTACGAAATAACTGTTGCATTTTCGTCTCTTTCGTTACGACTCCTTATGCCGTTCTTGCCATATTGGTGTAACAGTTACTTTATTCCAACGGCTTATCAGAAAAAGTTCAGATCCACAACCTTTGCAATCATTTCAAAATCCGAATCGTTGTGGAGCAGGAGAAGATTATTCTCAACTGCTGTTTGAGCGATTATAAAATCTATAGTACTGCTTTCGGTAAGACCTTTCTTGCGGCACTTGAAATAAATCAAGGCCGCCTCAGAAAATGAACTCCTGGGGTGTTTAAGACCATAAAACCTTTGTGTATCCAAGTACTCCTTCAGTTCGTAAAAGCCCTTTTCCGTTTTTACCCCTTGAAGAAGCTCTTGGTATATAAACGAATTGATCCCATATGGTATGCCGCCGTCAAGGATTGACTGGAACTTGCGGACAGAGACATTATCGCTTCCCTTCAAGTAATCTATTAGTACAGAAGTATCAACAAGGACCATTATGTACCTCTTCTTAGCCCCTTGTAGTCATACCGTTCCTGAAACTGGATATTCCCTCTCAGCTTCCGCAAGTCCATTCTTTTATGGTGCTCAACAAATTCTCTCAATGCTTCATTGATAAGGTCTTTCTTGGTGTGTAGCTGAGAATATTTAAATGCCTCATTCAAAAGGGCATCATCTAAAACGACATTTGTCCTCATATACACCTCCTTATACACCTTACTTAACACATATATGGGAATTTGACAAGATTTTTTTACTTATCCGGATATTGGATTTCTGACCTTCTGGAATGCAAGTACCATGTTATTTGGAAGAGCGCCATAAGCTTTTATTTGACATTGTGAAAATATTGTGGAGCTGAGATAAGCAACTAAAACAACGGATTCGAGGGACATCACATCTTACTAAACCCTTCGCCGTCAATAGCTCAAAGGATAAAATCAGCAAAGGCATTCACTGCAAGCAGCCGCAGTCAGTGCCTTTGTTAAGCAGCATTGACAATACTAACTTCAAGCCGCTTCCCTAGCGCACTTGCAACGCGTTCCAACGTTGAAAGTTTTATATCTTCTGCATGATTCTCAATCCTTGAGATTGCCGTTTTCTTTGTCTTAAGCCTCTTTGCAAGCTCTTCCTGTGTTAATCCCTCAGATTCCCTTGCTTGGCGGAGGATTACACCGATCTTGAATTCCTCGTATCCCTCATCAAACCCTATTGCAAAGACCTTATCCTTCTTTTTCCTATCTGCGATATATTTTTTCAGGTCACCCATACCTTGCCCCTCCGTTTCAAGTGATCTCTTCTGTAAGCCTCAGCCCTTTCTATCTCATTCTTTGGCGTCTTTTGGGTCTTCTTGACCAATCCATGAGTAAGCACCACAACCGAATTCCCTTCAAAGAAGCAAAATATACGATAGGCATCTGAGCCGAACGGTAGCCTGCATTCCCAAATATCTTCCGAACCAACCAGCTTCTTGAAATATGACGCAGGCACAATATCAAGCTCTTCCAACAAGCTGAGAACCCAAGTTACCTTCTGCGCACCCTTCCGGGCAAAGAATCAAGAAAATCCTGTATAGGAGATTTTCCATCCTCTGTTTTATAGAATGTAACAGTTCTCTTCATTTTTTATTTATGTTAACCTCTGCGTTAACCTTTGTCAAGATTTTTTGCTGTGCTAAAATTGGGCTAAAATTGATCTAAAAGGACACTACTGTCCGGCTTAGAATTAATGTACTTACATAACTCTTTAAAATAACTATAGAGTACATCAATTGTTCTTTTTTCGATTTGAATTTACATTGTTTGTCCTGAGAGTTGGCCGTAACGATCCTTGCCCCTGCGGCAGCGGAAAGAAGTATAAGAAGTGCCACGGGAAGTAATTGATGCTATGATTGGTTAAAGATATGGTAAAATTAAGCGAGTTGTCCCGCTCGTTTTAAGAGAGAGTTAAGGAAAATTGTTAAGGAGGTACTGCAATGACGACAAAGGATGATATTTTAAGAATACTAAAGGAAGAGATGCCAGGTTTAAAGGAAAGATATGGTATTAGCAAGATAGGGCTCTTTGGTTCATATTCGCGTGGGGAACAGGATGCCGAAAGCGACATAGATTTACTCGTGCAGATTGAAAGGCCTATAGGTTTTTTCAAGTTTGTGGCCATCGAGGAATATCTAAAGGAGAAGCTTGGTGCAAGGGTTGAAATGGTTATGGAGGATGCCTTGAAGCCGGTAATAAAGCCCTATGTTATGAAAGAGGTCGTGTATGTCTAAGGGACAGAGGGATATAAGGCTTTTCCTGACCGATGTTCTCAAGGCAATCCAGAAGATAGATTCGTATACAGACAAAATGACCTACAACGAATTCATTGAAGATGAGAAGACAAAGGATGCTGTGTTGAGAAACCTGGAGGTCATAGGAGAGGCTGTCAAGAATATTCCGGACGATATTAAAGGAAGCTATTCTGAGATTGATTGGAAAGGTGCGGCAGGGATGAGGGACAAGTTGATCCACGAATATTTTGGCGTAAGCTTTTTGGTTGTCTGGGAAACTGTGAAAAACGACCTCCCTATACTGAAACATGGAATAGAGATAATTTTGAAGGAGGTATAAATAAGGCAGATGCAATGCTTATTTGCCAGGTTTTTGCAAAGTATATAAAACTGGCCTTACTTTTTCTTCTTGTAATTCTCAATTGCCGCATGGAGGGCATCGGCTGCCAGGTTTGAGCAGTGCATCTTTACCGGTGGAAGGCCGTCAAGGGCCTCTGCCACTGTGGCGTTTGATATATTCTCAGCCTCATCGAGGGATTTACCCTTGACCAGCTCGGTCACCATAGAACTTGTGGCGATGGCAGCTCCGCAGCCGAAGGTCTTGAACTGCACGTCCGCTATCTTATTGTCCTCCACCTTTATGGTGAGTTTCATGATGTCGCCGCAGGCGGCGTTTCCGACCTCTCCTACCCCGTCGGCATTTTCAATCTCCCCTACGTTCCTTGGATTCTTGAAGTGATCCATTACCTTTTCGCTGTACATGATTGGCTCCTTTGTTTAATCATCAATGTTGGCATACTGCCGTCGTTCTTTCAACCGAAGGGTTCAACGACTTTCCATAAAGCGGCGACATGGCCCTGAGCCTCGCTACAACAGGAGGCATTATCTCGATGATCTTGTCTATATCCGCTTCGGTATTTGACCTGCCGAGGGAGAACCTGACTGAACCGTGGGCAACTTCATGGGGAAGTCCCATGGCGGTCAATACATGAGACGGTTCGAGGGAGCCGGATGAGCATGCAGAACCGGATGATGCCGCAACTCCGTCCATGTCAAGATTGAGAAGAAGTGATTCCCCTTCTACATACTCAAAGCTTACGTTAAGTGTATTATTAAGCCTCATTGACGGGTGACCGTTAAGCTTCACGTGCTCGATCTTCTGAGTAAGCCCCTTGTGGAGCCTTTCCCTTAACCTCAGAAGTCGCTCGCCTTCCGCATCCATGTCCCTCATGGCTATCTCGCACGCCTTGCCCATTCCGACTATTCCAGTCACATTCTCTGTTCCGGCCCTTCTGTTCCTCTCCTGGCCGCCTCCGTGGATCATCGGCTTCATCTTTGCCCCTTTCCTCACATACAGGACTCCGACACCTTTTGGGCCGTAAAGTTTATGGGCAGATATGGTCAGAAGGTCTACATTAAGGGCATTCACATCCAAAAGGATCTTTCCTGCTGCCTGAACCGCATCGGTATGGAAAGTGATCTTCCTTTCCTTTGCAATCTTTCCGATCTCTGATATTGGAAATATCGTCCCTGTCTCGTTATTGGCGAACATTATTGTAATGAGAATTGTCTTGTCTGTTATGGCGTTTTTGAGGTCTTCAAGATTTATCATCCCGTCCATATCAACCGGCAGGTATGTAACCTGAAAACCCTGCTTCTCCATATATTCACAGGTATGAAGGACTGCCGGGTGCTCCACCCTTGTTGTTATTATGTGGTTCCCTTTATCCTTAAGGGCCTCACAGACACCCTTGATGGCCAGGTTATCGCTTTCGGAGCCGCCGGCTGTAAATATTATCTCCTTAGGGTCACAGTTCAGAAAGGAGGCAACCGACTCTCTGGCTGTCTCGATCCCTTTTTTTACTTCCCTGCCTGCCCAGTGGATGCTGGATGGATTGCCAAAATGCTCACTGAAGAACGGAAGCATGGCCTCCATCACCTCTGGATGAACCGGGGTTGTTGCATTGTTGTCCATATATATGCCTTTCACCTTTACCTCCCTGCCTTCACTTTATTTATAACAGCTAAGCAGCGCACTTTCTGCTTCCTGCTTCAGTCTCTTCATTATTAAACATCCTGCCTGTATCGTCACAGAGGTCCTGTACTGTTATAGAGTTTAAGAAATCCTTTATCCTGTCCCCAAGCCCCTTCCAGAGTTTAAATGTCACGCATTTGTCTATCCTCCCGCAACCCACGTCTCCTTCCACACATGCCACTGGAGTCAGAGATTCTTCAACGGCCTCTACTATAGCTCCAATGCTTATCTTATCAGCCCTGCTTGCCAGTATATATCCGCCGCCAGGCCCCCTTATGCTGTTTACTATCCTGTTTCTTCTCAGTTTTGCAAAGAGCTGTTCAAGGTAGTTAATGGATATCTCTTCCCTGTCGGCTATCTCCTGCAATGTTACAGGCTTGTCCTTTGAATAGTATGCCAGATCAACCATTGCCCTGACTGCATATTGTCCTTTTGTTGAAAGTCGCATGTTCCATCTCACCTGGGGCTGGCCCGGAATGAATCCGCTGCCAGCCTTCCTTATATACCTGAACCTTCCATAATGTCCTTACAAGCAGCGCCCTTCTCTTCACCTTTCGTCCCTGCCTGCCCATGATATTCTTTTTCAATTACCTGAAGCCTGTCCTCCAGCACCCTTATTTGCTCATAAAGGCATGAAATCGCCTTTGCCTCAGGGTCCGCCTGTAGCTGCTGATATACTCCGCCCGTCTCCCCAACTCTCTGAACTACTCTTCCAGGAATACCGATCACAGTAGAATAAGGCGGGACCTCCTTGACGACAACTGAACCGGCTCCTATTATACTGTTCCTACCTACTTTGAAAGGTCCAAGTATCTTGGCGCCTGCACCCACAACAACATTCTCTTCAAGGGTGGGATGCCTTTTGCCTTTCTGCCAGCTGGTACCACCGAGAGTAACGCCATGATATAAAGTGACGTTATCTCCTATCTCAGAGGTCTCCCCGATAACCACGCCCATACCGTGGTCTATGAAAAACCCTTTGCCTATAGTCGCCCCAGGGTGAATCTCTATTCCTGTAAAAAACCTCCCAAGATGAGAAACAAATCGCCCAAGAAGGAAGAGCTCCTTTCTCCAGAGCCAGTGAGATATCCTGTAAAAGAACAGTGCGTGGAATCCGGGGTAGCACAGGATTATCTCAATAGCGCTCCTGGCAGCCGGGTCCCTCTCAAATACAATCTTTATATCTTGTTTCAAGGTATCAAACACCGGAATCTGCCTCCAGTACAATTACTAAAAAATTATCATAACCCGACTATTCTTGTCAAGTATTTTTAGGTATATCCTTTTAGATATGAGGTTTTGTCCGTTTATGGTTTATTTGAATTTGCAGAAAAATCAGATAAGGTCAAGAAATGTACAATTAGAGATGCCTATATATACTACAGACCGTGACTTTTCACCTCGTTCATACTTCCAGTCCGGTAACCCTCCAGATCGAGAGTTATGTATGTAAAACCTTCTTCCTTAAAGGCCTTTAAGACGCTATACTTTATATCTACATTCAATAAACGAGAGAGCTCAGCCTCAGGAACCTCTATTCTCGCTACTTCCCCATGATACCTGACCCTGAACTGGCTAAATCCGAGGTCTCTCAAGGTATCTTCACATTTGTCCACTCTTTTAAGTCTCTCCACAGTGATCTCCGTACCATAAGGGAATCTTGATGAAAGGCAGGCAAAGGAAGGCTTGTTCCAGGTCGCAAGGCCGAACTCCCTGCTTAATTCCCTGATTTCTTCCTTGGAAAGGCCGGCCTCGACAAGTGGACTTCTTATACCTAATTGAAAGGCTGCATCCCTCCCAGGCCTATAGTCCTTAAGGTCGTCGGAATTGGAGCCATCTGCAACAGATGAAAACCCGAGTTCAGCAGCCTTACCCTTCAGCTTCTCAAACAGTTCGCTCTTGCAAAAGTAGCAACGTTTCAGGCTGTTCTCTGAAAAACCAGGAATTTCAAGTTCATTGGAATCAAAGACAATATGCCTCACCCCCATTTCTGCTGCAAGACTGATTGCCTCCCTCAGCTCAGATTCAGGATAAGTAGGTGAAGTGGCAGTCGCTGCGACAACCTTGTCGCCAAGGGTATCTTTAGCCACCCTCAGAAGAAATGTAGAATCCACACCACCGGAAAAGGCCACGATCACAGAGCCCATATCATGAAGGATAGACTTCAGGTACAATAGTTTAGAGCTCGGGGTTCGGACTTCGGAGTGAAGAGGCTGAGAGGTTGAGAGGTTGAGAGTTTGAGTTTTCTCATCTTCCCAACTTCTTATCCTCTTAACTTCTGACCCCTGACCGCTGATTTCTGAGCTTTCTATCATATCCTCATCTCATCCAACACTGAATCTGCTATCGGAGCTTTAACAAACAAAGTCCCTGATGAAGCGCCGTTTTGATAAGAAATAGATGGAGACTCATCTTCCTTTACCTTCCCGTACCTGAGGATTATGGAACCTATAAGCATCTTGTCCTCTTCACCCATCTCCCCTTTTGCCAGTGCAACAGGCCCTGAAAATCCATCCGCCTCGAAAAGGGTATCTCCGCTACCCTTGAATGCCGGAAGCTTCTTGTTATCATCTTCATCCTTCCCGATTATGACCTTCAGGTCACTGTTTATCCTGAAGTGCCTCCCTATCTGAAGAAGTTTCATCTCAGACCATACATTTCGCTCCGAGTGGTCAAAATAGTCTTTAAGGCGTTTCGCAAAGTTCTGGTCCGTAAGTAGACAGCCTCCTGAAGAACATGGGTAGTCATCAACCTCAAGCTCTCTGGCAATCCTTATCTGCTCCTTTCGTGACCGGCCGGAAATACCCAACAGCTTCTCTCTGTCAACTATCCCCATCTTTTCAGGTATAGTGACAGGCAGAAGCTTTGCAGAAAGGGGCCTTACAATCAATCCCTCAAGGCCTGCCTCTTTCTCTATCAGAAACATTGGATGCTTTCTCTGGGACATCGGCCTCTGCCCCACGACCTCTCCGGTCACTATGAACGATGCTCCTACTGTTGGCATGAGGTCTTTTGCCATCTGGAAAGAGAATATCCTGCAATCAACACACGGGTTTATCCCGCTTCCATACCCGAATTTAGGGTGTCTTACCACCTCAAGATACTCCAGCCCCTTATGTACGACCTTGATCTCCACCTCAAAATCCTCAGCAACCTTGATTGCGTGGGACTTGCACCCTTCCCTGTCCTTACCGTCGCAGTTGCAGAAAGGAGACTTAAAGTTCAATGCAACGATCTCAATACCCTGCTCCAGCATAAGCTTAACAGCCAGTGTGCTGTCAAGCCCTCCTGATAACAGAGCAATGGCTTTCTTGTTCAATCTAAAAACCTCCATATTTACTATCCCTCGGCACCTTCGGGGATCCCCATCTTTGTGGGGAGCTCTATCGTAAATGTAGTCCCCTCTCCTATCTTACTTTTGACCTTTATCTCACCATTATGTTTCTTTATTATTCCGTAAACAATAGAAAGACCCAACCCCGTTCCCTTTCCAGGCTCTTTTGTGGTAAAGAACGGGTCGAATATCTTTGATAGATTTTCCTCCGGTATCCCGGCTCCTGTATCGCTTATTTCAACAAAGACCCTTTCTCCTTCTGAATATGTCTTTATCGTTATCTTTCCTCTATTTTTTATAGAATGGGCTGCATTGACAAGTATATTCATAAACACCTGGTTCAACTGCGCAGGCAGACACTCTACCTCAGGAATGTCGCCGTAATCCTTTATCACATCAGCCTTGTATTTCAGTTCATTCCATACAATATTAATGGTGCTGTCCAGGGATGCATGAAGATCCACAAACTTCCTCTCCGCATCATCTGCCCTCGCAAACCCTCTGAGGTCCCTGACGATCTTGTAAACCCTGTATGCTCCATCTCTCGACTCCTGTATGAGCTTGCTGAAATCGCTCATGATAAAATCAAACCTGATCTCCATTTTTGTATCGGCCAAATCATCGACCATTGACGAAAGTAAATCATTATTACTGCTCTTGATATTATTTGCCAGGGCCTCGTACTTTTCTATCAGGCGCATGAGATCTTCTCTATATTCCCCCATAGTCCTGAGGTTGCTGTTAATAAATCCGATTGGGTTGTTTATCTCATGGGCAATCCCGGCGGCCAACTGGCCGAGGGATGAAAGCTTTTCCGTTTGCAAAAGCTGCGCCTGGGCTGCCTTTAGTTCCGTGTTTATCTTCTCCAACTCCCCGGTCCTCTTATAGACCATCTCCTCCAGGTTCTTGCTGTATCCTTCTATCTGTTCCTTTGATCTCTTTAAATCCTCAGCCATTCTGGCATTATCAACGGCAACTGCAATCTGGCCTGCCATGGTTACCAGGGTATCCTCATCCGCTTTATCAAACTGGCTTCCAATGACCTTGTTTATAACCTCTATTACTCCAACGCTCCTGTCTTTTACCAAGAGCGGTACGGCAATCATGGACCTGGTCTCAAAACCGGTTTTATCATCCAGTTCTCTATAATACCTCCCGTCTGTCTTAATATCCGTGATAAGAAGGGGTTCCCCGTGCTGCAAAACCCATCCGGCTATCCCCTGTCCAGGCTTAATCCTGAACTCTCTTACCTCCTCACCCTTTTCACCGAGGGCCACAGTGAAAACCAGTTCCCCTTTGGCTTCATCCAGTAAAAGTACAGAACATGCCTCAGCTCCCAGTACGGATTTTGTTATATCCATGACCTTTTCAAGGAGTTTTTGAAGATCCAGGGTAGACGATACAGCCCTTGAAATAGTTTCAAAGAGTTCAAGACGTTTGATCCGTTCCTCAAGCCTCTGCGTAAGAGAGCTGTTCTCAACAAGAAGCCTGTTCCTCTCCATGCCTCTGTTTACCGCATGTAAAACCTCCTCTTCCTTCAATGGCTTCCTGATATAATCATAGGCCCCCATCCGAATGGCCTCAATCGCGGAGTCGAGAGAGGCAAAGGCAGTCATTATTATTATCGAAATATCAGTATTTACCTTCTTGATCTGGGGGATCATCTCAAAACCGGAGTGCAAAGGCATGACAATATCGAGGATTACTGCATTTATCTCTTCTTTCTTTAATAGATCCAAACCTTCAAGGGCATCTTTGGCTGTGAAAACTGAATGACCTGCCCCAGTCAGGAGATCTTTAGTGATCTCCCTGATCAATGCATCATCATCGACTATAAGGACGTTTCCCATATCTCATCCTTTAGGGTTCAGAAACTCATCAATAGAAAAATCTTCCAGGGCGTCTTCTTCTATGAATATGGCTCCATCTTCAGACCTTGAAACACTTGAGATGCCGGGATAATCCTTTTCCAGTCCCTTAAGAACATCATACTGCTTTTTGACCGTCCTGGTAAGGCTCCTGTTCTTCAGAACAAGGTCCCTATAATCAAGTGACTGCCTCACTGTTAATTTCAGTTCTTCATCATTCCACGGCTTTGATATAAATCGGTATACTTCTCCCTTATTAATTGCCGATATGGCAGCCTCCAGGTCTGCATAGCCGGTAAGCATTATCCTGATGGTATCAGGAGAGATATCTTTAACTCTCGCAAGAAAATCGACCCCAGTCATAACGGGCATCCTGTGGTCGGATATAACAAGAGAGATCTCCCTGCTCTCCACTATCTTAAGCCCATCTTCCCCGCCTGTAGCCGTAAGTAAATCATAATCCTCTTTTCTGAAAAGCCTGACAAGTGAACTCAGGATGTTTTCTTCATCGTCAACAAAAAGAATAGTAGGTTTCATAGGAGCCTCCTGATTGCAGGATCAAGGTTTTAGATTCCAGACAAGTTCTCCCTTCCCAGGAGTACCGGTCAGCACAAGCTTTATATACTTAGCTTCAGCAGTTATAAACTCTCTTCCATCAGGGAGGATTAATGGGAACTTCACTGTGTATCCTGCACTCCATTCTGTAAAATAGGGATAAAAGCGCATAATACCGGGTCCTTTATCTTTAACCTTTTTTATCTCAAGCGGAGACACCGTATCCCCCGTATCATTCATAAGGTAAAGCGCCCATATCGGCTCCTTTTTTTCCAGATCGCTCCACTCTGCGTTTGGTGTGTGTATGGAAAGGAAGAACTCATGATATTTCTTAGGGGCTTCCATCTCGCCCTTCATGATCTTGTCTCCCTTTTCAGCATCCAAGATGAAGGTATTTATGTATTCGGCGGCATAAGACTCTCTGAATTCCAGAGTCTTGTATGTACCATTGATCAACACCTTTGTCTCAAAGTTCTCATATATTTTACCTCCCCTTGTCCACTTTTCAAGGACAGAGAGGTAGCCACTATTAGCTCGTTTATCAACATTAGGGGCAGCGCAGGAAGTAAGAAGCAGGCAACAGGCAACAAACAACAGCATTCCGGGGACAGTCCCTATTCTACGACTTCGTTTCACTCCGTCCGTAAATTGGGACAGTCCCCTATTTGACCACCGACAACTGACCACTGTCTTCATATCTTCTCTTCTATATCTTTCTTTGTAAACAATACTTCCAGCTCGTACCCTGCCCCTTTTATACTTTCCCTTCCGCCTTCTTCTCTGTCTACCAGGGACAACACCCTAACAACATTGAATCCGTCAGCAGTTACCCTTTCAATAGCCTTCAGCATAGAGCCTCCGGTTGTAACCACATCTTCCATAACGGCCACATCCGCCCCTTCTCTCAGGTTTTTTCTACCTTCTATCCACTGCCCTGTACCATGTCCTTTAGGCTCCTTCCTGACAATAAAGGCAGGAATGGGGTTCCCTTCCATATAACTGGTCATAGATATTGCTGTGACAATCGGATCTGCCCCAAGTGTAGGACCGCCAACTCCTTCTACTTTTTTACCTGTCTTAAGCATATTGTACATGAGCCTGCCTATCAAGCAAGCCCCCTCGGCATGGAGGGCTGTCTGCCGGCAGTCTATATAAAAGTCGCTTTCCCTGCCGGATGTAAGGATGACCTTTTTCTTCTCGTAAGATTTTTCCCTGAGTATCTCTAAAAGCCTGGACCTTTCGTCCACTTTAAACCTCCAATGCAGTGCAAATTGTAAGTTGCAAATTACAAAAGTCAAATTATGGAATCATTTACATTTTGCATTTTTTACTTTGCATTTTGCAATTTAAAATCAATCTATTTTTCAAACAACCTAAGCTGTCTCTGCCCCATCCAGGGAAATTCTAATGGATATGAACCGGTGAAACATGCGTCACACGCACTATTGTCATTAGCAACGGAGTGCATCCCTTCTATACTCAGATAGCCAAGGGTGTCTGATGTTATATATTTGTTTGTCTCCTCTACTGTATGGGATGAGGCAATAAGCTCCTGTCTTGACGGTGTGTCCACTCCATAAAAGCATGGGAACTGTGTAGGCGGTGAAGATATACGGAAATGAACCTCTTTGGCCCCTGCGGCCCTTATCATCTTTATTATTTTCCTGGCTGTAGTTCCTCTGACTATTGAGTCATCCACCACAATCACCCGCTTTCCGACAAGGGCCTCCCGGACAGCATTGAGCTTTATCTTGACCCCGAAATGGCGAATAGACTGCCTCGGTTCTATAAAGGTGCGTCCTATATAATGATTCCTGATTAGTCCGGTCTCAAAAGGAAGCCCTGACTCTTCGGCATAACCTATGGCCGCCGGCACCCCTGAGTCGGGGACAGGTATGACCATATCGGCCTCAACCGGATGCTCCCTGGCAAGTTGCTTGCCGAATTTTTTCCTTATCTCGTAAACATTTCGGCCAAATACATTACTGTCAGGTCTCGCAAAGTAAATGAATTCAAAAATACACGGAGATGGTTTTACCTCTGCAAAGGGTTTATGAGAAGTAAGCCCATTGTTATCTATGACAACTATCTCGCCAGGCTCTACATCTCTGATGTACTCTGCTTCTACAAGGTCCAGTGCACAGGTCTCGGAGGCCACAACATATGAATTTTTCAGTTTCCCAAGACATAGGGGTCTGAAACCGTTCGGGTCTCTGACAGCCACCATGGAACTCTCTGTCAGAAAAAGGAGTGAATATGCACCCTTTACCTGCCCAAGGGCGTCCACAAGCCTTTCAAAAAATCCTCCCTCCTTTGAGGTTGCAATCAGATGGATTATTACCTCTGTATCAGTTGTTGACTGGAATATAGAGCCGCGGGCCTCCAGTTCATCTCTAAGGATGGAGGCGTTGATAAGATTGCCATTATGGGCCACAGCAAGGGGACCCCTGGCATAGTCAATAAGGAGCGGCTGGACATTCTTTAAATGACTTTCTCCGGCTGTTGAATACCTGACATGCCCTATTGCGCTGCTCCCTTGCAGCCTGCTTAGAGCACCTTCATTAAAGATATCGGCAACAAGCCCCATCTCCTTGTGGCTATATAGTTTATTGCCGTCCGAAGAGACTATCCCTGCCCCCTCCTGCCCCCTGTGCTGCAGCGCATAAAGCCCAAGATAAGTCAGGTTTGCAGCCTCAGGATGGCCGAAGACACCAAATATTCCGCATTCGTCTTTGAACTTATCAAACATTTATTGTCCCAATCTCCTCGGTATCGCCTCATTCCACACCTTTTCAATATCCTGAACAGGCAGATCTATTAGGTTGTTTATGGAAAGTCTCCCCCCCCCTACCCTTCCTATTACAGCTACCGGGGCCATATATTTTGCAACTACCTTGTTAAATTCAGATAGATTCCCTTCGGCTACGGTAACAACTATCCTCGATTGGGTCTCTCCGAATAAAAGGGCGTCCTTCCTTATCTCCAGAGAGACATCAATATTTGCTCCAATCCGGTGCCCTCCGCCGGTAATACAGCACTCTGACAGAGCCACAGCAAGCCCGCCTTCGGAACAGTCATGGGCAGATTTTATAAGCCCTTTCTGGATGCCTTCGAGACATGAATCCTGCACAGCCTTTTCAAGAGTCAAATCCACAGCCGGCGGCATCCCCTTCTCCAGATCATGGATGACCTTCAGATATTCACTTCCCCCGATCTCCTCCTTGTTCAAACCAAGTAGCAGTATCAAATCTCCATCATCCTTGAACCATGATGTGCAGTGATGATCTATATCTTCCAGCAACCCAACCATCCCTACGGTAGGGGTAGGATAGATGGCAACACCCTGGGTCTCGTTATAGAGGCTTACATTGCCGCCAATAACAGGAGTAGCGAGTATCTCGCAGGCCTTGCTCAGGCCAATAGTGCTCTGCTGTAATTGCCACATGATTTCAGGTTTTTCCGGGTTGCCGAAGTTCAGACAGTCCGTAAGAGCCATGGGCTTGCCGCCGGAACAGACGATATTCCTTGCCGCCTCGGCCACTGCGATCATTCCCCCCGTGTACGGATCCAGATAGCAGTAACGGGAGTTGCAGTCGGTAGTCATTGCCAACCCCTTATCTGTTCCCTTTACCCTGATGACTGCTGCATCAGAGCCAGGCAAAACAACGGTATTGGTCCTTACCATATGGTCATACTGTCTGTATATCCATCTCTTGCTTGCAATTGTTGGAGAGTCAAGCAGCCTCAGCAGGACATCATTATAATCCGATGGCTCCTTTATTGACTTTAAATCAAGGGCTTGCAGCTCAGTCTGATACTCCGGTCTCTTAACTGGCCTGTTATATATTGGGGCTCCGTCTGCGAGAGGCTTCACAGGAAGCTCTGCAACACTCTTACCGCCCATCTTGATGCGCATAAACCCGTCATCCGTTACCCTTCCAACAACAACAGCATCAAGATCCCATTTCTTAAATATCTCAACAATCTTGTCTTCAGTCCCTTCTCTTGCCACAAGGAGCATGCGCTCCTGAGATTCAGAAAGCATTATCTCGTATGGTGTCATCCCCTCTTCCCTCATGGGCACATCGTCAAGGACCATCTCTATCCCTGTCCCTGCCCTGGAAGCCATCTCAAAGGATGAGGAGGTAAGTCCTGCAGCCCCCATGTCCTGGATACCAACGACATAATCGGTCTTGAATACTTCGAGGCAGGCCTCAAGAAGGAGCTTCTCAGTAAACGGGTCTCCAACCTGAACTGTCGGCCTCTTCTCTTCGGACCCTTCGCCAAACTCCGCAGATGCCATGGTCGCCCCGTGGATACCATCCCGACCTGTCTTGGACCCCACATAGATCACAGGGTTTCCGATCCCTGAGGCGTTCCCCTTGAATATCTTGTCTACCCTCACAAGGCCAATTGTCATAGCATTGACAAGAATATTCCCCTTGTAACAATCATTGAAATAGATCTCTCCTCCCACTGTAGGTATCCCCATGCAGTTCCCGTACCCGGCTATTCCGGCCACAACGCCGTTCAGGAGATACCTCTGTTTGGGATCATCAAGACTGCCGAATTTCAGAGAGTTCAGGTTTGCAACGGGCCTTGCACCCATGGTGAATACATCTCTGAGTATCCCCCCGACTCCTGTAGCAGCCCCCTGGTAGGGCTCTATAAATGAGGGATGGTTATGAGACTCCATCTTGAAGACCACTCCAATCCCATCGCCCATATATATGACGCCGGCGTTTTCTCCCGGTCCCTGTATGACCCACTGGGCCTTTGTAGGGAAGTTCTTCAGATAAACCCTCGATGATTTATATGAGCAGTGTTCGCTCCACATGACGGAGAATATCCCGAGTTCTACCAGGTTTGGCTCGCGCCCAAGAATCTCAAGAACCTTCTTGTATTCCTCTGCACTGAGGCCATGGGATGAAACAACTTCTTTTGTAATTTTTGTCCCTGTCATCCCATCTTCTCCGATATCTCATCTACTGTTATCTTGAGGTCTTCCACAGCAGTCTCCATAGAATCTATGGCAAACTTGATCTCTGTCAAAAGGCCGTAAAGTTCTTCATTCATTGCAAGAAAGGTACACTTCTTGGAATCCTTTGAGAAGAGTTCACACTCGGTGGTACACTCACATTTCATAAACGGGCATATAGCCATAATTCATCTCCTATTGCTACCACTGAGACATGGAGACACAGAGTAAAAACCATGATTAAAGCATTTCTCTGTGACCTCTGTGCCTCTGTGGTTAAATTAGATTTTTGTAGTTAAGATTGATTCAAAAACCCTCTTACCATCCGTATTTCCCATTATCTCTTCAGCGCATCTTTCTGGATGCGGCATCATACCGAGAATATTCCTCTTCTCATTGCATACACCGGCAATATTCAAAAGTGATCCGTTCGGATTTGCATCATCTATGGTATTTCCATTAGCATCGCAGTAGCGGAATACTATTTGCCCATTGTCCTGAAGTCTCTTCAAGGTCTGATCATCTGCGAAGTAATTACCGTCCGCATGGGCAATAGGTATGCTTACAACCTCTCCTTTATTATAAAGGCGGGTAAACGGCGTATTGCTGTTTTCGACCTTTAAATACCTGTTTTCACAGATAAACTTCAGGTCCCTGTTCCTCATAAGAACACCAGGAAGGAGGCCTGCTTCAACCAGTATCTGAAAGCCGTTGCAGATACCTATGACAAGTCCGCCTCCATCCGCAAACTCCTTCACAGCCTTCATCACAGGGGAAAACTTTGCTATAGCCCCTGTCCTAAGATAATCGCCATAGGAAAACCCTCCGGGAAGTATAAGGCAGTCAAACCCGTTTATTTGGGTCTCCTTATGCCAGATATATTCTGCTTCCTGCCCAAGAACATTTTTTACAATATGGTAGCAGTCATGGTCGCAGTTTGAACCAGGAAATACAACTATTCCGAATTTCATAAAAACCTCTTTCCTTAATTTCAAAAGCTTATTTTACCGCGGAGGCACAGAGGCCGCGGAGAAAGGCTCACCACCCCATGCCCCTCCTTACCAAGGAGGGGATTAAGGGGAGGTCTCTGAGTCTCAGCGTTTCTGCGGTTATTCAATCTCAAATCTG
This sequence comes from Desulfuromonadales bacterium, assembly GCA_919902985.1. Taxonomy (GTDB): domain Bacteria; phylum Desulfobacterota; class JAENJC01; order JAENJC01; family JAENJC01; genus JAENJC01. The sequence goes on along the minus strand of CAKKSC010000066.1, from coordinate 3,484 downwards.
AAATTCTCGATCACCGTATTTGCAAGCATCTTCTCGCACATCTCTTTTACCTTCTTATTGGCCTCTGCCTTTGGCATATCTGTAAGTTTCACCTCTATATACTTTCCAATCCTCACATCCTGCGCCTCTTTATAACCGATGGACTCCAGGGAATGCTGGACCGCCTTTCCCTGAGGGTCTAAGACACCGTTTTTAAGGGTAACATAAATCTTTGCTATCATCATTTTTACTCCTTCCGTTGCTTGGTGGGCACTTTGCGCCTAACTGTTCACTATTTACGGCCTACTATATACCACTCTTGTCGGGAACGGTATCTCTATCCCGTCTTCCTTAAATCTCTTTAATATCAGGATGTTAATTGCATCCTGACTTGGAACCTTATCTCCAAACTTTTCAGTGGTATAAACCATCAGCAGTTCAAGGGAAAAATCGCCAAGCTTGGTTAAAAATACATCAGGGGCAGGCTCCTTTATTACTGAAGAAACCGAGAGGGCGCACTCCTTCATGATCCTCTTGGCCTTCTCTACGTCACTCCCATATGCAACTCCAACAGTTATCTTATTCTTTATCTTCGGACTTGGAAAGCTCAGGTTTATCACCTTGGTATTTACCAGCTCTGCATTTGGAACCACAAGGGTATTCTGCTCTGGGGTCATTATCTTAGTGCTTCGGAGGCCTATGTCAAGGACGTCCCCGACCTGCCCTCCGGTCAGCTCTATCCTGTCCCCTATGCCGAAAGGCCTGTCTACCATTATAGTAAAACCAGAGATCATATTGGTCAGAGTTTCCTTGGCCGCAAGACCTATGGCAAGAGAGCCAACTCCCAAGGCAGTAAGGAGAGAGAGGACATCGTATCCAAAATGCTTAAGGACAGTTATTAGTCCCATTACAAGGATAAAGATGTTTGCAACCTTTTCTACAAGAGGTATAAGTTGGTCGTCAACAGTAGATTGCGTTTTTACAGCAATTTCAGTGGCATACCATTTGATCAGGACATCAACAACCCTGAGGGCTATGCTTATTGCAATGCCAACCCCAAAGACAAAGACGATACCATCAGCTATGCCCTTAGTCTTTGGCTCTAAAGGAAGTCTGGCAATAGCTACATAAAGGCCAATTAGGATTATTATGAAATAGACCGGCTTCTTGACAGCCTCTATTATGCGGTCGTCCAGGTCGCTTTCAGTAAACTTAGCCAGTTCAGGGGCCCAACGGGTGAGTATATAAAGGGTCATTCTGGCAGCTATCCACGAAACACCGAGGATGGCAATGGAAATCAATGTTTCGTTAACCCAGACGGGAATATTCATCTCTATTTAAAGACCCTGTTGAATATGTAATCTACACTCTTGAGATGATAGTTTAAATCGAACGAATTTTCAATCTCTTTTTTGTCAAGGTACCGGGCAACATCCTGGTCTGTTAGAAGCAGCTCTTTGAAGTCCTTCCCCTCCGCCCACACCTTCATGGCATTGCGTTGAACAAGGTTGTAAGCCTCCTCCCTGCTTGCCCCCTTTACCGTCAATGCAAGCAATACCCTCTGTGAGTGGATGAGCCCGTGGAGCTGGTTCAGGTTCTTCATCATATTTTCAGGGTATACGATAAGTTTGTCCATCAGGTCCGCAAATCGGTTGAGCATGTAGTTCATCATGATAGTGCTGTCCGGTCCTATCACCCTCTCAACAGATGAATGGCTTATATCCCTCTCATGCCACAGCGCAACATTCTCCATGGCAGCAAAGGAGTTGGACCTTACAAGCCTTGCAAGTCCTGTCAGGTTTTCGGCTGATATCGGGTTCCTCTTGTGAGGCATTGCAGATGACCCCTTCTGCCCCGGGGAGAAGTACTCCTCCGCCTCCAAAACCTCTGTCCTCTGAAGATGCCTCAACTCCACGGAGAAGTTTTCGATAGAGGATGCGATAAGCGCCAGTGTAGTGAAAAACTCTGCATGTCTGTCCCGCTGGACCACCTGGGTTGATACGGGCTCAGGCGTAAGCCCCAAGTGCTTGCAAACATACTCCTCCACAAATGGCGATATATTTGCGAATGTTCCTACCGCGCCGGATATGGCCCCGCAGGAGATAATATCCTTGGCCCTCTCCATCCTTGCCAGGTTCCTTTTCATCTCTTCGTACATGAGGGCCATCTTGAGACCGAATGTCACAGGCTCGGCATGGATACCGTGGGAACGCCCCATAGTAGGGGTCATCTTGTGCTCCATCGCCCTCCTCTTTAAGACCTCCATGCACCTCTTTATGTCGGATATAATTATCTCCGATGCCTCCTTGAGGAGAACGGCAAAGGACGTATCAATAAGGTCCGACGAGGTCATCCCCTTGTGAAGGAACCTCGACTCAGGACCTATGCTCTCATTTACAGACGTCAGGAACGCGATAACGTCATGTTTAACTACCTTCTCTATCTCGTCGATCTTCTTTGCGTCAAACCTGGCCTTCTTCTTTATGACCTCAATTGCCTCCTTAGGCACCTCCCCCAGCTCAGCCCATGCCTCCGTAGCCAGTATCTCCACCTTGAGCCATGTCTGGTACCTCTTCTCCACAGTCCATATTGCCGCCATCTCCGGGCGGGTATAACGCTCGATCATTTACGATTCTCCTTTAGTTTGATATTGTGAGTTTTTGGGGCTATTTATCTTGAACGATATCTTCGGGCTTGAGCCAGACGGTCTTCCCGTCACGCCAGATAACAACAGGATTCCCAGCCTGTTTGTGCCGCAAAAGGGCTTCATGGACGCCGTCTGCCAATGCCTGAGTGATTTTTTCTTTATTCTCAAATATCTCGGAAATTCTATCCCTGCTTTTTTCTTGTGGCATTATATTCCTCCTCTATCTGCTGCCAAATTTTGGAATTTTCAATATAGATACCATGTTCCTTGGTATTGGATGCTATCAAACGTGGGATACCGGCAACTGAATTATCGTAGAAATACCATGTCTCTGTCAACGGCTGATATAGTTGAAAGAAGTTTCTAATACCGGCATTATATCGCCGCCGGATAACCTCTTCCGGCACATTATGGCCGCCCATACGCACCCGCTCCTGCACACGGGCAATGGCAAACGCAGGGCTCGGCAGCCACAGAAAAACCAGATGACATATATATCCTTTCTTACGCAAATCGTCAATCCAGGGCGCAAACGTGCGGCTGGAAAGGGTCGTCTCAAAGGCAAAATTAACCCGCTCCTTTGCAAGGTAGTGTAGGCGCTCCAACATTATGCGCCCCGCATGGAAGGCCGCTGTCTCCGGCTGAAAGGCAGACAATCCTTGCGCAATCACGTCTGCATTGACGAATTCTTTAACTCCAAGCGTCCCTTGGAGCAACGAAGGAGCGGTTGTTGACTTGCCTGCGCCGTTAGGGCCGGCGATTATGATTATGTGTGGATGTTTTGTCATTTATCTATTTTGTTTCAGCTTTGTCCGGTTAGGGAATTGCATATAGACCGCCTTCGGTCGGTTTTTCATA
>CAKKSC010000065.1 GCA_919902985.1 Desulfuromonadales bacterium | reverse complement strand
TCGTCAGAAACAAATAGCGGTGTATTGCTTGCCGATGAAGTCAGTTTCTTTAAAATACGACGGACAGATTCAGGGTCAGTTTATGTAACTGCAACAACCATGACACTTGCAGGGATTGTGGCGACCCAGATCGGAAACGTCTTTGCGTGCAGGACAGAGAGGGAGTCAGTCTTCAAGGTCGGCTTTTTCAAAAACAGGCTTGTGTTGTGGGGGATCATAACAGAGCTGACAATAATCTCTCTACTTATCTATTCCCCGTTCCTTCAAAGGATATTCGGCCTTGCGCCCATAGGGTTCAAAGAATGGGCCTTCCTCTTCGCCTTTGCTCCGGTTTTACTATTTGCTGAGGAAGGGAGGAAGTGGCTGCTAAGAAACAGAAATAGAGCCGTTCATCGAGAGGCGCCGAATACCCCTTGACTGCAAGATAGTTTAAACATATTATCTGCCGATGTCCCTTTCAGATGCTAAGACAAGGAGGTTCACATGAACGGAAACATTGTATTTGGCTTCTTCTACCTGGCGGCAACGGCCGTGCTCGGCCCTAAACTGCTTGTCCCGAACTTGGGTGAAGGGACAAAAGCGTTCAAGGAGACGGCCCAGGTAGTGGGCAAGGTGAGCGAAGGGGTCCATGCAAACTTTGCAGGGGTGGAGAACCCGGACAAGGTCATGGCACCTGCTATTGTAAGCATCTTCGATGCCATGAAGGCCTCAAAGAAACATCCCGCGGTGGGCGGTCACGCCCACGGCAACCTTGAGGCGCTCCTGAACATCGCGGTCGGCATCGTACTTCTTAACCTTGCCATCTCGCCGGTCTTCAAGACCGTTTTGAGCCTTATATTTATAGTGGGTGCCCTTTTCCACTCCGGGATGCTCTACCTTGGAGGGGTGTTCGGCATGTTCTGGGCATACAACTATACGTTCATAGGAGGCCTGTCCATCATCGCGGGACTGGTTCTGATGGGAATAGCAAGCCTGATAGGGATTAAAAACGAAAAGTGGCGCTGAGGATACTTCAACCTCTCACACAATATCCCCTCGCCCCTTTGGAGATTTATCCCCGGAGCGGTAGAGGGTCAGGGTAAGGGGCTATCAATATTTCCCCCTCTTAGGTTAAGAGGGGGTCAGGGGGCGTTATGAAGGGATTTGCAGGTTTGAATCTGTGAAAGTAGATAGGGAAAAAGAGGGAATAAATTAAATTGGGAAGTGTCCCTATATTTTTATATTTTAATATTTTAAAAAGTGTGATAGGAGTTAATCGCGGCAAATCAAGTGGTTCGAGGGGTTAGGCGCAGATCAAAACAACGCAGCGAGAAGGTGTCTGGTGAATAAATGGAACATTCCTGATTGGCTAGAACGAGAGGTCATACAAAGGGATAGACGCTGCGTTTATTGCGGCGTCGAATTCGCGTCCTCGAATGCGATAGGAAGGACAAAGCCGTCTTGGGAGCATATCGTCAACGATGCGAGAATAATCAACCGAGAAAACATAGCGAGATGTTGTGTCTCGTGCAATGCAAGTAAAGGTGCAAATGATCTTGCCATTTGGCTTGAGTCAAACTATTGCAGGAAGCATGGAATCACCAAGGATACCGTCGCTGAGGTGGTAAAGAGGGCTCTTGCTTAACCGCCAAGAATAGGTGATACAAGCGCCTAACAATGTGCAGGGAGACATCCTCTCATTTGACATCATAATCCCGCCATGTTAAGCCTTTGTCATGCCTGATAAGCGAGGGAAGAAAAGCTACATCCCGCCTATGCACCTGACTTTCCTTACGCCCCTTTATGACATAGGCTGTACTCTTATGGGGATGGGTAAAAGGTTCAGGCACGCCATTATAGACCGCCTTGGGATTGCGGGGACGGAGAAGGTCCTGGATGCCGGCTGCGGCACCGGGGCGCTGCTTATGACGCTAAAGGAGAGATACCCGGGTGTTGTCGCGTCGGGGCTTGACCCTGATGAGACGGCCCTGGAGATAGCCAAAAGGAAGTCCAAAGGAAAGGGCCTGGATATAAAGTGGCATCTTGGATTCATGGAGGGGATGCCTTTTGAAGATGGTTCCTTCGACATCGTTATATCAACTCTCGCCTTTCACCACATCAACCCTGAAAAGAAGCTCCAGGCCCTCATGGAATGCCGCAGAGTGCTGAGGCCGACAGGAAGGATGGTACTGGTTGACATTGCGCCCGACGAGACCGGGTTTTTAGGACGTCTTGTTTACAGGATTTTGAGCATGTTTGAGCATCTGATGAAGGTGGATCAGATCATGGCGATGATGAAAGAGGCGGGATTTTCTGAAGTGCGTAATCTGGAAAGATACGGCCACGGAGTCACATTCATAGAAGGCCGCAAGGTTTGACCTTTATCCTTAAAAAAGCACCTGGCAGGGAATTCCCTCTTTTTCAAACCCTTTACTTAGCGTTTCACCCATCTGCCTGAAAAAACCATCTTCCATCGCCCATTCCATCTTGTGATTCTTGTAGATGCGGTCAGCGTAATGGTAGTTAAGCCTGTCAACCAGCACATGGTCTACGCATCCTTTAAGCATATCCACGAGCCCTTCGGCGCCGGGAAGAACAGGGGCGATCATTGCAATAGTCGTCACACCCTCAGAATGAATGGTCCGCAGGGCCTTGACCCTTTCAGCTATGGGAGGCGCTCCTGGCTCGAATATCCTCCTTATCGCTTCATCTGCGGTCGTGACAGTAATGCAGACCTCCGACTCCCGTGACCTCTTGAAGATCTCCAGATCCCTCAGGACAAGGGAGGACTTTGTCTGGACCGAGACTCCCCAGCCGTTTTCTATTAGTATCTCCAGGCACCTCTTGGTCAGGCCGTACCTCTTTTCCGCAGGTTGATACGGGTCGCAGACGCCGCTCACCCAGACCCTCCCCAGCCTTTTCTTCCTGACCTCCTCCCGCAGGAGTTCCGGGGCGTTGATCTTTACGTCCAGGAAATCCCCCCACATCTCCCTGTGTCCTGTGAACCTCTTCATGAACCTGGCGTAGCAGTAGACGCACGCATGGGTGCACCCCACATAAGGGTTCAGGGCGTAGTCATACATCTGGGACTTGGAAAGGACGGACTTTGCCGTGATCTCCCTGATTCTCATAACTGTAAGTATAACACAGGGCTGGCAAACTTGACGTATCCACAAAACTCTGATAGTTTATTTAACCATGCTGAACTCCGCTGTGCTTGTACTGAACAAAGATTTTGTTCCTGTCCATGTAACTTCGGTAAAAAGGGCATTCTCTCTCCTTTACATCGGAATGGCAAAGGTAGTTAACTCACAGTATCAGACCTTTGACTACGAATCCTGGAGCGCCATAACTGCAAGTATGGCGGATGAGACTGTCGGCCTTGTAGACAGGATAATCAAGGTGCCCAGGGTCATCCTCCTGGTGGCCTATGACAGGATCCCCCATAGGGAGGTCCGTTTCAGCAGGCTCAACATATTCGCCAGGGACAAATACAGGTGCCAGTATTGCGGAGAAAGGTTTTCGACCTCACATCTCAATCTGGACCACGTCGTCCCCCGCTCCAAAGGTGGGACAAGCAACTGGGAAAATGTGATCTGCTGCTGTGTGCCATGCAACAGCAGAAAGGGCGGCAGGACGCCTTCGGAGGCCGGAATGAAACTGCTTTCGATACCCAGGAAACCAAACTGGACACCTTTTGCCAACCCTCACCTCGGATCAAAGCACAGTGACTGGCTGCCGTTCCTGTCCATGGTTGACATCTCATACTGGCATACTGAACTTCAGGAGTAATGATGGTAAGGCTGTCAGAACCAAATCTTTCCATGATATCAGAAATCCCGGACGAGCTCTACGTCCTCCCCCTCAAGGATTCCGTGATATTTCCTGCCATGGTTCTCCCGATCTTTCTTACTAGAGAAGATGACATAGCGGTTGTAAACAAGGCCTTACTTGGCGATCACATGGTAGTAATGGTGGCCCAGAAAGATCCATCTGTAGAAACTCCTTCCGCTGATAAGCTTTTCAATTTCGGCACCGCAACCAGGATAATCCAGATGGTAAAGCTTCAGGAAGGTGGAGTAAAACTGCTTGTGGAAGGCGTTAACAGGGTAAAGATCGTTGAGTACTTCAGGGAAGGGACTCACCTGAAGGCCAGGGTTGAGGAGGTGAGGGAGTTCTTTGAAAAGACAATTATTGTGGACGCCCTTGTCCAGAGTATCATTGCCCTCTTCAAGGTCGCTCTCGCAATTGGCAGACCTCTACCTGAGGACGTGCTGAAGCTGATAGACAAGATAGAAAACCCCGCCAGACTTGCAGACCTCATAGCCATATACCTGGCCCTAAAGCTCGATGAACAGCAGGATATACTGGAGACTGTCGATCCGGTGGAAAGGATTAAGAAGGTCTTTGTCTTTCTCTCAAGAGAGGTCCAGACACTTCAGGTCAGGGGTAAGATACAAGCCGACGTGGCGAAGGAGATGGGGAAAAGCCAGAAAGAATACCTCCTAAGGCAGCAGATGAAGGCCATCCAGAAGGAACTTGGAGAGGAAGACCCCCATATGGCCGAGATGAGCGAATTAGGGGAGAAGATAAAGACGGCCGGAATGCCCCCTAATGTGCAGGAGATTGCCAGCAAGGAGCTTTCGAGGCTGGAAAAGATGAACCCAGCATCTGCCGAATATACCGTATCCCTCACCTATCTGGATTACCTCATAACTCTCCCTTGGACAAAAAGGACGGAGGACAACCTGGACATCAACAGGGCGGAACAGATATTAAACGAAGACCATTACGACCTCGAAAAGGTAAAAGACAGGATACTGGAATATCTGTCCGTCAGGAAGATAAAAGAAGGCGTGAAAGGCCCTATCCTTTGCTTTGTGGGACCTCCGGGAGTCGGTAAGACATCCCTTGGGAAGTCTATTGCCAGGGCCATGGAAAGAAAGTTCATCAGGATGTCCCTCGGAGGGATGAGGGACGAGGCGGAGATCAGGGGACACAGGAGGACTTATGTTGGGGCCCTCCCTGGCAGGATCATCCAGGAGATAAAGAGGTGCGGATATAACAACCCTGTCTTCATGCTTGATGAGGTGGACAAGATCGGTATGGACTTCAGGGGAGACCCGGCTGCAGCACTTTTGGAGGTTCTTGATCCGGAGCAGAACTTCTCTTTCATGGACCACTACCTGGATCTTCCATTTGACCTCTCGAAGGTGATGTTCATAACCACAGCCAACATCCTGGACCCTGTGCCACCGGCCCTAAAGGACAGGATGGAGGTCATTTACCTTTCAGGGTACACGGAGGAGGAGAAGGAAAAGATAGCCTTCCAGTTTCTTATTCCAAAGCAGATAGAGGAAAACGGCCTTAAGGATAAAGGGGTAACATTTACAGCGGAGGCTGTTGAAAAGATAATAAGGGAGTATACAAAAGAAGCCGGGTTAAGGAACATAGAAAGAGAGATTGCGTCTATATGCCGTAAGATTGCTCGGAACATGGCGCAGGGGAAGGGAGTGTGCTGCGATGTGACCCCTGAGGTAGTGGAAGAGTTCCTTGGACCGAGAAAATTCTTTGTAGAGATAGCAGAAGAGACCGACAAGATCGGTGTGGCGACAGGCCTTGCATGGACGGAGGCTGGAGGAGATATAATATTTGTTGAGGCAACAAAGATGAAGGGGAGAAGGGGGCTCACCCTTACCGGCTCTTTGGGAGATGTAATGAAGGAATCAGCCCAGGCAGCAATGAGCTACATACGCACCCATGCGACTGACTACCATATATCCGAGGACTTTTTCAACAAATACGATATACACATCCATGTGCCGGCAGGCGCAATCCCTAAGGACGGCCCATCGGCTGGGATAACTATTGCAACAGCCATTGCATCGCTCCTTACAGACAGGCCTGCCAGAAGGGACATGGCTATGACAGGAGAGATAACCCTCAGCGGGAGGGTCCTGCCGATAGGCGGGGTGAAGGAAAAAGTGCTGGCTGCCAGGCGGGCGGGGGTCAAAACCGTTATACTGCCTAAGAGGAACGAGGTGAACCTGGATGACATCCCGGACTACGTCCGTCAGCAGATGCAGTTCATATTCGTCAAGACTATAGACGAAGTGATTAAACAGGCGCTGAAAGGGAAGGAGTCTTTATAAAACAGTTGAAGCAGAATCCCGTGATCCCACATTGCCACTCCATCATATTTCGCATGAATAAGTCTTTGTCATTTGACCATTTAAAACTGCCCTGGCTTCGTAAAGAAGCTTCCCATTTCTACAATCTGAAGGATCTCCCTCTTTTTTATCTACAAATATCAATTCAATCCGGCCCTCCTGCTGAATATTAATTTCACCATTTTCTATTCTATCATGCAGCCAGCTCAACCCGGTATTGGCTTTGTCCAGAAACCTATAAATGCATTCATCACTATCGTAACGGCATATTATACAAACCCTTATTTTATCAATATTTGTATACATCCATATTATCCCGCCAATCTGGTGCTTTGATTCTTCAATGGGCTTGGTTAGTGTTTTAGCAAATCCTACTTTTGCTTTTTCATAAAGAGCATCCACGATTTTACCTATAAAATGCCCCACAACAACTAAAGATACGAATTCTATCGTTGTTTGAACATCCAATCCACGAAAATCATGGCTTGTGTCTCCGGAAACCGAGTCAATACTAGAAATGATACATTGCAGTTCCGTTACATCCTGTTGGTCAAACGCTCCATCAGGCCACAAATCAAACCTTATGTTAGGTGTCATCATATTATCTAAGGATAGAGAACACTCAGCTCCAACTCCGTCATACACTCCTCTTCTTTCTTCGATACCACGCCATGCCGGTTGCAAATCCAATAAACATCAATGACCCAATCGGGTATTTTACCCCGTAAACCACAGGCGTCAGCGTCCACCGAGTGACTGTTCTCAAGGTCTCATGTTCTCTTATAAAGCTATAGGCGGAGATATCTGATAGTATATCTCTATAAATGCCCTGCCTGGCGCGTTGGTTATGAGATAGTTGTCCCGGAACTCTCGCAAAACCTCAACATGTGGGTCAAGATAACTACCATAGGCTACCGTGGCTATGAAGCACCCGCCTTCACCGCCGGAACTTCCCCCGCTGCTCGATGAACCGGTTGTTGTTGCATTTACCTGAGAAGATGCCGCGGACTCTCCATTGGCATTGACTGCCGTGACCACATAGTAATAGCGGTCCCATTAGTCAGGCCTGTATGGATATAAGGGCTTGTTACATTGGCTATCTTGGTGCCGCTGGTCTTGGTCACACCTGTTGTTGGGAACTGAAGGGGTCAGGCTTTGCTAATTTGCTATAGATCAAAAAGTCAACAGGCCCAATTACCCATTTTTATTGCGGAAGTTTTATGGTATCTAAACTTGCAGAAAAGATTCGAGAGGAAATAGCGAAAAAAACGAAGAAGATTTATAAAGTGACATATCCGAATGGCATGTATGAAGAATTCCGCACATCAAAAACAGCAAGGAAATATGCGGAAAAGAACGATGCCTTTAAAGTAGAAATGAAGAATACTAAAATCGAGGTCACTGGAAAAACCGATATCAAAGAGGTAATGCCTGCGGAGTGAAAGGATGTGACCCATAAGTACAGACATTGAAAGGCTTTCGCCATACATGTAGGGGCATCTGTGGAGTTAAAGGGGCGGGCAAAGACACAATAAGATAGCCTGGGAAAACCCCCTGTTTAAATTTCAATCCCCATCGCCGACATAACCGCCTCTGCCAAGGCATTCAAGGTTGCCGGTTTCAATGTTCCGTATCTCTTCATAGACCCAAAACATCTTAGCAGAATATAGGTAGGAAGGGGCTTTCCTTCCCTTTATACACTTGAAAAAATTGCAATTGCTTTAAACGTAGAGCTAAAGGATTTTTTTGAATTTGCTCATGAGGGGACAAGCGCTAAAGAACTAATAAAAGCCTTGGAAGGTCTTGCTAAGGAAACAGATGAAGAAAGATTGCGCCTGCTTGTGAAAGTGGCGCGGGCGGTAGTGAGGTGCAGCAGCCAGACCTTTATCAATGTGCCTGCTGCAACTATTATTCACAAAAGCTTCAAAAGTTCATCCTTTGTCAATTCAACATCTCTTAAAATCTTTGACATAAGTCCTGGGCCAAGTGTTTCACCGGCGTGTACGGGAACTACCGTGACACGTCCGTCCGGATGCTTCAAAAATACATGACTGCCTTTTTGCCTATCAACAACAAAACCCGTTTTCTTCAGCGAAGAAAGGAGTTCCTTGCCGGTTAAAGCAGGCAGCTTGGTCATACGGCGACTCTCTGTACCCCTACCAAATGTGTTCTCGGATATTCTTCCTCGCCTTCCTCAAGGCAAACATGAATGGCCTCCTTAATGCGTTCCATCAGGATGTCCAGAGACCTTGCCTGAGTGTGACACCCGTGAAGTTCTGGAACATCCGCAACAAAATACCCTTCGTCATCTTGTTCGATGATCACCGTAAACTCTTGTGACATAACTTTTACCTCCATCTTATTACAGTTTCTTGATGCTGATTATCATGTACAGATACGATGTTGTCAAGAAACAAATAGGATATTAAAACCGAAGCTTGCCATTCCGCCTAAACCACAATCCTTGACACCAAGATTATCGGATGTTAGTCTGCTTCAATGCCTGATGCAACTTGTCATATACACCAATGTCCTTATCTCCGCCCTTCTCACTGAGGCTCATGATAGAACTTAAAGATATCTCCCTCTCCAACATCCTCAAAACCATCAACATCTCCATTCCTGAAGGCGGATATATTGGAATTGCAGGGCCCAACGGCTCCGGGAAGAGCAGCCTTGCAAAGATTATAAAAGGGATACAAGACCCGTCGGAAGGGGGGGTCTATATTAACGGAGTGCTCAGGCCCAAAGGCAAGGTCTCAAGTGACATAGGCCTCGTTCTTTCCAGCCCTGAGAACCAGCTGGTATCTTCATCAATTGAAGAGGATGTCGCATTCGGCCTTGAGAATATGAACCTGCCATCTCAGGAAATCGCAAAAAGGACGGAGGAGGCCCTGAGATTAGGAGACCTTTGGGAGTCAAGAGATACCCCTGCCCATCATCTCTCTGCCGGACAGCAGCAGATGCTGGTTATAGCGGGAATAATGGCAATGCAGCCGGGATACCTCATTATTGATGAGGGAGCATCGATGATAGACCCTCAGGGAAGGATTACTGTTCTTGACGCCGTAAAAAAGATTAACAGAGAGAATGGTGTCGGAGTCATACATATATCACATGATCTCAGTGAGCTCATCGTGGCCCGGACGATATCCATCCTGGACAAAGGAAGTATTGTATGGGAGGGCGAGCCGTCAAAACTCCATCACCAGGAACCTTTACTTAGCGCCCTTGGCATGGAGCTCCCACCGCTTCTGAAATTAAAATCCCTGATGATCAGTGGTGGCTACGATATAAGTGATAAGGCCATGACAGCAGAGGAGATGGCGGATGAGGTAGTAAAGGTCATAAACCGGCCTGCTTAGGCTACCTTATCCCCGCCTTTTCCAGATCCCCCACTACTACCATTATGTAATTATCCGGGTTCAGGTATTTTCGTGCGACCCTCAGAATGTCGTTCTTTGTCAGGGAATTTATAGTCTTAGGATACCTGTCCGGGTAATCGAGACCAAGGTTGAAGAATTCAATGGCCGTCAGCATCCCGGCGATCTTTTTGTTTGTATCAAGCTTAAGCGGGAAACTTCCGGTCAGATATGCCTTTGCATCCTCAAGTTCCTTGTCTCTCACAGGCTCTTTCCTTATCCTTCCCATCTCCCTTAAGACCTCTTCAATGGCCACTTTAGCGGATTCATTTTTTGTCTGAACACCCACATTAAAGTAACCGGAGTATTTCATGGGTGCAAAATAGCTGTGGACATCATAGGCAAGACCCTTGTTGTCCCTGATGTTGTCCATAAGTCGGGACGTGAAGCCGCCGCCGCCCAGGATGTAGTTCATCACATAGGCGGCATAGTAGTCGGGGTTTTCACGCTCTATACCAATATGGCCAAGTACAATGTTGGCCTGGGTTATCTTCTTGTTTATCGGCTTCACTATCTTCTGGCTTAGAGATTTTACGTTTGGGAATACATGCTTTACGACCTCTCCTTTCTTCCAATCCTTCAGGTATCTGTTCAATTTCGAGACTATCTCTTCTTCCGTAACATCCCCAACCACTGCCATTAAGGTGTTATTAGGGATGTAGTGGGCCGCATGGAACTTTACTATATCGTCCCTGACAATCCTGTCAAGAGTTTCCGGCAAACCTTCTACGGGCCTGCCGTAAGGGTGATCCCCAAAAACGGTCTTGGCAAACTCCTTTCCTGCCACGGCAGAGGGGTTCTCCTTCTCTTTTTCAATGGACGCCTTCGTCTCCCTGATCTTTCTCCTGATTTCGTCCTCAGGGAAAACAGGGTTAATCAGTATGTCCGAAAGGATATCGAACCCAAGGTCCAAGTCTTTCTTTAAAATGGTCAGATTAACTGATGCAGAGTCGTCTCCACCAGAGGCGCCGATCCCTCCGCCCACGAACTCTATCTCTTCAGCTATCTGAGAAGAAGTCCTTTTCTTCGTGCCTTCTGTCAATAATCCGGCAGTAATGTTGGCAAGCCCGGCCTTGTCAGAAGGTTCCGATACCTGTCCCGCCTTTATTAGCATGTTAATGGTCACTGATGGTATGGTATGCCTTTCGGAAAGCAAGAGGACCATGCCGTTTTCTAGTACTATGCGTTTCCCAAGCGGCGCAGCATCGGCAGTTGCGCCGATCATAAAAGAGCAGAGTATTATTAGAAACAGTGATATTGCGCCTATCTTAATCTTCATAACAAAACCTCCGTGTATTTCTCAGGTGCGCTTAATCTTACCAGAACCTGAAATGAGTGCAACAGGTTTATTATTCCCCTGCTCCCTGCGCAGTCTCACCACCTCATAAAGAAGTATGGTTGTGGCGGTGGCCAGGTTCAGTGAGTCGGCCAGGCCCATCATAGGTATTCTAACAAGTAAATCCGCGATCGAAAGCCATGCTTCACTCAACCCTTCATGCTCACTACCCATCACTATGGCGCAAGGTCCACCCAGGTCGGCATCGAAATACTCCAGTTCTGCATTGGGGGAAGTGGCAATCGTCTTTATCCCTTTTTCTTTCAGCCAGTTAATGGACTCGGAAACTGTGGTCTTAACCACCGGGACAGTAAATACTGTCCCTATGCTGGCCCTTACAACATTGGGATTATAGATATCGGTGCTTTTGCCGCATACAATGACACCGTCAGCACCTGCCGCATCTGCTGAACGGATAATGGCCCCAAGGTTTCCCGGCTTTTCAACATCCTCAACTACAATAATAAGTGGAGACTTTTTCAGAGGTACGTCATGTAAGGTTTTAGTCGGCTGTTTTGTCACCGCAATAAGGCCAAAAGAGTCTTCCCTGTAAACCATCTTCTCAAAGACATGGTTGCTTACCGGAATCAGTTCTGCACCCTGTGCCGATGCCGCCTTCAGTATTATATCCTCTTCAGACCCTTTGAAGAGGTCCTCACAATAAAAAAGCCTGTTTATACTGAGGCCGCCTTTTATCGCGAGAGCAAGCTCCTTGACCCCTTCGATCAGCATTAATCCGGTCAGATCCCTTTGGCGCCGGTCAGTCAGCTTGATGGCATCTCTGACCTTTGGGTTCTTTACACTTGTGATTGTCTCTGTCATTCAGAAGACCACCTGGCATATGCCCCGCTTGGAAGGAGCCTCCCTGATATTTCTGGAATCACCATCTCCCCATTGGACAAAACCCCATACTTATCCTTCAACATTTCTGCCAAAAGGTTCTGCAGTACAAGGGGAGTAAAACCGGGAGAGTGGCAACTCAGATAGATAAAAAGAGGCTTCTCTGTTAGGAGCTTCCGGCAGTCGAGCAGAAACTTCAGAAGATCGTCTTCTATCTTCCATATCTCCCCATTTGCGCCGCGGCCAAAGGATGGGGGGTCAAGAATGAGCGCATCATACCTCTTTCCCCGCCGTATCTCTTTCTGAACAAATTTTACAACATCATCAACGATCCACCTGACAGGTCGATCGCTAAGACCGGAAAGGGCCGCATCCTCCCTGGCCCAATCAACGACCCCCTTAGAGGCGTCAAGGTGGCAGACAGTAGCCCCTGCTCTTGCAGCTGCCATCGTAGCCCCTCCGGTATAGGCAAACAGATTAAGGAGATTTACCGGGCCTTTGGCCCCCCTTGTCCTCTCCTCTATCCAGTCCCAGCTATCACCATGCTCAGGGAATACCCCCAGGTGGCCGAAGCCTGTAGGTTTTATAAAAAACTTTAGCCGCCGGTACTCTATCTCCCATCTCTCAGGCAGATGCCTCTTAAATTCCCAGTTGCCTCCGCCTGTAGAACTCCTTATATATACTGCATCGGCATCCTGCCATTCTTTTTCAGGAAGGCTCGGTGACCAGACCGCCTGGGGGGAGGGACGGACCAAAAGATACGGACCCACGCGCTCAAGCTTGCTCTCCTTACCTGAGTCCAAAAGCTGATATCCTGTCTTAACTTCTTTGTTCTTCATTTTTCTCTGCACTTTCTGTAAAATCTATGACCAAATAAGACTGAGAAATGATCCTAAAAAACCTAAGTTGGACGCTGATTGACGCTGAAAAACACAGATAAAACCAGAAGTTACTTTTGTCTACCGATTCATCAAAATAATAAGTTCTGTGGTTTTGATAAGTCATTAATAATTAGGGGTATCCACTTGACTCAACCAGCCACAATATATTGTGGTTTCACTATTG
>CAKKSC010000064.1 GCA_919902985.1 Desulfuromonadales bacterium | reverse complement strand
GGGGGAGCGCTTATTATGATTTAGGGGACAAGATAAGGGCTATCGCAGATTTCGACAGGGACATAGAACTCAACCCTAAAGATGCCAGTGCTTACTCGCTCCGGGGGTTAGTTTATGCCGCATTAGGGGACAATAAAAGGGCCATAGCCGATTACGACAGGGCCATAGAACTCGACCCTAAATATGTGGCTGCTTACAGTCGCAGGGGAGTCGCTTATTTCGAGCTAGGTGACATGATAAGGGCCATAGTTGATTACGACAGGGCAATAGAACTCGACCCTAAAGATGCCGGTGCTTACTACAACCGGGGGTTCGCTTATTACAAATTAGGGAACAATAAAAGGGCCATCGCCGATTACGACAGTGCAATAGAACTCGACCCTAAAGATACGGCTGTTTACATCAGTCGGGGGAAAGCTTATGCTCAGTTAGGGGACGCTATGAGGGGGATATCGGACATTAAAATAGCGGCAAGGCTGGGGAGTAAAGAGGCACAGGACTGGTTGAGGAAACAGGGGATTGAGTGGTGAGGGAAATAAAGTATTAAGACTCAGTCTGAGAATGGGAAGAGAAAAGCAAAGGCCTGTTTTTAATGGTTTAGAAAGAAAAAAAGGGGCTTGGTGTTTATGAACAGGTCAGGAAGAAGATTGCGAGAGGATAGGTTCTTGGGGATTTGAGAAGAAGCTCTAAGGACACTGGATTCCGGCATCCGCCGGAATGACGAAAATAAATTTACTCCGACTCAATATATTTTCAACCCTCCGTTGAGCCTAACGCCTTCATCTCCAACCCCTCAATCTCTTGCAACGACTTCCCTGCAATCCCCTGCAAATCCCCATACATCCCCACAGTCGCCTGCATAACCCGGTCGATCTGCTCCTCGCGCTTTGCCCATTGCTTTGTTATGGCCTTCTTTTCCTTGTCGAGGTCTTCCTGCATGGTTGAAAACGCCTCGACAATGGCTTCCACTCGCTGGCGGAAGCGTGGCCCAGTGAGGTACTGATAGATCATTTCCGTTTTGGTTTGCTGTCCCTCGGAGGCTTGCCGCGCCATAGCCACTTCCAAGAGCGACTGGCGCAGTATTGCAGCTACCGGCAATGCGGCACGAGGGTGCGTAACCCATATTCCCTCAACCATCTCGAAGGTCTCGACCCCTTTCGGCAATATCTGGCTCACTATCACGGCTATCTCAGCTTTTGCGGCGCGCTGATCTTCGCGCAACTTGGACAGCCATGCATCACTCCAGTTTTTGGTGCGTTTGGACTCCCATAGAATACTACCGACGGCTTGGCCGCCTGCTCCGACAACACGCTGTAACACGTCACCGCCATATTCACCCTTTGGCACAGGCTCGATGGCATCAAACGGAAACTTGATGCGCAGCATGTTTTCAAGCTCCAACTCCTGCACTTCTCCCTGTAGCTGTTGAGAGCCCTGTTCGGCCTTGCGTTTTAGTTCCTCAATCTGTTTCTGCATTGATGTGATGGTCTGCTCCTTCTCCATCACCTTCAGCTTCAACTCTTCTTCGGCTTCTTTCCGCGCCTGATCCCGTGTTGCGGAAAGCCTTTCCTGTATCCTTTTCTCGACAGTCAGGTCAAGTTCCCGTTTGGCGTCATCAAGCTCGCGCTGCCTGCGGATGAACTCGGCCTCTGCCTTCTGCGCCTCGGCAAGCTTTTCATCACGCTGCTTCAGGACTTCCCGAAGGTCATCAATTTCTTTGCCCTTCTGCTCAATATCATTAGACAGTGCAAGTCTGGCCTTCTTTGCTTCTTCAGCCGTAATCTTGACCCGTTCCAGGCGAACTTTCTCAGCTACCTGATCTTCTAAGGTCTCCTTGGCTTTGGCCAGGTCTTCTTCGCTTTGACGAAGTGTAGCCTCCCGTTTAGCAATGTCGGCATCTTTCTGGGCCAAACGTTTTTCGAATTCCTTGCGGGTTGCCTCTATGAGCGGGGCTGCGAGAGATTCAGTGAGTTTGATCTCGGTCTTACAGTTTGGACATATAATAGTCGGCTCTATCATAATCATCTCCGTTATTTCGTAACTGGATGCCGGATCAAGTCCGGCATGACGACCTCTTCGTTTTTCGTCTCTCCGGCGAAAGCCGGAGTCCAGTCTTTTTCCCACTAACCCTTCTGGATTCCAGGTCAGGCCCGGAATGACAACCTTTCGAGATGGGGGTCAAGTTTGTTAAAAACCCGTGGATTCCGGCTAAAGACTCGCCGGAATGACAACCTTTTAATGCGTATCTTCTTTGGAGGCCGAAGTCCATCGCCTCAAGAATAACCACTAAAACAGTCTGGCATCATCACTTGTCAAACAAATTGTAGCCACATGTCGAAAATCCATAGTCCAGAACAAGTGGTAATATATTTATAAATACCCCATATTTTATACACTTCAAAGGTTGGGAAGTCAATCTTGAACGCATTAAGGGTAGCTGTCAGACTTGCAAGAATCGATGGAGTATAGTATAAAACAAGGTATGAGACATTTCATACTGAAACAGGAAGACACTGCACTCTTGATAATTGACATCCAGGAAAACCTCTGGAACGTCATGTACAACAAGGACGAGATAGAAAAAAACGCACGGATACTCGTTGAGTTGGCCACAAAGGTAGAAATCCCCATAATACCAACTGCGCAGTACAAAAAAGGTATCGGCCCAGCCATAAAGAGCCTTAACGAGAGATTGATTGACGTTGAAGAGATTGAGAAGCTCTCCTTCAACTGTTTTGATGTAGAGGTATTCAGAGATCGTCTGTTTTCTGTGGACAGGAAGACCCTCCTGATTGCCGGTATTGAGTCACATATCTGCGTCCTCCAGACCGCCCTTGCAGCTATTGAACATGGGTTCAGAGTGCACATAGTCGCAGATGCAACAGGCTCAAGGACTGAGAAGAACCATAAAATAGGCATTGAAAGGATGCGGGACGCAGGGTGTGTGATCACCTCTGCAGAGACAGCTGCATTCGAGATCATAAAAGAGGCGGGGACGCCGCTTTTTAAAGAGATGCTGAAGATAATCAAGTAGCCATCTCTAAAGTCCTTGCGGAATAAAGTTTAACATATTGACGATATTATCTCCCTCTGTTAGACTTAAAGCCATTCTTCATTAGGAGACAGCAATTTTGGGGATCAAAGAATTTCTAAAGATAATAAGTCCTGATGGAGAAAATAGGCTTAGAGTCAAGATAGTTGTTGAAAAAGGAAAAGTTATTGATATTGTAGTCCAGTATGAGGCAAGACTGGAAGACAAGTGGCACGGTATCGTAAGATATGACTGTTCCCACGGGTTCTTTCATAGGGACATTGTGCATCCCAATGGAGACAAGGATAAGTACCCGATACCTATAACAAACCTGAATGATGCCGTTTTATATGCAGAGCAGGACATCAAGGACAGATGGAAATGGTATAGAGAAAGGTTTAAGAAGGAGATGAAATGACAAAGAAAGAGATAATTGAAAAAAATATCGGGATGACGTTCGATTTCGTAAGATATCTCGTTGACCACCCTGAGATGGTTGATAATATCCCCAACGGCGCAGTAATAGAGTTTGTTGATAAGGAGATTGCTGTAAAAGAAGCTCCTTCAAAGGCCAGGAAAGAAAAAGCGGTTTCCTTCCAGGTAGAGCATACCTTTAAGCCTATCAAACCGGTTTCACATCCAAGCCATACGTCGCTATGATCCGGCTCATCGGTCGGGGTGAGGCAAATCCCCGAAACATCCTTTAGGACTTCCTCAAGATTCCATTGCCTTATACTTACAATTGAGAGCTATTGATAAAGGCAGGTTGCAAAAAGGTGGGGCTTTGAAGCCCACAACCCTGAATATTCTGGCAGAAGAGGTTTTGTCGGCGATGGGGGTGGAAATTTAAACCGGGGGTTCTCCTTTGCTACTCCATAACTTTCGGATACATCCACACCGTAAGAAAATCGGCCCTTTTCCACATCTCTATAAAAGCGTCATAGCCAATCACAACCTTTTCCTTGCGGCCGGAATGAGCAAAAATCTTTTTATTCATATCGTCATACCCCCAGACAACCATGTAGTGTGTCCTGTCTGTATCCTCTCGTTCCCTGATTGACACTATCAGGGGAAACATCGCCCTTACCTTTTGTTTCAGGTCATCAAGGCCACCGTTATAGATCTCCGCCTCAAATCCCTTACTGATAGGATACAGGACAAGCTCCATAGACAAGCTCCCCTTAAGCTCGGGCGAATATATCTCATTTGCGATATCTTCCTGTGTAACTTTTATGCCATAAAAGTTCATGACCATTGCAAGGGATGCGGGGCCGCAGAAGTCATCCTTCTGCTCTACAAATGGGACTTCAGGTATCTGAAAACAGTGGTCTATATTGCACCTGTCGAGAGAATAGCGGATTGCGGCACAACCGGAGGTTAAGAAAGCAAACGCAATTAAAATAAGCCTCATTCCTATCCTGGTATGAAAGAGCGCTTCACGTCCACCTTGTATTTGCGGTAGTTGTCTCCCATATACCTTTCCAGCAGCCTCTCCTCAAGCCTTGCCTTACAAGCAAGCACAATAGTGCCAAGGGATGCGATAAAAAGCACAAAGCCAAAAGGCTCAAGTAGAAAGCTCCCCCAAAACATCATTATTACGCCTGTGTATATAGGATGCCTGACATTTGAATATGGGCCATCTTTGACAATAGGTTGACCTTCTATAAAGGCCACCGAGCCGGACCAGAAGCGGCCAAGAGTTACCCTGGCCCAGATAGCAATGGAAAGGCCGGATGTGAGCAAAGCGACCCCGAATATGTTTGTAACAAACCCCACAGTGTCGGGAAATTCAAATTTCTTCAAGAGGTAGTCAGCTGCAATATATTCTACTGTGACACTAACAAAAGCGAAGGATATTAAAAACAGAAACCAATTCTTATTACGTCTTTTTTCTCCAGGCAGCTTGTAGATATAAATAGCTACCGTCCAGAAGCAGGTGAACGTGAGCAATGCTAAACCTATTGTGATTGTCTTCCATGTCATACTTTCCCTTAATTATTGGAACATTAAAGTGCCGTTAAGCGTTAAAGAAGTTGTGGTATTCGTTTCTCCAGGTAATGTCACGTTATTGAAAGTAACCGTAGATGTATTTCGGCCTATTCCACTTTCATTGGCTTTTGATGTTTTTGACCAAGTAATCATCTTGCCGGAGCTTAAAAAATTAAGAATTAATAGATGGTGCGTACCCAAGACGTCAGTGAATTCAAGAAACTCAAGCTGTCCTCCTGAATATGGGAAAGACACTGTCTCCCACTTACAATAAGTACCACTTGCGTTAAACTCCACTTTTGCCGGGCCGAACGTCGTCCCTGCGGTATTCGATCCTGTTCCTGAAAGAGTCAAGGTCCCATAATTAATCGAAGATGCTGCGGATGGTGCAGTTGGAGAGTCACTGCCTTTCTTGCAGGCTGTAAACATTAACAAAACAATGACTGCTAAAACATAGATTTTTTTCATATAACCCTCTTTCTATGAAGCTTTTAATACATTCCCTTTTGCCTGGTATCTTTGCTATTCATCTACACCGAAATCAAAAACACTGTGTTCATAAGAGACACCCCTATTGGTCTCTGTTATAATTGCATATTCCCCATTTTCCAGAGGTTTTTTTGGTGTGACCTTATACATTCCGTTGTCTTCTTTTTTATAATCAAAATCTATCTTATGCTTATTTAAGACGCCTTGTCTGCCATCGTCCATACCGATCTTTAAAAACCCTTGTTTAATAATGTGACGCACGGGTTTACCGGCGTAAGTGTCAATCTCAAATTTGGCAAAAACAAATTCGGAGGGGTGACGCTTTACATAGAAAGCTGGTCCTTTATCTTTTATCCTCATCTGAGCATGCTCGCCACTGGCCATTATTGCCCATTTTCTCCCATCAATACCTTGTTGTTTTGCAAATCCCGCGAGATATTCCATTTCTACTTGCTTTCCATTTTGTAGAATAAAGACTTCTCCTGTTCCTTCACTTAAAGCAATTCCACTCAATCCCGTCACGATGGTCATAACCACAATAAGAAAGAAAAAAGCTCTTGTTTTAATCATTTAACACCTCACTTATTTAATAAGAATTGCGGGAGCATATTTGAGCCGCCCCCGCATTTCATATAACGTCTTTCTATATCAACATAGCAACAATCACTATCGGTAAAACCACCAATAGTACAGTCATAATACCCATCCCTGCCCAAAATTGACCACTTCCAGACTCTTCCACGGCACCACCCACCTGGCTCAGATTACTCGGTGCCTGCTCGGCAAGCTTCAAAAGCTGAGCATCGCTCAGAGAACCCAGCTTGCTCACGATTTTGCTTGTGTCAACACCCTTCGCCGCAAATGACTTCACAACGGCCTCGTTCTGCAAGAACCCGGAAATCTTATGAATCAGTGCAGCTCTGTCTACCGTGGAATCCTGGGCAACTGCCCCGGAAACAGCTACAACAACTAATGCCAATACAACCACAACCCCTGCAACCTTGCTGAGAATCTTCATTTTTACTTCCTCCTTTTAACGTTAGTTTTTACTGCCGGTAAAAATTTTGGACTTAAACCACTCTCACCTCCTTTCTCCCCTCTCTCTTCCATCAACAATTCCATTGCCTGAAAAACATTATGGAGCACGCTCACATCCTTATCTCTCAACAAAGCACAAAACTTCTTCAGGTAATATTCCTTCTCCGAAAGGGTATTGGAATTGATATTCATGATATCGGAAGGTGCCCTGTTTAAGGCATTCGCTATTTTGCAAATTATAGCAACAGAGGGGTTTGAATCCCCGCGCTCTATCTCTCCGAGATGCTTGGGGCAGATATTCGCCAGCTCTCCGAGCATCTCCTGGGACATGCCGCTCTGTTTCCTTAAATTCCTGATAGATTTTCCCAGGTCTTTCAAAAAGATATCTTCCATAAAAGTCTTCATGATTATAGTTTTCCTGGGTTCTACAATGAACCTTTTAAATACGGTTTATTTTAGCTATAAAACCGTAAATAAGTATGACTGTATGGATTATCGTGCAGTCACCTCGCTTATTAAATATCACAAAGCTTTATTTTATACAACTTTAGCATAGTATTTATCAAGAGCATTTTAACACTCTATGCGTATTAGACGCCAACCCTTCTCCTTGTTACTATGCCCTGTGTTTTTTATAAGTCTTCTTTTTGCCATTTCCGCAGAGCCTTTGAGCAGGAATCCGGTTTTTTCAAGTAGAGTCATTCGGGGATGTACAGAAGCTTATCTCTATAAATAAAGACTTGGAGAAGGGTTACAATGAAAAATATCAAGTCCTGTACGGCTATTGGATTACGGATAAAGCATCGGAGGAAGGAACTGGGCATATCGCAGGAAAAGCTGGCTGAGGCACTTAATGTCAGCTATCAGCAGGTGCAGAGGTATGAGAATGGCACGAACATGCTGAATACGGATAAGCTTCAAACTGTGGCTGAATTTCTTGATGTCCCTGTGAGCTATCTATTTGAAGAAGGTGGTGTGAAGGCGTCTGAAACGGCAACTCAATATGTGCCTTCCAGCGAAGCAAAGGTTTTAAGGCTTTTAAAACGATTAAGTACTCGTGACAAGGAATTTATATTGCGCTTCCTGCAACTTGCCGCAAAGGGCTTCAAATAAGGTAGGAGTTATATCGGTTTACGCATCTTATTAATGCCCTTTCCTCAAATACCCAATCTATGCTATATTTATGTCTGTGGAAAAACTGATATACTTCGACAACGCGGCCACCACCTTCCCGAAACCGGAGGAGGTCTACCGGAAGGTTGACCACATCATGAGGAATGTTGGCGCTAACCCAGGCCGGTCAGGCCACAGGATGGCCCTGGAGGCCAACAGGATTATCCTTGATGCAAGGGATTCCATAGCCAGACTCTTCAATATAGAGGACTCTTCAAAGATAGTTTTTACATCCAATACCACAGAGGCTTTAAACATCGGCATAAAAGGTTTTCTCCGCCCTGGAGACCACGCAATAACTTCGAGCATGGAGCACAACTCCGTTGTCAGGCCTCTGAAGGCCCTGGAAAAGACCGGGGTTGAGTCCACCAGGGTGAAATGCTCATCGGAAGGGATTCTTGACCCGGAGGATGTTCGAGCGGCCATAAGACCTCGAACCAGACTTATTGCCATAACCCATGCATCCAATGTGACAGGGAGCATAAACCCGATCCGGGAGATCGGGGCATTTGCAAGAGAGAAGGGGATTGTATTCCTTCTTGACGCTGCCCAGACCGCAGGTATGCTGCCGATTGATGTGGAAAGGGACAACATAGACATGCTGGCCTGTCCAGGGCACAAGGGCCTCTTTGGACTTCAGGGAACGGGTTTTTTGTATATATCCCCTTCTGTCAGACTGGAACCTATAAAGGATGGCGGGACTGGGGGTAACTCCGAGATGGACACAATGCCCGATACCCTCCCGGAGAGGTTTGAGGCAGGGACCATGAACACCCCAGGCATAGGTGGGCTTGGGGAGGGTGTTGAGTTTGTCTTGAAGGAAGGGGTTGATAAAATAAGGCACCATGAGGCCAACCTTACAGACAGGCTTATTAAGGGTCTTGCGGAGATAAAGGGAGTCACGGTCTACGGCCCAGGAGATGCAAACAGGCAGATGGCTGTAGTTGCATTTAACATAACAGGGAAAGACCCGTCGGATATCGGGTTCGTCCTCGATTCGTCATTCGGCATTATGGCCAGGGTCGGTCTCCACTGTGCCCCTGACGCCCACAGGACTATAGGTACGTTCCCGCAGGGAACCGTAAGACTTTCTCCGGGTTATTTCAATACCATGGAAGAGGTGGATTTCGTTGTTGATGCAGTCAGAAAGATATGTTCTATTTAGCCTTCTTCTGCTTTCAGCTTTGCTGTTCGGTTGCAGCGGGAAGAAGATAGAAGGTGTCCAGATAGGAGAGCAGGCCCGTGATTTCTCCCTTCCTGACCAGACAGGGAAGCTTCACAGCCTTACCGGGAATAAAGGAAGCGTTGTCCTGGTCCGCTTCTGGGCGGACTGGTGTCCAAACTGCAAGGAGGAGATGCCGAGGATAGACGAAGTCTACAGAAACCTTAAAGACAAGGGTTTTGTGGTCCTCGGTGTAAATGTGAAACAGGGAGAAGAGGCTGTGGCTGTATTTATAAAAGAAAACAGGATATCATTCCCGACGCCTATGGACAAGGATGCGACAGTGGCCAGGACATACGGTGTCGTTGGTCTTCCTACCACCTTTATCATTGACAAGGGCGGTAAAATAAGAGAAAAGGTCATGGGGGACATGACAAGGGAAGATGTTGAAAGGCTGGTGAAGCCGCTGCTATAAGGGATGAGTTTATATTTCAGGAGGGTGAAATGAAAAAGCTGTTGTTGGTTTTATCAGTAGTATTTTTTGCCGGTATTGCGGTGGCCGAAGAGAAATGTTCTCTATGTGGCATGAAAGTGGATGAGGCGAAGAGGCAGCACTTTGTTGTAACGACAAAGAATGGGAAGAAGCAAAAGGCCTGCAACGAAGGTTGTGTAGGTATGCTTCTGGAGAACATCAAAAAGGACATCAGGACAATAGAAGCAGTTGATTACAACACAGGCAGCCTGATAGACGCCCATAAGGCCTTCTATGTTAGAGGGAGTGATATCAAGCCTGTAATGGGTGGACAGAGCGTTGTGGCCTTCTCAAAGAAGGAGGATGCCGAGAAGTTCCAGAAGGAGCACGGCGGAAAGGTTGTGACAGCTGAGGAGATGTTCAAGGCCGAAGAGCACGGGCATTAATTGTAAAAGGCTGGCAATGTCCAAAAGAAGCGATTATTACCTTATCTTTATAGGGATTGTGACTGTCCTTGCTCTCCTGTCCCTTGCGGTTGACGCATATTCATGGAGGCATGAGAAGGGCGAGAGTGTCGTCTCTTTTCAGAGGGTAGTTGGAGGGCTTGGAATGGGCGCGACCCTGAAGCCTTCCTGGTGTTATTTAAGCTACGATCCGAGGCTTGAAAACCAGTGCTCGTGTATAGAGTGGCCGATCCCCGGAGGATACTGCTTCTGTCCGGACCATACCGGGACTGTTACATATTTTGAGGAGGCTCCGTCTAAGGAGCTGTAGTCTTCACTTTTTTGCCTCGGCCTTTTTCTTGAGCAGCAGTATTTCAAAGACGATAGAGAGCTTTTCTATCATGGAATTTATCTCCGCTATCCTCTCCGACGGGATTACTTTATTGCCATTATCGACATAAAGGATTGAAACCATCTTTGTCTTCACCATGATCGGGACAAGGTAGACCGTGAGAGGCCTTTTCCTGCCTATCTTGCTCAAGAATTCTTCATCGAATGGAAAACTCGTTATCTCGCCGTAATATGGCTGTTCACTGTTTTTTACCGTTAGGAATGCGGATGGACCGCCAAAGTTTATTTTTAAATCTGAGATACTGCCGTACTCGATCCCTTTGCATTTAGCATTCCACGCCTTTGCTTCGGAATCGGATGTCACCAGAAATATAACATTCTCAACATGTTGAGATATATAATCAAGAATCACCTTTATTGCATTATCCCTCGTGTCAATGTTTATCAGCTTTTTTACCATATCCTGAAAGGTTATTGGTTTAGAAGCAGCTTCACCAACCCGTACATCTGCAACCGGATGCTCTTTTAGTTTTTGATAATCAGCAAGGTATACAGGTTCTTCATCGTAGTCCCCACTGAGCCACTCCGAACTATCAGCCGGGTTCACTTCTTTATCGATATCATGCAATGGCGTGAGAGTGTGTTCTGCGAGGGTCAGATTATCTTTTACAACAAACTCATCTTCCTTAGGACGCTTTACCTCGATATACCTGACGTTGCGGGGATGGTCATAGTACTTTTCTAAGCCATAGGCAATTCTAATTTCGGAGGCAACAATGGTTGTGACCCTGCACCCTGTCATGAAACTCAGCTCATCTATAATCCTTATGTCATTAGGATTTTCCATGGCTATGGTAAGGTTTTTTTGCTCTTTTTTTATGGGGACAATCCCATGCCTTACTGCTATTTCCTTTGGGATCGAACTGATGACATTAAGAGGAATATTCAGGAATAGATCAGGGCTTGCATAAGGGATTCTGTATATCTTGCTTAGAACATCATCGAGCTGTTTCTCTGATATATACTTAAGCTCAATGAGGTTTGTCCCTATCTTGCCGCCCATGATGAGTTGTCTCTGAAGGGCGCTTTGAAGCTGGGCTTCTGTAATTATCCCTTCTTCAACAAGGGTTTCCGCAAGTCTCTTTTTCTGTACCATGTTTTATTATTAATAATTTTGCAGGGATGTCAACTCTTTTGTCGATTTTGGGGACAAATAAGGGATAGCACTATAGCATTACTTCCCTATGTCTTGATACATGACAGTCTATGTTTACCGCAACAGGCAGGGATGCTATGTGGCACGGTGCGGTCTCTATGTGAACGGCAAGGGCGGTAACTGTTCCTCCGAACCCTTCCGGTCCTATCCTGAGCCCATTTACCTCTTTAAGGATATTCCTTTCAATGTCTGCAATATGAGGGGCAGGATTATGATCTCCAAGGTGTCGGAACAGTGCCCTTTTTGCCAGTATGGGAGCCATCTCGAAGTCACCGCCTATACCTATTCCTACTATAATAGGAGGGCAGGGGTTTGCCCATGCCATCCTCACCGTATCAAGGACAAACTCCTTTATCCCTTCAACTCCGTCAGAGGGCTTCATCATCTTCATTGCGGAAGAGTTCTCGCTCCCTCCACCCTTGGCAGCCATCTCAATCTTTAATTTATCACCTGGAACAATATCTATATGTATTACGGCAGGTGTATTGTCTCCGGTATTTCTTCTCAGGATCGGGTCGTCAAGAACCGATTTCCTGAGATAGCCCTCTCGGTACCCCTGTCTGATCCCTTCATTTATAGCATCCTTCAGGTCACCGCCGACAATATGAACCTCCTGGCCAATCTCAACAAATATTACAGCAAGGCCAGTGTCCTGGCATATAGGGACAGACTCTTCTCTGGCAATCCTTATATTTTCAAGGAGGTATGAGAGGGTCTGTTTACCGGCAGTGGATTCCTCAATATCCTGGGCCTTCTCAAGGGCGTCGGCTATGTCCCTGCCAAGGTTGGTATTAATGTCTATGGAGAGCGCTCTTACCTTTTCTACTACTTCATTTATATGAATTTGGCGCATCTTGATCCTGAAAAAAAAGAGGTTCTCCGTCAGATTTTACCTAAATCCTGCAATCGAACCAGAGAGGACACAGAGGAAACCCTTTAATGCCAAAAGAAAAGACCTTGTTTAAATCTTTTCTCTGTGCACTCAAAAGGTGAATTATTAAAAGCCCTATAATTTTTAAGATCAAAATCAGGAAAACACAAAGAAAATAGGGTTTAAAAAGGTTTTTTATCTCAAAAAAACTCTGTGTCCTCTGTGGTTTGCATTTTTTAGGTTTTACATCTTTAGGACACTCATCAGGCTTTTGACGGCCTTTGCAGACTTTTTAAGCTCCTCCATCTCATGAGGTGTAAGCTCAAGCTCGAATATCTCCTCTATCCCTCCAGTGCCAAGCTTCACAGGGACGCCGATAAACAAGCCCTTTATACCATATTCGCCTTCGAGGTATGCGGCACATGGGATGACCCTCTTCTTGTCCTTTAGGATCGCCTCTGCCATCTGGACTGCAGATGAGGCGGGAGAGTAATACGCGCTGCCTGTCTTGAGAAGGTTTACTATCTCAGCCCCTGCGTTCCTTGTCCTCTCGGTTATTGCATCTATCTTTTTCTTGGAAAGCAGCGTTGTCAGAGGTATCCCTGAGACGTTGCAGAACCTGGCCATAGGCACCATGGTGTCTCCATGACCTCCAAGGACTATGGCGTGGACGTCTTCAACAGAGACATTCAGTTCCATTGCCACAAATGTCCTGAACCTTGCGGTATCAAGGACCCCGGCCATCCCTATTATCCTGTTTTTTGGAAATCCTGTGGTCTTCATCGCCACATGGGCCATAGCATCCAGAGGGTTGGAAACCATTATTATAAATGTTTTTGGTGAATACTTTGCTACCTGTTTAGACACCTCTTTTATTATCTCAGCATTCTTAAGGAGGAGGTCGTCCCTGCTCATCCCGGGCTTTCTGGCAAGCCCAGCCGTTATAATGACAACATCGGAGTCCGCAGTGTCCTTGTAGGAATTGGTCCCTGTGATATGACAGTCGAAACCCTCAATCGGCGCTGCCTCCAGAAGATCCAGCCCCTTTCCCTGTGGGACACCTTCGGCCACATCAAGCAGCACTATGTCTCCAAGCTCCTTTGATGCCGCCCAGTGAGCAGCAGTCGCCCCTACGTTACCGGCTCCGATTATCGATATCTTGTTTCTACGCATGTTTCCCCCCCTTAATAACGCCCCTCAATCCCCTCTTGCCCTAAGAGGGGAAGATAACCCCTCCCAACCTCCCTTAAACTAAGGGGAGGAGAAAAGTCCCCCCTCTTAAGATTAAGAGGGGGTTAGGGGGCGTTATGAAAATTACATATTTTCCACTATTGCCTTGCCAAACTCCGAGCACCTAAGGAGCTTTGCCCCTGTCAGCTGCCTCTCCATGTCGTAGGTCACTGTCTTTTTGTTGAAGGTCGTTTCCATCCCCTTTACAATAAGATCAGCTGCCTCGTTCCATCCCATATACTCCAGCATCATGACGCCTGAGAGGATAACTGAGCCTGGGTTTACCTTGTCCTGCCCTGCATACTTCGGCGCTGTACCATGAGTTGCCTCAAACACAGCATACCCGTCCCCTATGTTTGCGCCAGGAGCAATTCCGAGACCACCAACCTGGGCAGCCAGGGCATCGGAAATATAGTCGCCGTTCAGGTTGGGAGTTGCAAGGATGTCGTATTCGTCAGGCCTTAAAAGGGCCTGCTGGAACATATTGTCCGCGATGGCGTCCTTTATAAGAACCCTTCCCTCCGGGACCTTGCCGCCGAACTCCTTCTGGCAGTCATCCCACGAGATTGTCTGCTTCGGAAACTCCTCTTTCGCCAGCTCGTAACCCCAGTCCCTGAAAGCCCCCTCTGTAAACTTCATGATGTTCCCCTTGTGGACAAGGGTAACGCTTCTTCTCTTCTTATCAATGGCATATTTAATTGCAGCCCGGACCAGGCGTCTGGTTCCAAACCTGCTTATAGGCTTTACCCCGATCCCGGAATCCGGCCTGACCTTCTTCCCAAGCTCCCTTTCCAGAAACTCTATAAGCTTTTTGGCTTCAGGGGAGCCTTCCTTCCACTCTATCCCCGAATAGACGTCCTCCGTGTTCTCCCTGAATATGACCATATCAACCTTCTCCGGCTCTTTAACCGGGGATGGTACGTTTGTGAAGTAACGGACAGGCCTCACGCATTGGTATAGATCCAGTACCTGCCGAAGCGTGACGTTGAGGGACCTTATCCCACCGCCTACAGGTGTTGTAAGGGGGCCTTTTATTGATACCCTGAACTGCTTCAGGGCATCGATTGTGTCCTGAGGGAGCCAGTCATTGAACTTATTGAAGGCCTTCTCGCCAGCGTAGACCTCAAACCAGTTTATCTTCCTCTTCCCCTTATAAGCCTTCTCAACGGCCTTATCAAAGACGTAGACAGATGCCTTCCATATATCAGGGCCGGTCCCGTCACCTTCTATAAAAGGAATAATCGGGTCATCAGGAACTATCAGCTTCCCGTCCTTATATTCGATCGTAGATCCTGTCTTCGGTATCTCCAGATTCTTAAACATTTATCCTCCAAAGTAAGGGCGTATTGCAATACGCCCCTACAAACTTCTAATCTAAATCAAAATCCCCATGCTTCTGTATATGTGCCACCAGGCCGCCTTCACCCAATATCTTTGTCATGACAGCAGGAAGGGGCGGGAAGGTGAGTTCTATCCCCTTTGTCTTGTTCAGGACAGTCCCATTATCCAGGCTTACCTCCAGTTCGTCACCTTCGCCTATCTGGTCTGTATCGCAAACAATAACAGGAAGCCCGACATTTATTGCATTCCTGAAGAAGATCCTTGCGAAGGACTTGGCCAGAACTGCGCTGACACCGGCCATCTTGATGATGGTAGGGGCGTGTTCCCTCGAAGAGCCGAGGCCGAAGTTCTTGCCTCCTACAACAAAGTCCCCTTTTTGCATGGATGCTGCAAATTCAGGGCGCGCATCCTCAAGGACATGCTTGGCCAGTTCGGGAAGGTTTGACCTTAGGTGAAACAGCCTACCTGGGGCTATATGGTCGGTGCTTATATTGTCTCCAAACTTCCATGTCTTTCCTTTGAGCATCTAAAACTCCTTTGCGGTTGCAGTATTGTGCGTATACTGTATACAATTTACAGAAAGGTTGTCAAGGATAAATGGGCAAGTTATCTCTGTGTTCTTACGGAAAGAATGGAAGACCCTTGAGCGCCGTATCTTCATGGAATCCATACACGATGTTCATGTTCTGTACAGCCTGTCCTGATGCGCCCTTCACAAGGTTGTCTATGGCCGATATAATAACAACCCTTTCGGTTCTCTTGTCCAGCTTGATCCCTATATCGCAGAAATTTGACCCGCGTACGTTGCTTATATTCGGGAACGAATCTCTTGGATAAACTCTCACAAACCCCTCGTCCTTATAGAACTCTTCGTAAAGTTTGCTTAACTCCTCCTGACTCCTGACTCCTGACTCCTGACTCGTAAGAGAGGCATATATAGTGCTCAGGATCCCCCTGTTCACAGGCAGGAGATGCGGGGTAAAAGATACAATAACAGATGAATTGGCCAGGAGGCTCAATTCCTGCTCTATCTCAGGGGTATGGCGGTGTTCTGCGACCTTATAGGCCTTGAACCCCTCATTGGCCTCAGGGAAATGTGTATCCAGAGTTGCTGACCTTCCAGCCCCGGAGACACCTGATTTAGAATCTATAACGATTGTCTCAGGCGCAATTAATCCATTCTTCAATAACGGGGCAAGGGCAAGGACGGCGCTTGTCGGATAGCACCCAGGGTTTGCAATCAGGCGCGCTCTTTTTATCTCCTCCCTGTGTAGCTCAGGGAGGCCGTATGCCGCCTCTTTGAGCAGTTCCGGAGCCTTGTGTTCCTCATACCATGCCCCGTATGTTGAAGCATCCTTTATCCTGAAATCAGCCGAAAGATCTATCACCTTTTTTCCGGCCTTGAGGAAATGAGGGACCACATCCATCGCCTTCTGGTGGGGTAGGGCGGTAAAAATAAGATCTGCCTTTTTCGCAATCAGATCTGGATCAAGAGGTTCAAGGGTCTTGTCAAAGATATTTGCAAGTGACGGGAAGACGCTTGAGATCTTCTTTCCGGCGCTCTGCTCCGATGTCACAGCAGTTATCTCAACCTCCGGGTGGTTTGATAGGAGCCTTATCAGCTCAACCCCGGTATAACCGCTTGCCCCAACTATTGCAACCTTTAACATATATCCCTCCTAATTGCTAAAAAAGTTAACCTACAACCCTGTGCACATAACCCACTTTAAAATCTACTTTAACAAATTCAATATCACCTTTATCATTGTATCTTTCTCTTGAGGTTTACCGGCTGCAATCATAAGCGTTAGTGCAACTAAGGCATTATTGTCGATGCGATGCGTTCTATCTTTACGAAGAAGGATGCAGTTCTTCTCTAAGAAATACACAAAAAGCGCTGCCGCAATACGTTTATTCCCATCCACAAAGCTATGATTTTTTGTCACAAAATAGAGCAGATTGGCCGCCTTCTCTTCAACTGTGGTATAAAGGTCCTTGCCTGCAAACGTCTGATAAATAGCGCCTATAGAACCTTTAAAACTCTCGTCTTTCTCCTGCCCCACAAGAGGCGAATCTCTGAACTTTTGCTTCATCGCTTCGATAAGCTTCCGGGCCTCTTCATAAGTGAGTTTAAACCTTGCCCGTCTCGTTCCTTTTGGAACGGAAAGCCGCTTATGATCGTAATCATCCAGGATATCAAGGGCGCGGGAGTATTCCATTATTACCTGAATAAGACCCTTTGCTTCATCAGAAACAGCCTCAAGATGAATAACATTTGCTAAGAGCCTTAGCGACTTCTGCAATTCACGATATTTGTTTTCGGCAACACTCAGTCGTTTCTCATTGATCGTATATCCATCGACCAGATGTTTTTTGAGCACATTCGTTGCCCATATTCGAAATTGAGTCCCCTGCTTGGAATTGACCCTGTAGCCAACAGAAATGATCATATCCAGGTTGTAATACTGTGCCTGATAGACCTTGCCGTCTTCGGCAGTATGTGCAAATTTTGCACATACTGATTCCCTTTCCAATTCTCTTGTTTTAAGTATATTGCTAATATGTTTCGTGACGACGCTGCGCTCTGTATTAAACAGTTCCGATAACTGCTTCTGCGTAAGCCAGACAGTCTCTTTGTCCAGCCGCACCTCGACCTTATCTTTATAAACGATAACCTGCCCTTTAGACAAATCCTTAGTATTCATCTTTGCTTCTCACGTCAACTCGTCAACGTCACAACTCCAAACCCTCAAAGGACTTGCTTCCCAGAGTGGCCAGTTCTTTACTTGCCAGAAGTTCTCCGGCGTTGGTCCCCCTGCTGTTTTGTAAAAAGTGTATACGACCCTCTCTTTTCCGGGACGGCTTTGTCAAAATTTGTCTGATTCGCCATATGCCGTCTGGACTGCTTCAAGCTGTTTTATCAGAACATCTTTTGTCCACCCGAACTTCTTTGTTGTCTTGATATAAAACTCTCGCTGGCTGTCGTCTTTGCACCGCTCTATAATGATGATGTTTTTAGTCCAGCTTATTTCTCCAACCAATGGTTGGAGTTTTGGATTGTCCTTGTATGCTGAGTAGAACTGCCGCATATTCCATAGATTTTGGACTGAAAACCTCTGTATCCCTGGAAACTCCTTTTGCAGGTCTTTTGCCAAGGTCCACAATTGCCTTGCCCCAGCCAAGCGCATCCTGCTTTGCCACTATTGATCTGCCCATGTCCCAATAAAGGTTTATAAGCTCTTTGTTTACAGCCTTGAGGGCGTCATATTGGGCTTTATATATGCGCTCCTTTGATCTCTTTAAGAAATGTCTTATATTCGGCGGTTACTACGACTGACATTTCATTCCCTCCCTATAATTGTTGCTATTTTATTCTCCGTCAATCCCTAAAGCCCAGCTTGTCGAGAAGCGCTCTTTCATGGGCGACCTTGGCGGAGTGGAGTGTTGTTAGTTTTAGCAGTACACTGCCTCTTGAGGGCAACTATATTTAACCGTCCCAATTTTTGCCCATATCCCGTTTGCACTATTTATCGAGTAGGCCAACTGCGTCAAGTTCTTTCTGAATATCAATCACCTTTTCTTCGACATTCTCACGAAAGTGAATGCGCGAAATGCCGTCTATGTCTGAATGTACGGTTGTTCCATCTTTCAGCAAAAGACACACTCGAGGAATACCAAGGCGTCCGACGAACCAACCAACTTCAAAAATGACATTTGGCCGTGCTTGGAAATAAGAGGTTTTGTGATTTGTAATATGGTCATCTGGGGTTATGAGTGCAAATGCCATGGAACAAGTGGCGGCCACCTCCTCAAACTTCTCCAAAAGAGCTCGGCTCATTCCAGGCTTACTCTTCATTAGAACAGGATTCAGACTGAAATGGTTTTGAAGCAGGTGACTTAACCGCAAAGTATTAACCTCATCATGTCCGTGAATGATGAATATGCTTCTTCCAGCCGGTGGAGGGGATGGCCGAGACCTTGGGTTTATAGTTTCCTGTCCTGAAATAACTTCGAGCCAGTTGAAAAAATGCTCAAATTCGACAAAGAGACCTGCTATATCGTTTTGTGTGGTGCCACGCAGATTCTTAATTGCATTTGTATACTTCTGTACTATTGGGGCGTTTGCCCCATAAAGTGTTTGCAGGGCGATACGTGCAGATTGGAGAAATCGAACCCTCAGCGCTTGCTTAGTGGAGTCATGAAGAGCTTGTAGCCCCGCCGAATGTGCGACTCGGAACTTTGCAATTAGAATTGGTGTCGTTGTATCCATTTACTCTCCCCCCTTGCCAAAATCTCCTCAATCCTCTTTTCAGCCTCTTCCTTAAAGCAGCCGCACGCCTTCCAGCGTCTGCATCTGTCGGTCAAGTTTTTCCACGATTTATGGGATTTCCGAGGACACGATACTGAACTCCTTTTAACTGGTGGGCACAGCCCACCCTACATCACTCAAGAATTTTCATATAAACATTATTAGGGAATTTATATTTTTAAAGTGGTGGTAAGCTATCAACAAACTTCCTATACTCTTCATCACTCTCTTCTTGGTGTTCTGATAATCTGATACCTGCAATCTTATAATATTTGGTAATTGTTTTATGACATGAAACACATAGTGTTAGAGTGTTGAATCGAGCGTCTTCCCCTCCAATAGCCTGTGGCTTAATATGGTGTACTTCCAAAACACTTTTAGTTTCTCCACAAAGGGCACATTTATCATCTTTATACTTTATATATCTATGGTTGTCCTGTTGTGTTCTCTTGTTTCTATCATGATATCTGTAATAACTTCGTCTATGACCACAAATTTCTTTCACATAACAGTCAGGCTTAATATCACGAGACTTTATATTCTTTGCACAGTCTCTGCACTTATCATTTACAGGTCTGCCCATTTCATACCTCTTCTTAATGAACAAAAAGGGACAGATTGCCTTCACAGTCCCTATGAAACCTCTCCCCCATCCTTTCTACATTCCTTATCTGGTACTGTCAAGCGTTTTGTGTGAATTCTCTGAGTACTGGCAAATTGGGCCTTA
>CAKKSC010000063.1 GCA_919902985.1 Desulfuromonadales bacterium | reverse complement strand
TCCAGCACTTATTTTGAAAATCCAAAATAAGTGCTGGATAATTTCCTGCGCAAGGCTTTTAAAAATAGAATGCTCGCTCTGGCGGTAAAGAATAAGATATGTTTGCACAATGTTTTTAAACACCAAGTTCTCGCTCTGACCCTAACGACAATTGACTGCCCTTCAACACTCTGGCGAGATTTATTAAGAATTAAAAAAAAGAAAAAGATGGCCTGTGTAAAGCACCATCTTTTTTTACGAAACAGACAATTTGGTCAAGGGCTCGTTAACAAAAAATGTACCTGCTCCCTTGTTTAGCCCATCCTGCAAAACCATCGATGTTTTGTTTTGTCCACTCATCAGGATAGTGCATGAGAAACATCTTTTCTTTCACCTCACTCGGAAGAGTTCTGAGTTCTTCCAAAGATGCGTGAACTCCTCCTTTGAAGAATTGCACATCATGGAACATTACCTGCGCCCTGTCTTTATACATATTAATAAGATCTAGGTCGAATCTAGTGTCTCCGGAAATAAAAACCTTATCGTCTATGAAAAGACCATGTCCAATAAAAGATTCCTGCCAATCATTGGCACTTTCAGGCGTATGCTTCACTCTAAACATCTCCAAATGGATATCGTTAAAATCTATTTCAAACACCTCTCTGGGTTGGCTTTTTTTCCACTTCGGTCTTATTACTTGAAAATAATCACCGAAAGACAATTTGCGTCCACTTTCTATTTCTTGCTCATTCCACTCCATTCCACCTCTTAATGTGCAGTCCCACAAAACTCTTTGATATTCCTCAGAGATAATCATTTTAATCTTGGGCTTATTCATTAATCTCATACCAATATACCGATTCATCAACCCAAGACATTCTATTCCTCCAACATGATCTGCATGAGAATGAGTAGGAAGAATTACCTCTATTTCAGAAGCTTTCAGTCCGGCGGTGCCCAAGAGGGCAGATGGTCCAGTCATCCCAAAGTCAACCAGGATATGATAATCCCCCTTAATTATCAAAAAATTTGTCTGAAATAGGGTTGTGGCAAATGCCGAACCTGTTCCAATAAAAAATAATTCCATTTCTCCCTCGTTCTTCAGCGATAGAGGCTTTTTTATCTCGCTGACTACTTTAACAATCTTCTCTAACATACGGCACCATCCTTTCCAAAAAAATGTTTAAAGTCCAAATATTCTCGCGCTCATTCTGCTCATATTCATAGCAAAATAATGCAAAAAAGTCAACACCTTTATGAATCCGCAAAATGACTATATTCAATAACACAAAACCCGACCTTGCGGTCGGGTTTTGCTTAAGACTTCAGACAGTCAAACTATTTTTAGTAGCCCATTCTGTCTCCGCCTCCTCTGCTACCGCCTCTGTCGCTGCCACCTCGGTCAAAGCCTCCCCTTCTTGGAGGTCTCTCTGCCATAGGCTTCGCT
>CAKKSC010000062.1 GCA_919902985.1 Desulfuromonadales bacterium | reverse complement strand
CATGCCTTACATACTACGGATAGTATGTGGTTGAGTCAAGTGGATACCCCTATTGAGTATTGATGTTAATCCCGACAGTGGCGTTATCGAACGCCTTACGCTCACACTTCAAAGCAGTTTTTGTTCAGAGGAGCGTAAGACAAATTGCTTCGATAAGGCAACTAATCATTGGCGATCGCCTTAGGGTTACGTCTCGCACTCACGTGCAACATTGAGCAGCGATTGGGGAGCGTTATGGGAAGAAACGTAAACTTGAAGTGGCTGATGGGCGCTGGCCTTTTTCTTCTTGGTAGCTGCGCAGTCATCGACAAAATTAATGCACCAACGCTTGAAGGTGCTCCTGCCACATCGGCTCTTGTGGTCGTGAATTGCGAGGCGGTTATGCACGGCATGCTTGGTCTAAAAACCCCGCAACAGGTAACGGGTGGCACGTTGCGGGATGCGGATGGGTTCAATCCGATACGCGGGCGTACAGTTTCGGGACTCATTATCTTTTCCAATGTGCCACCCGGAAGATATTACTTGGCCAAAATCGAAACCACATGGCAAGCAGGAAACACAACTTGGCAACATACTTATGAAGTACCGCCTGAAAAGATACCAAGCCTTACTGTGAGTACCACGCTAGGTGAACCGACTTTCCTTGGTGTTGTAACGGTTGAGGAAATACGCAAGCCCAGTGAACGCGGCGTTACTTTTCGCCACAATCCAAGCAAAGATGCAGAGCTGGGTGCGTGGAGGAAATTTCTTCAGCTTTATGAGGGCTCTGTCTGGGAAAACATGATAAAGAAACGAATTGCAGAGTTGCAGTCGTGAAGTTCCTTAGCGAACTGTTGCGGCCCAACAAATCGCTCCACGCGACCGGCTACGCCGGCACGTGAGCTTGGTCGTTAGGAGCTACTTGGTATGGCGCATACACAGAGACCTCCTCGATATACGCACAGCTTTATTGATAGCTGTGCGTTTAATCCTGGCGGTACTGAGGGAGCTGCGAGTCGCCGCATCCTTGAAAAGTGGCCCAATATCATACTGGCTCACTCTGTCCAGAAGGAATTAGAACATCCGAATACCCCAGATGATGTAAAACGGATGGCACAGGCGTTTGTGTACACAATCGAGATAGAACTTACCCCTGAATTATTGAACAAGAGGGATCAAGTACGCATTCTTGTCCAAGGAAACGCAAAGCCGCGTAAACATAAAGGCGATGCAGATCACTTATTCGAGCTTTACAAGTATGGTGGCGGGTATTTTGTAACTACTGACGAGCGTTTGTTGTCTCGCTCAGGTGAGCTATTCAAAAAGTATTTCATTACGACCATAAAGCCATCTGAGTACGAGAAGCTGCTATGAAATCCGCTCCTAACAACGCCATCAACGCGGACGAAGTGGTCAAATTCTTCGTGTCTCTTATTCGAGAGCATATGGAATTATTGGGCGACGGTCATTTTGAGGTTTAAGATGAATTCTGCGAATACATTGACGGGCTTAACCAGCATGGCTTCTATCTAAACAGTGAAATCCAAAAAGGAAATGTTCTTGAATGCCTTAATTCTTTCGGGATCACTGAATTCGACTTGGAAGGCAATATCAGGCGGAATCCAAGGTTAGAGGAGAGTTATAGGGCGTTTAGCCCAAATTTAGCACAGTCGAGTTTTGAGATACGACTGAAAGAGCTAAATGCTTGATTTTAATGGTAGTCCCAACGGGATTCGAACCCGTGTTGCCGCCGTGAGAGGGCGGCGTCCTAGGCCTCTAGACGATGGGACCGTCTATGGGGACAGTCCCCATTCTACGACCTCGCTTCGCTCAGTCCGTAAATAGGGACAGTCCCCGGCAAAAACAATTTGGCTGGGGGACGAGGATTCGAACCTCGGTAGACAGAGTCAGAGTCTGTCGTCCTGCCGCTAGACGATCCCCCAATGCGACGGCAAACAAAAAAGCAAAGTATTAAGATACAGCAACAAGGCTCCTCCGTCAAGAGGAAAATCCCCTTAAATTTAAGATGGCTTGAAGACTTAAAGCCATCTATTCTTTGAATACTCTCCTGTGATCAACCGGTGAATAGACTGGGAAAGCATCTGCCTCCCCCAGTTAAACCTGCCGTATATAGGAAGGAATTTAACTAGGTCCCTTATGACATTGGCCTGCTCCCTGATGCTGAGCTTTCGCAGTTCCGCCTTGAAGTCTGCTTCGTGCGGGTTGTCAAATGCGATCTTTAGGGGATTCCACTGGTCTGTGCAGCGGGTCACCTCGGATACGATCTGCTTGCGGTATATCTCCTGCACAGGTCTGTTTTTGTGGATTGAATCGACCATAGATTCCCCGGCAATGGCGCCTGAGTGAAGGGCGCAGCTCATCCCTTCGGCCAGCATGTTGAAGAATCCCGCAGCCTGTCCTGTCAACACCACGTTTCCCTTGCCAAAGACATACCGGTTTATAAGGGAGGGGCCGAAGTTGTGGGCGCAACCCTCCCTGTCATCTGCCGGCTCAAGCTTTACTCCATGCTTTTCCCGCAGGTATGACTCCACTCTCTTATGGTAGATGTCGACATTGCCTCCGGCAGGGAAGCCGACCCCGACTATCTGCCTCCCGTCACGGGCATGGCTCCATGTGTAGTGCCCAAGCTCAGGATGGAACCAGAAGTGGAAATACTGCTCGTCCAGGGGACATTCTAATATCCGCTGGAACTTCTGCCCAACCATGAACCAGGGGATCCCCTCGTCGTATTCCGGATACATGGAGCGCCTGACCATAGACCTGGGGCCGTCGGCCCCTATCACAAATCTGGTCCTGTATTCGACAGGCCTGCCGTTCCTCCTGGCCCTTGCCCGGATAATCTTCCCATCGTGCTCCAGACCCTGAAATGACGTCTCGTCGTGGATGGTTGCACCGCTCTTTTTAATCATCCAGTAGTCGGCGAACTGTCTGTTCAAATGGGGTGTGGGGCCGCCAAAGAAATCCATGGGGATCGAGATCATGCTTGGGAAATGGAACGTCACGCCCCTGCATGACGTGGGCTCGTGCAGGACCTCTTTAGGGAGGGGCCCGAAGTTCTCTATCAGGAAGCGGTGTCCCCTCGGGGAGAGTATCCCGCTGCATATCTTGTAACGGGGGAGCTTCCTGAAATCGAGGGCCACGACTTCCAAGCCCGCATCCACAAGCCTCTTGGCTGCGGCTGCTCCTGACGGTCCTGTCCCTACTATAAGGACATCTGTATTTATTATGTCATTGCTCACTGCTCATCCTTTTTTAGAGAAAAAGACATAGACACAGATTTTCACTGATATTTTATGATTTACTCTGATAGAGATTTATCTGTGAGAATCATATTTATTCTGTGGAAATCAGTGTCAAAAAAAATTAATATTTTCATGCCAAAAGGGCCACATGGACTAACGGTATATCGGTCACCCGCCTGAAGGCGTCTATATCTGCCAGGTTCTCAACTATGATGCGACTGACCTTCCTGCCGTAAAGTATCCACTTCACCTGTTCAATGCACCCTGCCGCCTCCAGGTCTTCGCTTGCCTGAATAGATGAGGCCCCTGTGGGGATGGCTATCCTTTGCAGGTCCAGGTTGAGCTGAACGCCTGTCTCCAAGCGGACCCTGTCATAAAACCTTACCAACCTTGCATAGTCCGAATGAAACCCGCGACATTCGATGACATACAGGTCATCAGGGCCAAGAGAGCGGCGTATCGAATCTATGGAGAGGAGCGCCTCTCCGAGCCCTGCTATCTTTTTATCAGGGAGCCATTCCTTCAAATGTCTGCGGAGACCCCCTTCCGCTACTACTAAAGGCCCTGCGGAGTTCAAAGGGTAGATGAAGTCATCAATCCTCGACTTGTCCACCTGGAGCCCAGCCTCCATTGATCTTAAAATATCGCTCCCGTCATCGGATGCAGTAATGCTCTTATTTCCAAGAAGCTTTAGGACAGCCTCGCACAGGTCCTTGTCATTCTTCAGCGCATTCCCTGCCAGCAGGGTTACCTCCTTATATTGGAGCCGGACACCTTTTGTGGGTTTAGCTTCTGTCGCAGGATACCATGACGGATAACCCTTTCTGGTCATGTTCAGCAGTCCTCGCTGCTCTATGGTCAAACCAACAATGTCGTTCCCTTCCGGGCAGTTTGGTTCGCACGCCCCGCATAAGATGCAGGAGTCTATAGCGTTGGAGATATCCTCCACTGTTGCCCCTCCCTGAAGGGCCTTGTTTCTCCCCTGTGCCGTGAGTGAGCGGTCCCTTGTCCTGTTCCATACAGGGCAGGAGAGGAGGCAGCAGGAGCACCCGATACAGACCTCGTGGCACATGACTGGCTTGAGCATCATCTTATCTCCTAAAATATCACGTCCGGGTTCAGAATCATGGCGGGGTCTGCCTTTCTCTTCATCTCCAGGTGCCTGTCTACCATTTCATCGCCAAAGATGCGTCTTATATACCCCTTCATCATCCCGCCAAAGCGGTAGTAGCTGAGGCCCATATCTACGCCTATATCGTATATCTCGTTTTTGAAGGACTGGAGGTAGTCGCGACTGTAATCTTTATCCTTGAGCATAGGTTCAAACTCACACCCGTATGCAAAATCAGTTGCACCTGGAGGCATGCAGGACATCTCGTAACGGGGCAGATCTTCCATCTTCTTTATGCCTACGCAGTACAGGGTATAGTATCTAAAATACTTCCTGCATACCGCATTTCCCCTTTCCACAGCCTCAATAAACTTCTCCGCGCTGGCCGAAAGATCAGGGATAACCATCTGTCGCCCACCCCAGAACTTCCATACAGCCCTTGAGAAGACAACAGTCCTGTCCTCTATCTTCCCTTCTCTCATGAACTCTGGGCGGAAAAATTCGGGGACCATCTTCATGCGCCTGTCAACTATATAAAGAGCCTCCTTTATCCGCCATGGGTGCAAGGCATAATACAGGGCCAGCCGAACTCCGAAGCTCACCTCACCATGCCCCCTCAGCCGGGATCTCCATCTGGCGTCAAACTCCTGTTCCCTCCCATCACTGTCAAAGGCGACCAGCAGGTTGATGGCGCTGTCCATCACGGTAAGGATCCCGGAGTAGTCCGAGGCATCCTCCCGCACTATAAGCTGGAGATCTTCAATGGCTGTGCGGAGGGAGGAGTAATAAAGGTATCTCATCTTTATGTGAGTGAAGGGGCGTATCTTCATAGTCGCTTCGGTTATGACGCCAAACTGCCCATAACCCAAAAGGACCCTTTCAAAGAGGTCACTGTTCTCTGACCCGGAGCATTCCACTATCTCCCCGGTGGGGGTCACAACCCTGAGGGCCAATGCCTGGTCTGCGCTGCAACCCAGGCGCGGAGAGTTGATATCTATCCCGCCGACGCCAAGGACCCCCCCGACAGTGGAGGTCATATTAAGAGGAGCTGAGAGATAATCCAGGCCATCCCGTCTCAACACCTCTGCCAGCTGGTGCCAGAATATCCCTGCCTCAGTGCGGACGGTCATATTCTCTCTGTCAACTTCAAGTACCCTGTTCATGGAGGTCATGTCAAGGAGTAGCCCGCCGAAGGCTATGGCCTCCCCCTCCGATGAAAGCCCCCCGCCCCTTGTGATAACAGGGACCAGATGGGTCTGGGCAGCTATCAAGACCTTGGAGACATCCTCCGAAGAAGAGGGACGAACCACACCGTGAGGAAGTCCAAAGGCGAGTCCACCGGCGTCGGTAACAAATATGGAGCGCTCCCACTTCTCCTCCCGCACCACAACTCCTTTTGACTTCAGCTCTTCAACAAATCCCTGCCATCCATCGCCATGCCACCTGGATGGATTTGTCTGGACGCGAGGAACGCCCATAAGGGAGTTTGGGGCCACATTACAGGGTGGGATGCACCCTTTTTCAACAGATGTAAATTTCATAGTGATAGATAAACTCTCAGACAGGGCCAAATACTACTCTGGGGTAACGATAAGAACCCGATCAATTCTGTAATAAGGCAGCATATTAGCACCAGTAAAGACTGTTTGTCAATGAGGGTCGAGCGGGATCGGCGGTACTGGATCAGTGGTAGGTTTAAAGACTGAATTGTAAAAAGAAAGAAAGGCATTTCCCTACTGCATTAAAAATCCAGACATTTTCAAGTTGCCTTACCAAGTCGTTCAAATATATAATCTCATAGTCGTAGCTGGCTCATCGTATCAGTTCTTTATTAAAAAAGTGTTAGGAGCTTTCATGCCTTCCATTTATCAATCACCGTTCCGATTGCTCATTATTATGGCCCTGTCAATATTTCTTTCAGAGTTCATCGTAATGATTGCAATCTATTTACTTCCCCCCTTTCATTCCAGATTGGCTGAGGCCATTTTTGATGCGGCTGCTCTGACTGTCATGCTCAGCCCCATGCTTTATTTTTTCCTGTTTAAACCTATGCTGTCTCAGGTGAAAGAGCGAGAACATGCTGAAGAAGAGGTCGTTAAACTCAACAAGGAACTGGAAAGGCATATTTCCGAGCTTGAAGAGCTTAATTTGAACTTAGAGTCTTTCAGTTACTCTGTATCTCACGACCTCCGGTCTCCGCTTCTTGTAATTCAAGGGTTCAGCCAGCTCTTGGCTGAGGATTACGGTGAGGCCCTGGACAGCAAAGGGGCAGATTTTCTTCAACGAATAGTTGCGTCCTCCAAAAGAATGTCTCAGATTATTGACTCTCTGCTTACTTTGTCGCAGGTAGCCAGGAAGGAGATACAGCACGAGGAGCTTGATCTAAGCGACATTGCCTCAACCGTTGCTGTTGAACTTTCGAAAAAGAATCCGAAAAATCATGTAGAGGTAATTATAGAGAAGGGAGTGAAAGCCAGGGGGGATGCAAGGTTGCTTCGGATTGTCATGGAAAATCTCTTAGATAACGCGTGGAAATACACGTCAAAACAGCCTAATCCGAATATTGAATTCGGTATACTGAAAGAAAAAGACGAGTCAATAATCTATTACGTCCGTGATAATGGCATAGGGTTCGACATGGCTTATGCAGACAAATTGTTTACTCCTTTTAAGCGCCTCCATCCCGGAGATGAATATCCTGGGAGTGGTGTGGGGCTTGCAACAGTCAAACGTATTGTTTATCGTCATGGAGGCAGAATCTGGGCTGAAAGCGTGGTTGGGAATGGAGCAGTTTTTTATTTCGGGCCTCTGAACTGGCGGGTATGAGTTTCATGCCTGAACAGAGAAACTCGAAACTACTTCCTTAACCGGCGTTTCGTGGTTGCTTGAATCGTGGCGGCGGAGCATTGGTTGTGTGGGTCGGTTTCCCCGAATTCCGATACGACCTCCCTGATGAAGTTGGCCTGGCGGAGCCTGGATGGGCAGGCGTCCTTCCATG
Organism: Desulfuromonadales bacterium; assembly: GCA_919902985.1. Lineage (GTDB taxonomy): Bacteria > Desulfobacterota > JAENJC01 > JAENJC01 > JAENJC01 > JAENJC01. The sequence goes on along the minus strand of CAKKSC010000062.1, from coordinate 21,161 downwards.
CGCCCAACTTTTCTTTTCCTCATCGGGCTTGCGGCGCTGCATGTTCTGCCTTGGAGGGCGGACGAATTCGGTGTCCCTCTTAGGTGCGGTGACATTGTAATCAAAGTCCGGCACTGTGCGGCGCTCAAGCTGGGTACCCAGCGCTCGCTCAATGGTGCGCACCATTACAGTATCTTCACCGGTCACAAGGGTGAAGGCGTCACCGCTTCTGGCTGCACGACCTGTCCTTCCGATCCGGTGTACATAAGCCTCTGAGGTGTTAGGTATATCGTAGTTGATGACATGGGAGACCTGGGATACGTCTATTCCACGCGCTGCTATGTCGGTCGCAACCAGTACCTGAAAGGTACCGTCGCGGAAGCCGTCCAGCGCAGCCTGACGTCGGTTCTGGGACAAATTGCCCTGTAGAGAGGCTGCCTTGTACCCCGCCTTTTCAAGCTGCTCACCGAGGCGCTTGGCGCGGTGCTTTGTGCGGGTAAATATCAGCACTGACCCGGTGTCGGTATGCTTCAGTAGATTCAAGAGCAGAGGGCTCTTGAGGTGCTCGTTGACCGGGTAAAGTGCGTGGGTGACTGTGACAGGCGCGGTTGTGTTGCTGACCTGGACCGTCACCGGGTCGGTAAGGACGTCGTGGGCCAGTCTCCGGATTTCTTCAGGCATGGTTGCCGAAAATAACAGGGTCTGACGCTTCTTTGGAAGGTGCCCCAGGATCTTACTGATGTCAGGTAAAAAGCCCATATCGAACATATGGTCTGCCTCGTCCAGGACCAGCACCTCCACTTGTGACAGGTTTATCGTCTTCTGGTTTATATGATCCAGGAGCCGACCCGGACATGCGACTACTATCTCTACGCCCCGCTTAAGCTTCTCTATCTGGGGGTTGACCCCGACTCCGCCATAGATAGTGACGCTTTTAAGGCGGGTCTGCTTTCCAAGCTCACCGATGGAAACATGTATCTGCTCAGCAAGTTCGCGGGTAGGGGCGATGATCAGGGCACGGACATGGCCGTGGCTCCCCTGCATCAGCCTGTGAAGTATTGGCAGGGCAAATGCTGCGGTCTTGCCTGTGCCTGTCTGCGCCAGCCCCATGACGTCCCGACCCTGCATGACCGGCGGGATTGCCTGGGCTTGAATCGGCGTAGGCGTTGTGTAACCGGCAGCAACTACCCCTGTTGCCACTTTTTCATTGAGATTAAATTCTTTAAATTCCATAAACTCCCTCTTTTTTTGTGTCCCAAAAGAAAAAAGCCCCGGAATCATTCCAGGGCTTACGTTTTTTGTCTTCGTCTCTTTCCAGGAACATCCATAAATTTAATACGTTAAGGATAACAGGAGTTGTCGAAGGCGTCAAGCTAATTTCCTGAACCAATTGCCAACCCGCTCCCGTGGGCATCCTTGGCATATTTCAGCGGGAGCTTACACCAGAATATTGAGCCTCTTCCAACTTTACTGGAAACACCGATAGTGCCTCCCATTAATTCTGCCAGCTTTTTAGTTATTGTCAGCCCTAAACCAGTCCCGCCATGCTTGCGTGTTACTGAAGAGTCAGCCTGGGTAAATTTTTCAAAAATAGTCTCCAGCTTGTCTTCCGGTATGCCTATTCCCGTGTCTTCAACAGATATTATAAAGAGTCCTTCTCTGTCAGTCCTTTCTTCATGCCTAACCCTGATTGTTACTGAGCCTTTATCGGTAAATTTAATGGCATTGCTCGTAAAGTTTAAGATTATCTGGGTTATACGGGTAGAATCTCCTTCAACATCAGTCGGAACACCCTTGCCAAATTCAACTTTAAGCTCTACTCCCTTTTCTGCTGCTGTCGGGGATAGAACATTTCTGATATCGTTCACGGCAACTCGAAGATCAAAAGGATTATTTTCAAGGCTTAACTTCTCAGCTTCTATTTTAGACAAATCAAGAATGTCGTTGACAAGCCCCAGAAGGTTGGATCCAGCAGAATGAATGTACTCAACATCTTTTTTCTGTTCTTTTGTCAATTCCCCCTCGATTCCATCGATAAGAATTTCAGAAAAACCGATAATTGCGTTTAAAGGTGTTCTCAGCTCATGGCTCATGGTGGCAAGGAAATAGCTCTTTGCACTACTGGCCGCCTCAGCTGCCTCTTTTGCAGCTTTAAGCTCTTTCTCAACACGCTTCCTGTCAGAGACATCTCTGATAATTCCAATCGCATTCCAATTTCCATCAAGCTTTACGGCCGATATAGACAACTCAATCGGTATTTCAGTGCCATCCTTCTTTAACGCCTCAACCTCTACGATGGTCCCAATAATATTTCCCTTTCCCGTCTTTCTGAACTGCTCAAATGCAGCCATATTCACTTCATGATACCTTTGAGGGCTAAGCAATTTATGGAGATTTTTACCCATTACCTCATCTTCCTTATATCCAAAGATCTTCTCTGCCGCTTTATTCCAGAAAGATATATTTCCATCGTTGTCCTTCATAATAATTGCGTCCTGCGCTGATGCACTTATGGACCTGAATTTCTCTTCACTCTTCCACAGCGCCTCTTCAGCACGCTTGCGCTCCGTATCGTCAATTTTAACAAAGAGAGAATTTGTAATCTCCCCATCAAGGTCTTTAATCGGTGACGCAGATACCAGTTCACAGATGCTCTCACCATCTTTTTTTCTTGTGCAGATATCGCCCCGCCAGACCCTGTCTTCATGAACAGTCTCCAGTATTTTCCTGAAAAGTTCATCACTTTGAAGGCCTGATTTTATAGCGCTTACGTTCTTTCCAATGGCTTCTTCTGATGAATACCCGGAAGATTCTGAGAAAGCAGCGTTTGTAAACTCGATATTTCCTTTAAGGTCAGTAATTACCATTGATGTCGGACTCTGTTCAACAGCGTGGGAAAGTTTACGAAGCTGAGTCTCCATTTCACTACGTTCCCTTTCACTTCTTCTTATCTGTCTTGCTCCAAGATTGACTCCTGATAACCCAACAATCCATAAAAAAGCGTGTCCCAGTAAAACAACTATCGCGTGCCTGTAAGCATTTTCCATAAGTGGCGAGACAGGAACGGAGACGCTGATCCCTCCACGGATATCACCTTCCTTATAACCATGGGTGGTGTGACATGCAAGACATTTTTTTTCGGTAAGCAAGGGACGCATCAAGCGCATGTATTTTTTCTCTTCAAGCATCTCAACGGAACGGACCTCTTGGGCGCCCTGTTCAAAAGCGAGAAGGGCCTTTTTTTCCCATGGGTCTGGAGCATTTGAAGGATTAACCAGTTTCAGACTTGTAAGGTGTGAACGAACACCGTACTCTTTCAATGACAATTCACTTACCTGACGAAACATGTAGGCGGGATTTATCATCGTCAGCAATTTTCCTGAAGGTGTTTTGATATCTCGTTCAGGCAGACCAGACAGATACCGGTTGGGTTGGGTTTTTTCTGTTACTTCAGCATAGACGCCGCCGTGGTCGGCATTCCAGCGGCGGTAAATGAGGTCTTTTTCGTAAGCCACCAGCGCCTGGCTCTTTGCTGCGTCCATAGTTCTGCTATTGATCTCAATGAGGTTCCAGGCAAGTGATAATAGAATTGCGCATGTCCAGATAAGAGACATGTACAGGACATATCGCTTCAGATTAGAGTACAGTTTATTTTTTTCCATGCGGGGTTAGTCGTTTCCTATATTTATTATATGAGGGATAAAGAGCCTTTATCGGTCTGATCCTGCATGAACTTCTTGGCAACACATACAATATGGTCGCATAGCTTGAAGAATAAATGGGTCAGTATCCAACCCTTTCCCCATGGCTGTAAATGGAGACGTTTCCAGCTCTGGCGAACCCAGCTATGGTAATCCCGATCTCTTCAGCGATGGATACTGCCAGGGCTGTTGGAACTGAGCGGGACAGTATTATAGGGATCCCCATCTTCCCTGCCTTTATAAGTATCTCCGAAGAGACCCTCCCTGTTGTAACAAGTATCTTGTCAGACAGGTTTATATTGTTAAGAAGGGAGTAACCGTTTATCTTGTCAACTGCGTTATGTCTCCCTATGTCCTCCCTGAAGACAAGTATCCTTGATAAATCTGCGAGCGCCGCATTGTGGACTCCGTGGGTATCCCTGTAAAGCTCGGAATTTTCATGGAGTCTTTTCATCAGCCCCATAAGATATGCAGCCTGAATCTTTATATCCGACTCAATCCTCTTGCACCTGAAGGCATCCATGACGTTGTAAAAGGTGCTCCCCTTCCCGCATCCTGAGGTTATTGTCCTCCTTTCAAAGAGCCCTGCTGCCAGAGGATTCTCTGAGACCGTCTCTACCTCCGCAGTCCCCTTCTCCTCCTCCACCTTTATGGACTTTATGTCTGAGAACTTTTCTATAAACCCCTCTGAGCCAAGGAACCCAAGAGCCAGCTCCTTCATATGATCTCCGAGGCAGAGGAGGGTCACAACCTCCTTATTGTTCAGGGATATGGTAAGGGGCACCTCTTTTATCAGAGAGACCTCAACCTCCTCAGAAAAATTTTCCCGGAACCTTTTTATCTTTAATGTTTCAATTACCGTCATCCCTCTATTCCTGCCTCATTTAGTTTGCCATTACATTGGCGTGATTTGTAACTTAACAGGTCGCACCTGATTTGACAACTTAAAGATTGCTCGGAGTTTCCTGAGTTTTCATCCAAAGCTTATAGATAGACGGTATTGGATTGGATCGTTTTCTTCTTTTCCTTAACATCTCATTATACTATCAGGATCGTTTCGTAGGCTGTTGAAAGGGCCTTTGCCATCGCAAGACAGTTTTTCTTAATGCCTGCTTTTATTAATGTCCTTGAAATATTGCTGAGCTTTACATCCTTTGCTACCTGTATCCCATATATCATCTCATGGCAGCTGCGGTAATCCTGGGTTCGCTGCTCATAGCACCTCCGCCTCGTTGATATATCATATCTTTTCGACTCAGAGGTTTTATAACTCAGGAATCATCGTTTTGCCCCAAAAAAATGACTCGTGTAACTTGTGATATGAGCATTATTCAGGTATTTCAAGGACTTGTAACTTATGGTTTTGAAAAACTCAGGAAACTCCAGATGTAATATCACTTGATTTTTATAGGGTCTTTGTATATCATTGCGCCATTGGTTTTTATGAGAGGAACTAAGGTCATGATAAGGTGGGTTTTTGGTTCTTTTTTGAGAGACTGAACCCAAGTATTTCATAGAAGACATCCCCTAAATTTTGGTTAATAAAACAGGAAAAAGGAGGTAAGCGATGAAAAGGCAGCATTTGATAGTTGTGATCATGTCACTGATTATTTTTGGGGCATATCATGCAGTTTTTGCCGGCGAAAATGGCAAGGCACTTTTTGAAAAGTATTGTGTAAAATGTCATGGTGAAGACGGAAGTGTTTCTGAATATGGAAGAAACATAAAACCTAATCCTGCACGTGACTTGAGAACTAACAGGCTTTTTATCAGCCCCAAGGAGCTACCGGTTATAATAAAGTATGGGGTCTACGGCAGAGAGATGAAGGCCTGGAAAGACGTTTTGAATGATGATGAAATCAAAGATGTTGCTGAACATGTTCGCACCTTAACATATACGCCTGATCCAAAGAATGGCGGTGAGATGTTTAAATTAAGATGTGTCTCATGCCATGAAAAAGAAGGTCCTAATAAAAAGCTTTTTGGAGCCCCTGACCTTGATATGTCACCTCTGGGGGATTTAGAAATAGCGAGAGCCATCAGGTTTGGTCGGCATGGAACAATGATGTTTCCAAAGGGCAGCTTCTTTTCAAATCCTGAGATTGCCGATCTTGTTGCGTACATTATGAGCATAAAGAAGTAACAGGAGCCTCTTGCAAAAGTCCGAAATTACCCTTCGACAAGCTCAGGGTGAACGGTGGCAGGGTTAAAATCATCGTTCGTGGTGAGCTTGTCGAACCACAAAAGATAGTTTTGCAAGAGGCTCACAGGTAAGCATTAATATTAGTTGCGTGATAGGAACAGAGCAAGCATTTTAAGAATTGAATCTCTTTTTGCTCTTGTTCCTGTCAGGCGGAGCCCATTTTTTCTAACACCTTGATTTATTTAAGCACCCCAATGGCTTGATCGAATGAAACAGTATTTAAGATTTCACAATTTTTCTCCAAGTCAGAAGCTGCTATGCACCTTCATCCTCCTTACCTTTGCTATAGGTTACAGTTTCGGAATGACCCTGATCTGGGAAACACATGCCGGCCTTGATGGTAAATCAGGGTTGTCGCCCAAAGATATTGTTATTGCATATCGGGGTGATGTAGCAAGCCGCCTTGAACTGGCGCTCAGGGGTCCCATGTCAGACAGGATTGACAAAGACTCCAGTGCCAAAATATACCGCTGGATCGAAAGCGGGGCCGAGGAAAAGTCATTCAATGAGACTATTAAACCTATCCTTGAAAGCAACTGCGTCTTCTGTCACAACGGCAGTAATCCGCATATACCTAACCTTACAACTTACGAGAATGTTAAGAAGCTGTCGGTCAGCTCTACAGGCGTTACCATTGGGACACTGGTAAGGGTATCACATATACACCTGTTCGGCCTCACCTTTATCTTTGCCTTCACAGGTATTATCTTCTCCCTTACATATGTAAAGATTTGGATCAAGAGGGTTCTTATAACCCTCCCTTTTATCTCTATATATCTGGACATCGGCTCCTGGTGGATCACTAAGGTGTCTGAACCATTTGCATATGTCGTGATCATCGGTGGAGCCCTCATGGGATTCTCATTCACTGCTCAATTCTTGATATCAATGCGACACATGTGGTTTTACAAATCCATTAAGGATGATATATCCTCCGAGTACTTTTGAGGGTTTGTACTTTGCCCCGAAAATACCATCTTTACCCCATCCCCACCCCAACCGAAAGGGAAGGAGTTAATTCTCCCCTCTCCCTCAGGGATTTATGCCCCGTGGGTAGAGGGTTAGGGTGAGGGTGGGGTAAAACTATAAAACAACCTAAGTGAACAGTGTTGGGGCTAATCAAGATTCATAAAAGACGACCGTGAAGAACCTTGCTGACACCTGTCTCAAATGCAGGTCGACATGAGTCCTGACAATCAATATGGCAAGCACCTTTATTGCGCGGCTTTAATTCATAATCTTACACACAGATTTTTTTATGCTTGACAAGATAATTGTTTTTATAGTATTAACTTACCGCGTCGCAAGATGGATACATTTGACAAAGATTTTCATAAATTAAGTTCGGTTTAATACTGTTAACGGAATATAATCCTTATTGAAGGACCGAAGGTAGCCACTGAAGATTATGAAATACTTTATAGCATATGTATCTGTTGCTGTTATAACCTTTGCACTTGGTTATAAAGCCTATGGTCTTTATTTTTCAGACTTAAGCCCTGTCCAGCCAATTCCATTCAGCCATAAGATACATGCAGGAACAAACAAGATCCCATGTATGTACTGCCACATTTACGCAGAAAAATCCAGACATGCCGGCGTCCCTAACGTTAAAAGGTGCATGGGCTGTCATTCAATCATTAAAACAGATTCGCCATTGATACAGAAACTTGCATCCTATTGGGAAAAAAAGGAACCTATCCCGTGGGTGAAGGTGTATAATCTCCCCGATCACGTCTATTTCCCCCACAAGAGACATGTAAAAGCCGGCGTGCCGTGTCAGCGGTGTCACGGCGATGTTGCAAATATGGATAGGATCACCAGGGAGGTTGTTCCATTTGGCCTTCCGTATGGAATGGTTTCTCCTTTAAAGATGGGTTGGTGTATAGAGTGTCATAATAACGAGGCGCAGAAATATATCGGAACTCCGGTCAAAAACGGGACCGATTGCTGGACGTGCCATAAGTAAGGATTTAGAGAATGAAGCGGAGAGATTTCCTTAAAATCTTAGGTGTTGGCGGTGTAGGGACAGGTCTCGGCTACTTTTTCGGAAAGGCGAGCAAACCTCCGGCAGCAGAGTTGATCCCTTATCTCATCCCGCCCGTGGACGTCATTCCCGGGGTAGCTAACTGGTATCCCAGCCTCTGTACGCAGTGCAGTGCTGGCTGTGGCATCCATGTCAGGGTAATGGAGGGGCGTGCGAAGAAGATAGAGGGAAACCCGCTTCACCCGATCAATAAAGGGAAGTTGTGTGCGAGGGGGCAGGCAAGCCTGCAGGTACTTTATAACCCGGACAGGATAAAGAAACCTCTTAAGCGCAGGGGTGACAGGGGGAAAGGGGATTTTGAGGAGATAACCTGGGAAGAGGGGCTTTCATTACTGTCTAAAAACCTTACAGCGCTTAGCGAAAAGGGAGAGACTGAAAAGCTCTATTTCGTATCATCTCAAACCCGCGGTAGTCTTAATAGTATTATAAATAACTTCATGGCGTCATATGGTTCGCCTAATTACATGCAGTATGAGCTTATTCAGAATAAAAACCTCCTCTTTGCAAATCATGTTTCCATGGGTCTTAATAATATCCCGCATTACGACATAGCAAATACAAAATACCTTCTCTCCTTTGGAGCAGATTTCGGGACGACGTGGCTTTCACCCGTGAATTACAGCTTTGCTTATGGCCAGATGCGACAGGGAGAAGACGGCATACGCGGCAAGTTCGTTCAGATAGAACCGAGGCTGTCCCTTACAGGCGCTAATGCGGATGAGTGGGTACCTGCAAAGCCAGGAACAGAAGGGGTTCTTGCACTGGCGATAGCGTACGCGATTGTTGAGGATGGTTACTATAAAGGTTCTGATGCAGCAAGCTGGAAGGCGCTTTTGAGCGAATACAGTCCTAAGGATGCGGCTGTCGTAACGGAGATTGCCGAAGGGCGTATCCGCGAGATTGCAAAGGAGTTTGGACAGACCCGCCCAAGCCTTGCCATAGGCGGAGAGAATCTGGCACGCTATGAAAATGGGATGTCGGGCATTGTGGCCGTCAACATACTCAATCATCTTGCCGGGAACATTGGGATAAGAGGCGGTGTAATCCCCAATAGCAATGGGTCGCGCACCATAGACTTTAAAAACAACATAAACGCTCTTGCCACGGCAGCATCGGCCTCAAAGGTCAAGACGCTTCTTGTCTACAATACCAACCCTGTCTTTACGACTCCAAAGGCGATGAAGACAGAGGAGTCTTTAAGAAACATACCGTTCATAGCAAGCTTTTCGAGTTTTATGGACGAAACCACGGCAATGGCAGACCTCATCCTCCCCGCGCATACCTCGCTTGAGGACTGGGGGGATGACTTTGCCGATCCGAGCGTCGGGCACCCTGTTGTCACTATTATGCAGCCTGCCGTAAGTCCGTTTTTCAACACGGTGGGGATAGGAGATATAATCCTCTCCCTTGCTAAAGGCATTGGCGGCAAGGTCAAGGATAAAATGCAATGGAACGACTTTAGCGATTATCTGAAGGATGCATGGAAGGCGAATTATAGTAAAGATAAGGATATGCTGGCCAGTGCCCTGACCTTCGATGAATTCTGGAACCAGCTACTGGCAAGGGGCGGATGGTGGCCTGCCGATCAGGCGAAGGTAAAGTCTGTTGCCGTATCTCCGAAGGGCATTGAAGCGCACATCGCAAAGGCATCCTCCAGGTTTGAAGGCGATGAGAAAGGATTCCCGCTTTACCTCACAACCTATGCTCATTCAAGTTATCTTGACGGGAGAGGCGCAAATCTTCCATGGCTCCAGGAAATCCCCGACCCTATGACATCTGTAGTTTGGGGTAACTGGATTGAGTTAAATCCAAAGACAGCTTCCAATATGGGAATAAAGGAAGGCGATACAGTTTCAGTAGAATCGCCCTTCGGGAAGATAAATGCACATGTTTACCTTTACCCGGGCATCAGGCCCGACACTGTCAGTATGCCAATAGGCCAGGGACACAGTACTTATGGAAGGTATGCAAAAGGGCGAGGTTCAAATCCGATAGATATTCTCCCCTTCAAGGAAGACCCAAATACAGGTGAGCTAGCACTTAATGTAACTCGGGTTAAGATCTCGCGGGTCATTTCATCGGAAAAGATGGTGAAGATAGAGGGAAGCACTAAGGAACTTGGAAGAAATATAGTCCAGACCATTTCACCTGATGAGTTCAACAAAATGAACAAGGAGGTCTCATAGGTGGCTGGATTTCTTGAACGGATAACAGAACGCTGGAAAGTTTACAGAGAGCCTGGTTTTTTTAAAAAATTAGACCATAAATGGACTATGGTAATCGATCTTGATAAATGCAATGGGTGTGGTGCGTGTGTTTTGGCATGCTATGCTGAAAACAATCTTCCAGTAGTGGGAAAAGATGAGTGCGCCATGTCCAGGGCGTTCAGCTGGCTTAGGATCGAGCGTTATATTGACGGAGAGTATCCGGACGTAAAGGTCAAATTCATACCGGTTATGTGTCAACATTGCAGCAAGGCTCCCTGTGAAACCGGATGTCCGGTTTATGCAACATATCACAATCAGGATGGTCTGAATGTTCAGGTTTATAACCGTTGCGTCGGGACTTTCACTTGTGCTACATATTGCCCTTATGATGTCCGTCGTTTTAATTGGCGCTCTTATAAATTTGAACAGCCGTTGGACCACCAGCTCAATCCCGACGTCACGGTCAGGGAAATGGGCGTAATGGAAAAGTGCACATTCTGTATCCAGAGGATCAGAGCTGCTAAAGACAAGGCAAAGGATGAGGGAAGAACTGTCCAGGATGGTGAAGTCCTGCCGGCATGTGTGCAGTCATGCCCTACAGGGGCGATGATATTCGGGGACCTGCTGGATCCTAACAGCAAGGCTGCAAAACTGGCAAAGAGCCCGAGGAGATACAGACTGCTTGAAGAGCTTAATGCAGACCCATCGGTCATATATCTAAAAAGAGTGATGAAAGAGGGCCCATCAAAACATGGATAGAACTATCACATACAAAGAAGCCAGTGAAGATATCTCAGGGATTATCACTAAGACGGGGTGGAAGTATTATGCCGTCCTGACGCTGATGGCCGTATCGGCTGTGTCGTTTCTTTTCCTCCCATGGGCCTATCAGATATATTCCGGTCAGGGAGTTACAGGTCTTAATGCGCCGGTTTTTTGGGGTTTGTACCTAGTTAATTTCATTTACTGGGTCGGAATTGCCCATGCAGGAACGCTCATATCTGCCATGCTTTACATAACGCAAACTCCGTGGAGGCGGGCCATTGCCAGAGGTGCGGAAACCATGACATTCTTTGCACTTTTCCTGGTATCCCTTTTTATATTTGTTCATATGGGAAGGCCATGGAATTTCTACTGGACAATGCCTTATCCAAACCAGAGACAGATCTGGACAAATTTTACATCTCCAATCACCTTCGATGTCTTTGCCATTGGGACATATACAACCAGCAGCATAGTCTTCCTTTTCTTCGGAATGATTCCGGACCTTGCCTCGCTCAGCCACACCGCAACAGGCTGGAGAAAGCGCCTTTATACGGCCCTGTCATTTGGATGGCGCGGTACTGACAGGCAATGGCACTTGCAGGCTAAGGCTTGCATGTTTTTCGGGGCATTTATCATGCCCCTTGTCGTATCGGTACACAGTGTTGTGTCATGGGATTTTGCCTTATCGGTCGTACCAGGTTACGCCAAGACAGTGTTTGCTCCATATTTTGTGACAGGTGCACTACTGTCAGGTTTTGCAGGCGTCCTTTTGATGCTGTCCATAATGCGGGAAGCCTATCCCGTTATGAAAAAATATGTTACAGCATACCATTATGACAAGGTCACTATTTTTGTGGTGGTCTTGTCCCTGATCTGGAGCTATCTGACATTAATGGAGGTCGTGACAGGCCTGTATGCAAACACATCGCAGGAGATAGAACATCTGAAGTATAAGCTGGCAATATCACCATTTTCCTATCTCTTTGCACTGATGATATTTTCCAATTCAGTACTGCCCCTTCTTTATATATTCAAAAAGCTGAGAAACTCGTTTTTCGGAAGATTTATTATTCCCGTCTTTGTCCTTATCGGGATGTGGCTGGAGAGGTTTCTTATCGTGCCCAACTCTTTGTCCCGGAAATTTCTTCCGTGGATGTGGCATGATTACTCTCCCACCTGGGTAGAATATTCTATTCCCATTGGCGCTTTATTCTTCTTTATATCCATGTTCATGGTATTTATCAAGGTGTTTCCGATCATTGCTATATTTGAAGTAAAAGAAGATATTGGCATACCAATGAGAAAGTCTCATTGAGAAGAGAAAAATATAAGGGATATCAGATGGACAATTCACTTTTAGGCATATTCCAATATGTAGATGATCTGCTGGCCGCTGCTGAGAAATGCAAAAAATCAGGCTATGGCATAACGATAATCTCCCCAGTCCCGCTGGTGCACGAGATAGAGCATACCTTTGGTGAAAGTAAAAATCCGGTAAAGTATTTTACCGGGTTAGGGGCAATAACAGGATATTTGTTCGGCACACTCTTTGCGATTACTACATCGATTCTTTATGTCTTGCCGAGATCCGGCCGGCCCATTATTGCAATACCCCCGATCTTACTGATATCTTATGAGACAACAATACTTTTAGGCGTTCTCTTCACCCTCATGGGCTTCATTGTTCTCGCATTGGCGCCTTCTTTTAAAGCGAAGGAATACGATGTTGGGCTTGCCATTGACTCCTTCGGGCTCCTTGTTGATGGTGTAAGAGAAAATAAATTTGGCGATATTGAAAAGGTTATGAGAGAATACGGTGCCAACGAGGTTAAAAGGATTGAAAAGAAATAGAAAGATATATCTCCTGACTCTTTTGACTACCCTGATTCCAGTGGCTGCGTTTGCCATGCCGTGGTCGTGGGATATGTTTTCACAGCCGTCACACAAGGCGCAGAAAGAAGCGGCCTTGCCATTCCCTGATGTGACCGTTTCTACAAAGGGGAGGATTTCCATGAAGGATAGGGATGAAGCAGCTAAGCTTAAAAATATCGTTCCACCGACACCTAAAAGTATTGAGCGTGGCAAATTTCTCTTTGAGATATACTGTGCAACTTGCCATGGGGAAACTGGAGTAGGGGATGGAATAGTTGGACAGAAGTTTGTCCCACCAGCCGATTTGACCAGCGATTATGTTCAGTCCAAGCCGGAAGGAGATATCTATTATACAATCACCAACGGCGGTTTGGCGATTATGCCGATGCAGGGAGATGCCATCTTGCCTGATGACAGGTGGAATGTTGTGAACTATATAAAGCACGTTTTAAGCCTTAAAAAATAAAAGACAAACAGGGAGTTTATGCTTTTCTGGATATTGTTAATCTTGCTTTTAAATGGGATGATATCGTTCGCCTATTCCCTTATTAACGCAGGGGAAACGACCACCCTCTGGGCCATGCTTTCAGTCAGCTATATCTTCTTCCTCGGCCTCACCCAGACAGGGATCCTGTTTTCAGCCATCATGAGGATGTCTAAGTCGTCCTGGGGAAGGCATTTCTCGCGTCTCGGCGAGATTTTGACGCTGTCTTTTATCCCTGTTGCCTTTATCATATTCCTCATCATCTATTTCGGTGGGGTTAATCACCTCTTTTACTGGGCATCGCCAGGCACATTACATGGGCATGAGGATGGGCATCACCTGAGCCCGTTTCTTGGAAAAGGGTTATTTTTATGGAGAAACCTCATTTCAATGGCCCTCTTCTATGGGATGAGCTATATATATTTCCGAACCGGCTGCCTTGAAGAAAACGAAACGCAGGTATCGGACGACCTGGATAAGAAATTGAATGTGATGGCCGGCTTTGTAATGTTCTTTTATGTAATAGCCAATACCAATATCGCGTGGGACTTTGGCATGACAATTATCAAGCACTGGGAAAGTTCCATCTTCACAGCATACTACTGGGTTGGGAACATTCTTGCCGGCACTGCATTTCTTTTCCTCTCAGCACTTTACTTTATTCCCAGAAAAGCGGAAGGGGCTGTCAATGGATGGCGACTTCAGTCAATGGGCATTCTCCTGTTTGGCTGTACTCTCCTCTGGACCTATATGTTCTGGTCACAGTATTTCGTTATATGGTACGGGAACCTGCCGAATATAACGGGACCTTACTTCAAAGGCATGAAGGGGAACTTTGCCTCAATGTTTGTAGTAATGATGCTGTTTTGTTTTGTCATACCCTTCATAACACTGATTTTCAAGCGGATAAAACTTTCTGTTTGGGCACTATCAACGGTCGCCTTCATCATCTGTGTGGGGATGTTGATCGAACGCTATCTTATGATAATCCCCGTATTTTCAGATGGCTCAACTCCTGTAGTTGCAACATGGACTGGGATATCGCTTGTGTTTGCCGGCCTGTCTTCGGTACTTCTCTCTATCATTCTTTTCCTTAAGCTGTTCCCAAAGGTCAACATCGTCACTACTTTCAGAAGCGATTATTGAACGTTAAGGATAGATTAAAGTTCCCCCTTTACGCTTTTTGCTAAAGAAGGGATCGCTTGTAAAACTCTTATTGTCATCCCCTTAGCGCGTTTGAACCCCGATTAAGGCGAGAGGCGAGGAATCCGGTTTTCCCAGACAAAAACCATATGAGTTAAATCATAGCGAAAACAAGGTTGGCAATATAATATGGCATACAAGTCTGATTCGAAAAAGGAGGAAAAGATGGCAGAATTAAATATTACACCGGCAATGACCACAGGTGAGGTTACCACAAAGTGGCCTTCAACCAAGGAGGTATTCTCAAAGCACTTTGGGGCAAGCTGCTTTACATGCCCGGCCTTTGGCACTGAGCCTATATCCCTCGCCTGTTCTATGCACGGCACAGATGTAAATATATTTGTGTCTGAGCTTATCGAAGCAGCAAAGAAAGATATTGGATAATAGGGATAAGGATTGAAGGATTAGAGGGTTAAGGTAGCCCTTAATCCTTTGTCCCTTTAATCCTTATTTAGGTGTTTTAGAATCTCCAGCCGTTTTGCCAGTAAAACGCCAGCACCATCAAGCCAAAGATGATCCTGTAGTAAGCAAAGTTCGCAAAATCGTGCCCCGAAACATACCTTAGAAAGGCCTTTATTACAATCAATGCGGAGATGAAGGCTGTAACAAAGCCGACGGCAAAGAGCGGGATGTCTGATGCTGAGAGGCCCCCACTGTTCTTGAGCAGGTCGTAACCTGTTGCTGCAAACATTGTGGGGATAGCAAGGAAGAAAGAGAATTCGGCTGCAACCTTCCGATCCAGGCCTATGACCAGCCCACCCATTATTGTGGCTCCTGAGCGAGATACTCCCGGGAACAGGGCGAGGCATTGGGCAAAGCCTATCCCTATGGCCTGTTTAAGAGTTATATTGTCCGCGCTGTTTACGTGATTGCGATGGTCCATCCTCTCTATCACGAGTATGGCTGTCCCTCCGGCTACAAGGGCTACAGCAACCGTAACAGGGTTAAAGAGGTATGCCTTGATTGTCTTGTGAGCTATTAGTCCTATGACGGCTGCCGGAAGAAAAGCGGCTATAATATTTATGGCAAATCCCTGGGCATTGGCACTTCTTGGGATCTCTCGAACGGTGCCCAACAGCCTTTCACGGTAAATCCAGAGCACTGACAGGATAGCCCCCAACTGGATAAATATCTCGAATGCCTTGGCCCTCTCGTCATCAAATCCGACAAGGTCTCCGGCCAGGATAAGATGGCCTGTTGAAGAGACGGGAATAAACTCAGTGACTCCCTCGACTATGCCAAGGACCAATCCCTTAAAAAGAAGAAGTATATCCATTTAATGCCCTGTCTCCTGTCTCTTTGGGAGCCGGAGGTAGAATGTGCTTCCCTTTTCCCCTTCAGATTCCGCCCATGCCTTTCCATTATGCAGATCAGCAATCATCCTGACACTTGGAAGGCCAAGGCCGGTTCCAGGTTTCCCGCCAGGGACCATGTAATAATCCCCAAATATCAAATCAATATGGTCTGTCGGGATCCCGGAACCGTCATCTTTAACGGAGATGAGGACATCTTCATCCCTCTCCTGCAAAGAGACTTCGACCATTGAGCTGGCATACTTTAAAGCATTTGAGATATAGTTACCAACACCTCTGAGTATCAGGTCCCTGTCCCCCATAATCATAACAGGGGTCATTCCCTCTACCTCCTCCCTTAGCTCATGACCGTTGATATGGATGGAAATAGGAGTCTTTTCTGCCTCAGTTAATAGATATGACGCCGCTTCCCAGGCGATATTGGCCAGATCAAACTCTGAAATGATTAAACTGTATTTGCCGCTCTTCAGCTTTCCATAGTACAAGGTGCTGTCAATAAGCTGACGCATCCTCACGCCGCTATCCTTGATCATATTTAGATAGACGTACTCCTTATCCTTAGAGAGGGTTCCTGTGCGGGATCTCTCAATCATTAGTTCAGAGTAACCTATGATAACTGTCAGAGGGTTTTTGAGGTCGTGGGCAAGGATATTTACGAACATCTCTCTTTCCTTTTCCATCTCTCTGAAGTAAGCCCTGGCCAGTATGGCAATAACATTGTGATACATATGATCAAGGGTAGTAAGCACTATTTTCATTTTTTCAGCGAAGGATTTTTGCAGGTATGGGAAAGTGGCTTCCTCAAAGAGATGAAATGACAGTATAAGGTTCTCGTATTGCTCCTTGGTCTTGGCAAAGTCTATTCCCTTTTCATCTATCCTGTTGAAATAGGCATCGAAGTCTCCATCAGAAAGGGATGTAAGCAGAAGCCATACAGCCTCCTTAAAGTTCTTTATGGCCCGATCGGATTCCTTTAAACCGTTACTCGACTTGACAAAGAGGTCGTCCCACTTCTGGGCAATCTCCTCTTCGAACTTAGTCATTGCTGCGGCAATCTCAATAAGGAGTTTTTTGTCATCCGGACTTAAGGAAACGATCTCTTTCGACATTAGCGCCTCTATGGTTAGTAGAACCTATGTAAACTCCTATAAAATAAGCTTTTTGTCAAGGGTTTTTCATTGACTTTTTGTAAAAAAACGAATAGAATTGAACTTCAAGAATTCTGGCGAAAAAGGGAGAAAAATGCAGGAAAATCAGCATGTTACAACAATAAACATAGAAGATGAGATGCGGAGGTCTTATCTCGATTATGCGATGAGTGTTATCGTTGGAAGGGCGCTCCCGGATGTGAGGGACGGACTCAAGCCTGTCCACAGACGTATACTCTTTGCCATGAACGAGCTCGGAAACACCCACGACAAGCCTTACAAGAAGTCTGCCCGTATAGTCGGAGACGTTATAGGTAAATACCATCCCCACGGAGACGTGGCTGTATACGACTCTATAGTCAGGATGGCACAGGACTTTTCCATGCGTTATCCCCTTGTCGACGGGCAGGGGAACTTCGGATCAGTGGATGGGGATTCTGCTGCTGCCATGCGTTATACTGAGATAAGGATGTCAAGGCTTGCAGAGGAGCTCCTTGAGGACATAGACAAGGAAACCGTCGACTTCGGACCAAACTACGATGACTCCCTTGTGGAGCCCCTTGTCCTGCCTGCAAAATATCCGAACCTCCTTGTAAACGGCTCAGGGGGAATTGCCGTGGGGATGGCTACCAATATCCCTCCACACAACCTGAGGGAGATTATTGAGGGGACGATAAATCTGATAAACAATCCGGACATAACCATACCCGAGCTGATGGCGCATATCCCGGGTCCAGACTTTCCAACGGCAGGTTTTATCCACGGGAAAGAAGGGATAGTGCAGGCTTACATGACCGGCCGAGGTATCATACAGATGAGGGCACGGACCGTCATTGAAAAGAAGAAGGGGGAAAGAGAGGCGATAATAGTCACCGAACTTCCTTACCAGGTCAACAAGGCAAGGCTCATTGAGAAGATTGCGGAGCTTGTCAGGGACAAGAAGATAGAAGGGATCGCAGACCTGAGGGACGAGTCGGACAGAGAGGGGATGCGGATCGTCATAGAGCTTAAGAAGGACGAGATAGCAGGGGCCATACTAAATCAACTCTACAAGTTTACATCTATGCAGGACTCCTTCGGGATAATAAACCTGTCCATTGTGGACGGCCAGCCAAGGGTACTGACTCTGAAGGAGACCCTTCAGTGCTTTGTGAAACACAGGAAAGAGGTGGTTACAAGGCGCACAATCTTTGACCTTAAAAAGGCTGAGGCCAGAGCGCACATCCTGGAGGGGCTTAAGATCGCACTGGAGAACTTGGATGAGGTGATCGCCATTATCAAGGCGGCATCATCCCCAAAGGACGCCCAGGGCAAGTTGATCGCAAGATTCAGATTTACGGAAGTCCAGGCCCAGGCCATCCTCGACATGAAACTCCAGAGGCTCACCGGCCTTGAGAGGGACAAAATAATTGAGGAGCACAGGGAAACCCTGAAGCTCATAGAAAGACTGAAGGAGATACTTGGGAGTGAGAGGCTCCTCCTCAACATCATAGTTGACGAACTGAGGGAGATAAGGGACAGGTTCGGAAACGACAGACGGACTGAGATAATCGATCAGAGCAAGGATATAAGCATCGAAGACATGATCGCAGAGGAGGATATGGTTGTGACCGTATCCCACACAGGATATATCAAGAGGAACCCCTTGAGCATATACAGGTCCCAACATCGCGGAGGGAAGGGGAAGATGGGGATGACTACAAGGGAGGAGGATTTTGTGGAACACCTCTTCGTGGCCTCAACCCACAGCTACATCCTCTTCTTTACCAGCATAGGGAAGGTATACTGGCTGAAGGTGCATGAACTCCCCCTTGGCGGCCCGACTACAAAGGGCAAGGCTATTGTGAACCTCCTGAGCCTCGCGCCAGGCGAGACTATAACAGCCATGCTTCCTGTAAGGGAGTTTTCCAAGGACAGGAACATTGTCATGGGGACAAAGAACGGCATAGTTAAAAAATCGGACCTTATGGCGTACTCGAATCCGAGGACAGGGGGGATCATTGCGCTGAACCTTGATGAGGGAGACAGCCTCGTTGCAGTGGATATTACAGACGGGAGCAAGGACATAATACTCAGCACAAAGAACGGCAAGGCCATCCGCTTCAAGGAGGAAGAGGTAAGGGAGATAGGACGGGTTGGGAGAGGCGTAAAGGGTATCGAACTTGAGGACGACGATGAGGTAGTCAGCATGCAGGTGATTGCCGAAGGTACCACTATATTAACAGCCACAGAGAACGGTTACGGGAAGAGGACCGACCTGACGGAATATCCTCTCCGGCACAGAGGAGGTAAGGGAGTCATCACTATAAAGACCTCCAAGCGGAACGGAAGCGTTGTAAGCGTCATGCAGGTGACGGACGACGATGATGTAATGATGATAACCAGCAATGGAAAGGTCGTAAGGACCGGGGTAAAGGGGATATCCGTGATTGGGAGAAACACCCAGGGCGTGAAGCTTATCTGGGTCGAAGGCGGGGAAAAGGTGGTGGGCGTGGCGCGTCTCGCCGAGAAAGAAGAAGAGGAAAAGGGTGAATAAAGAAAGGGGTCAATACCCTCAAGGGCATAAAGGGTCAGGGGTCAGGGGTCAGCTTGTAGGGGCGAACGGCCGTTCGCCCCTATTTTACTGGCCTCTTATATTGATCTCTGCCTTGATGTTCCATTTGACTGCCTGCGACAGGTCAGGTGGGGAGGCATACAAAAAGGGAGAGGAGCTTTGGGAGGCGGAGAAATACATAGAGGCTGTTGCCCAATACGAGAGAGTCGTCTCGGATTACCCAAAGGGGCATCTCGCGACCGATGCTCTCTATCAGATCGGCAATATCAACTATCTCAACCTGCGGGACTACTGGAAGGCCATAGAGGCATATAGAAGGCTTGTTGAGATGCGCCCGGAAAGCCCTTTTTCGCCGGACGCTCAGAGAAAAGTAGCAGATATCTATAAGGATAAATTCGGAGACCTGAAGGGGGCAATAGCCGAATATCAGCGTTTTATTAAGGTATTCCCCAAAGAGGCTGACAAGGCGATCTATCAGATGGCGCAGTGCTACGTACTTTTGAAGGAGTTTGACAAGGCCAGGGAACAGTACGAGAATATACTGAAAGAGCATCCTGACATTGATTACGCTGACGACGTACACTACCAGATAGCCAACTCCTATTATCTCGAAGGAAAGACGGGCGAGGCAATAAAAGAGTTTGAAAGACTGTTGGAAGAGTTTCCCGACCGCCGGTTTGCTGCCGACGCAAGGTTTGAGATCGCCCTGGCCAAAGAGGAGGATGGGAACCTCCAGGAGGCCCTTTCAATATTGGAACTCCTTAGGGGGACGTACCACGACGAAAGGGTTCTGGAGTTAAGAATAAAAGGGATACAGGAAAGGATAGCAGCAAAGAAAAGGCCTGTGCCTCCCAGGGTTGTTAATAAACGGAAGAGAAGAGGTTAAATGCTTTATATCCCGGCCTAATCAGTCATCGAGACTACCTTACCTTCGCTGCGGCTCCCGGCTCCACCCAGATTCCATTCACATTACCCACTATCCTGATTGTTCTCCAGGCGCGTAGCGCCGGGAGAACAAGGCGTTTTTCAGCTGTTTCCCGGCGGAACTCAGATATCCCTTGGCTCCGTCACATGCTACTGCTTCTACTTCTTTACGCACCTTTTTTTGCGTTTTGCATTCGTGGCTTGACCCTGTCCATATTAGTCAATATACTACTATTCAGGAAACTTGTCTGACTATTATGACGAAACCAAAAAGACCTTTCGTACCTGCTGAAAGACATGAAACCATACGCCGGGATTTAGAAACCCTCCTTGAGGGTAAGACCATGTCCGCAAGGGAGCTGTCTTCTGAGGTCGGGATTAGGGAGAAAGAGGTCTATGATCACCTTGAACATATCCATAAGAGTTTTCATCATGGAGGCGCTCATCTCGTTGTAATCCCGGCGGAATGCGAAGGTTGCGGCTTTGTCTTCAAGAAGAGGGACCGGCTGAAGAAACCTGGTAAATGCCCTGTATGCAGCAGCGAGTCGATCACTGCGCCGTTGTTCAGGGTTGAGGCCGGGAAGGGTACAGATGATTGACGAGATAACCGATTCTATTATTATTCCCGTTAATCAAAAATGATATCTTGTGCGGGGAATTTGGAGGATGATAAAAATAGGTAAGGTGGGCACTGTCCGCCAGATAAGGGATAGAGTAAACTGCGTTGTGTGAATTTTTAGGGCTGTAAAAAGGGTGTACCT
>CAKKSC010000061.1 GCA_919902985.1 Desulfuromonadales bacterium | reverse complement strand
TGTTGGCAAAAAATAGAAACCGGACTCTCTCATGTTATTTTGAGATTCAATGATTTCAAAATAGATGAAGAGGCAGGAGATGACGGAACAGATTCACAAAAGGCTTTCAAATGAGCTTGTTAGGACAGTATTGGAAAGGTACATCAGGAAAGAGATAGATGCCGAACAAACAATGGATCTGCTTGGTTTAAAACGGAGCCAGTTTTTCGAATGGGTAAAGAGATATAAAGAAAACCCTTAAGGCTTTTGTACAGAAAGCAAACGTCCTGGGAACCATAGAACAGACGAAGAACTTGAAAAGAATATCCTCAATGAACTTGGGGTTGAAAAGGGATTGATTGACGACCGATCAATGCCTGTGAGGTTTTACAATTACAGCTATCTAAAAGATCAGCTATGGAAGAAGTATGGGCAGGAGGTATCGGTCCCCACAATCGTGGATAGGGCTAAAAAAACGGTTTTTACATACCCAAGCCTGAGAAGAAGCATCATGACCGTGAGGTACTTACAAACTATGTAGGAGAGCTGATCCAGCATGATTCATCACATCATCGCTGGTCTCCCTATGTTGACGAGAAATGGTATCTGATAACAAGCCTTGATGATTACAGCCGGTGTATGCTCTATGCGGCTCTGGTAGAAAAAGAAACGAGATGGACACACATATCGGCCCTTGAAGAAGTATGGTTAAGATACGGTTTCCCGTTCAAATACTATGTAGACAGCCACTCCATATTCAGGTTCATAGAAAGAAGAGACTCTGTATGGAAGAAGCACTATCTGAAGACTGATGAAGTAGACCCGCAGTGGAAACGGGTATTAAGCGAATGCAAAGTCAATGTGACATACGCCCTTTCACCCCAAGCCAAAGGCAAGATTGAAAGGCCTTACAGATGGCTTCAGGACAGGATAGTAAGTACCTGTGCAAGAGAAGTATTGGCTTATGAGGTAAAACGTTACAATGGACAACAGGTACACAGCACTACTGGAAAAATACCGATAATCCGTTTGGAAAGAGCGATAAGCGAAGGTAAAAGCCTTTTCATGCCCTTTCAGATACCGGCTCCTTATGAATCAACAAAGGACATCTTCTGCATAAAGGAAGAGCGAACAACCGACGCTTACAGGAAAATATCTATTGACGGACTTGAACTGAAGGTGCCGGGCGTAGACCCTTACGAACAAGTCGAACTCAGGATGGTTCCGGATAAAGAAGCCGGTCTTATAGAGATACGATTCTGGCATGGAGGGAAATTTATCGGTATACAACGAGT
>CAKKSC010000060.1 GCA_919902985.1 Desulfuromonadales bacterium | reverse complement strand
CCGGGATAGGGTAGTCGGTTCGATACCGGAGGTCATTGTCAAAGAAGAGGGCGCGAAGCAAATTGGCCAGATTTCGGCGTTACAGCTCTTGGTGGCTCCATTTTCGTCTATTCACGAAGAAGAAACAAATCTAAGCCGAATAGTAGTGACACCCCATCGGACAATCAGAGTTTTCCCATGATCTCCCGGCCCTCCCTCCTGCTCAAAACTCTCCAGGGGACAGGAAACAGGCCAGATACTCTTTGCATATAACGTCTGTAGACATCACCATAGTAAACAATCAACTTCCGCTCTTCGAGCTTCGATCCGATAATAAAATAGATGCTTACGGCAGCGGCAGTGACAAGGAACGCCGCGTTCATGTCCCTTGTCCAGATGATCACCATCCCCAAAAAGTACCACGGGTGCCTCACAAACCTGTGAAGAGGGGAGATAACAAAATGCTCCTGATCCTCAACCACCTTTGTTCCCCCGCGCAACTGCCTGAGACCGGTAAATTCACTGCTGTCATAATAGTTCAGGGACCAGTAAAAGCCGACGGCAGCAAGGACAGCAAGGCCGTTTGCTACAAAAAATAACGCCCCATCCCATTTCCACAACACAGGCCCGTCTAAAGAATGAGAGAACCATATGGGTGGGATCAGCAGCAGCAAGGAGACGGCGTTGAAGACAAGCCTGTAATAAGGCATAAAATCGGGCCACTTTGCGGCAACAAACCTCTTGGCTGAAAGAGATGCCAACCCCGAATGGACGGTGAAATAGAGCAACCATATAAGGCTTAAGAGAACGATGTTTTGAACTGATATCTGCATGCCTCCGATTTTAAGCTATTCCTGCGCACTTTGCCACGTCAAAATGGGACAGTTGAGAGAAATCTTCATTGAATACGTTTACATTTCATCAGGGCTTTTGGTATAGTTGTCGTTAGGTTAAAACAAATATATGTGGTATCATACAAAAACATGACATGGACAATTACAAGTTCACAGAATATTTTGAGAATGAAGTCATGAGAAAACGGCCATATATCAAGAAGGAATGGTGTATTAAAGTCGTGGAAAATCCGCTCAGAGTAGAGCCTCAGGAACATAACCGATTCCGATTTTGGGGCGTGATTGAAGAGCTTGGCGGGCGTGTTTTGAGAGTAGTAACATTGGAAGATAAAAGAACGATCCACAATGCATTTCCTGATAGGGGGTTTAAACCATGAAACTTAATTATTATCTGGAAACCGATTCTCTTTATATTGACCTGTCTGAAAAAACGAGTGTTGACAGCGTTGAAATTTCTGAAGGTGTTGTGCTTGATTATGATGCTGAAGGCAATTTAGTAGGTATTGACATTGACAACGCCAGCAAGAAAGTCCAACTCAAAGACCTGACGCTTAAGAGACTGCCTGCTGAAATTCATAAGATTGCCGCCTGACCCCTCCTGATTAATGCTTTATCTAACCCTGAATGAAGACCAGTCTGTAGTAAGGCATAAAACCGGGCCACTTTGCGGCACAAGCTTCTTGGCTGAAATCTAATTACGGTATTATCGCGTACTTAATTCCTTCCCCTGCAATGAGCATCTCAAACGCCCTGGGCAGTTCTTTTAACGGCAGTTCAGCGGTTATTAAAGGCCTGACGTCTATCTTCCCTGCCGAAAGCATCTCATACGCCTTCTTCACTGCTGACGGTGTAAAGTGGAATACCCCTTTTAAGGTAATTTCATTATAATGAAGCCTGGTTGTGTCAAAGCATGCGCGGCTACCTTCCGGGCAACCGCCAAATAACAATACATTTCCTCCCTTGCGTACCATGGAGAGTGTGGATTCCCAGACATCCGGCCTTCCTGTGGATTCAATAACAAGATCAGCCCCACGGCTGCCGGTCTCTGCAAGCACCTCTTTCAGAAGATCGCTCTTATCCACGTCAATGACTGTATCTGCTCCAAGGGCTAAACCTGCATCTAGCCTGATGCTGTGCCGACCGGCAAGGATCACCTTTTTTACACCATACTCCCTTAGGGCTGCTGCCTGCAGGAGGCCGACAGGCCCTGCCCCGATTACGACGACAGTGTCACCTCTTCCTGCTGGGAACTGTTCCAAGCCGTAAATCACACATGCAAGAGGCTCCAGCATCGCTGCCTCTGTAAATGAGAGGCCGGGTGGTTTAATAAATGCATTTTGCTCCACTATATGCCGTGGCAGCTTGATATACTCGGCATAAGCCCCAAGTATCTTGGTGCCCATGATGCTCTCACAGAGGTTCTGCTGTGCTCTGAGGCAGAAAAAACAGCTGTTGCAGGGGGCTGAATGGACGCTCATGACCTGGTCGCCCACCTTGAAGCGAGTCACGCCAGATCCGACCTCTTCCACTGTTCCGGAAAATTCATGACCCAAGAGAGTTGGCATCGGCATCTTAGGGTGCCCCCGTCTGAAGGCCTTCATGTCCGTGCCGCAGGTAAGGGCCGCCTCAACCTTAAGGACCACCTCTCCGGGTCCCGCCACAGGCCTTTCCACTTCCTGCATTTCCAGATGACCGGGACTTATCAATACTCCTGCAAGCATCTCCTATCCCTCAGCCTGTTCTCTTCGATATCTTTCTACCCTGATTCTTTGGGGGAAGAGGGTTCCCCTTTGCGTCCATTTCCAGCTCGGTCAACTTCTTCCGAAGTGTATTCCTGTTTATACCCAGTATCTCCGAAGCCTTTAGCTGATTTCCATTGGTCTTTTCAAGGATAAACCTTAGGAGTGGCCGTTCTACCTGTTTCATGATAAGGTCGTACATCCCTTTCATCTTCAGGCAGTCTCCATTGTCAATAAAGGTCTCTAACTTTTCCTCCCAAAGTTGGTCTAATGATTTAAACCGGCCGGCCTTTACGTGCGCCTCTCCAAAAATGACTGTGGGGAGGTCTTCAGGAAGTATCTTGTTCCCTGATGACATTACCATGGCACGCTTTATTGTATTCTCCAGCTCCCTGACATTTCCAGGCCAGGTGTAACTGTTTAATATCTTAATTGCCTCGGGGGTAATACTTTTTTCCTCAACATCCAGTTCGTCCCGGAACCTTCTCAGAAAATGCTCTATAAGCAGTGGGACATCCCCCGTTCTTTCCTTCAAAGGAGGCACCACAATTGGGACTACATTAAGCCTGTAAAAAAGGTCATCCCTGAACCTGCCCTCATGTATGGCCTTTTCCAAATTCCGATTTGTTGCGGTTATTATTCGTACATCAGCAGGGATAGGCTTATTACCTCCCACCCTCTCAAACTCCTTCTCCTGGATGACCCGTAATATCTTGGCCTGCAGGTCTATCGGCATGTCCCCGATCTCATCCAGGAAGAGGGTCCCTCCTTCCGCTACCTCGAACTTCCCGATCTTCCGCTCATGGGCCCCTGTAAATGCCCCTTTTTCATGACCAAAGAACTCGCTTTCCAGAAGGTCTTTTGGGATGGCCGACGAGTTTACTGCAATAAAAGGCCCGCTTGAACGGTTACTATGGTAATGGATGGCCTTGGCTATCAGTTCCTTTCCTGTTCCGCTTTCCCCCTGGATAAGAACGGTCAGGTCGCTGGCGGAGACCTTGCCGATAAGCTTGTACAACTGCTTCATGGCATCGCTCTTCCCTATAATCTCACCGCCTACCGCATATTTTCCCTTTATCTCTTTTTTTAGCTCCGCAACCTCCTTGGAGAGTTTCCATGCATTTATTGCCCTTGCAGCAAGAAGGTTTACCTCCTCTATATCAAAAGGCTTGGTTATATAATCGTATGCGCCCCTCTTCATGGCCTCAACTGCATTTTTCATCGTATCCTGGGCGGTCATTATTATAACAGGGGTGTCCGTCACCTTTGTAAGTATGTCCAGACCGCTCTCTCCCGGCATCATGATGTCCATGAAGATCAGGGAATACCTTTCGCCCTTGATCTTTTCAAGGGCCTGGATCCCGTCCTCCGCAAGCTCCACGGAGTAACCCCTCTTCTCCATGGCCTTGGTGAGGACAAACCTTATGGATTCCTCGTCATCGGCAATAAGTATACGTTCCATAAATACCCCTTTTATCCCTCACCCCTCATCATGTAATCCCTCATGATAGCGGCAGGGTGACAGTGACCGTAGTTCCTTCTCCCGCCTTGCTCTTTACCTTTATATGGCCCTTGTGTTCCTTGAGTATCCTGTGGGAGATCGCAAGGCCAAGCCCGCTTCCCTTTTCTTTAGTTGAAAAAAATGGAGTAAAGAGCCTTTCCAGTGCATTCTGTGCCATCCCCTTTCCGTTGTCCGATACCTCAACAACGATGACCCCTTTTCTCTCCTCCCGCTCCACCATCTGATATTCCGTTCCCATCCTGGTGGAGACCATAAGCCAGCCAGCCTTGTCAATAGACTCAATGGCGTTTTTTATGATATTCAGGAAGACTTGGGATAGCCTTTCTTTATCACCTTTTATCATTGGAAGGCTTGGGTCAAACTCCTTATGGACCGTTATCCCGTTTAACTTTGCAATCTCTGATAGCAGAAAGATATTGTCGTCAAGGATTTTATGTATATTAATTGGTCTGAGAGATAGTTTCCTGGGGTTGGCAAAGTCCAGGAGTTCCTCAATAAGCCTGTTTACCCTTTCTGTCTCCCTGATTATTATCCCTGTAAATTCTGTAAGTCTTTTGTCATTCCCCAGCTCTTCCTGTAGTAGTTGGGCCGAGCCCTTTATCCCTCCCAGCGGGTTTTTGATCTCGTGGGCAAGTCCTGCGGCCAGCGTCCCCAGTGTGCCCAGCCTGTCGGAATGGCGGAGGTCATCCTCAAGCGCCTTTATCCTTCTCATGTCGCGGAGGACCATAACTGTTCCGAGCGCCTTCCCCTCCTCGTCTAAAAGGGGAGAAGCAGTAAAGGAGACAGGGACAAGGCTCCCGTCTTTTTTTCGTATGCTGAGGTCGTTATCTGAAAAACTCTTCCCTGTTTCATAGGCCTTTTGAGCTAAGGAGCCGACCTCCTGCTCACCGATGATTGATGACAGATTGTTTCCAACAGCCATCCCCTCCGAAACCCCTATCACCCCCTCAGCGCCCTGGTTAAAGGTCAGGATGACGTTGTCCGGGGCAAGGACAACCACCCCATCCTCTATACTGGCCAGGAGATTTTCGTAAAGCCTCTCTTTATTGAGCGCTGATTTCATTATCCTGGGCCCCGAATGCATGGTAAAAAAAGTCGTCATCAATTGATTCTAATGTCTCAAAATAGGCCTCAGTCTCATCCAGGAGGTCCTCCATGTTGTCTATGTGAATAGCGCTCTTCCTGAAATCAGCGCTGTGGGAAAGCCCCTTGGTATACCAGCTTATATGCTTCCTGAACTCCCTGACAGCCCATTTATCTCCCAGATAATCCGCCAGCATTTCAATATGCCTTTTAATGGTTGAGTGTATCTCCTTTTCTGACGGCGGTTTCTCTATAACCCCTTCTTCCAGATACTTCAGTGTCCTGCTGAATATCCAAGGGTTACCGAGTGCTCCCCTTCCTATCATGATCCAGTCGCAAGAGGTTTCATCAAGCATCCTCTTCGCATCCTCCGGGGTCTTTATGTCTCCGTTCCCTATGACCGGGATTTTCAATGCCTTCTTGAGTTCCGCTATATGAGACCAGTCGGACCTTCCGCCAAACCCCTGGGCCGTTGTCCTTGAATGTAAGGTTATTGCGTCAACGCCACACTCTTCGGCAATCCTCCCTATCTCAAGGTAGTTAGTGGACTTAGAATCCCAGCCGGAACGGATCTTAACTGTAAATGGTATTGTTACAGCCGCCCTGACAGCCTCGATCAGCGCCTTTATCTTCAGAGGGTCCCTGAGTAGGGCTGAGCCTGAGCCTGTGCTGACAACCTTTTTTGCAGGGCATCCCATATTGACATCAAGGATATCTGCGCCAAACCCTTCTATGATCTTGGCGGCCTCCGCCATTATCTGAGGTTCTGAACCAAACAGCTGAACAGAAAACGGCTTCTCATAAGGGTCGCTGTTCAGAAGGTCCCTTGTCTTCTTCCCGCCCCTGACAAGGGCAATGGCGCTGACCATCTCTGAAACAACAAGCCCGCATCCTTCATCCTTAACAATCAGCCGGTAAGGGAGATTCGTAATCCCTGCCATTGGGGCAAGGATCAGTTTGTTTTCGATTTTTACTTTACCTATTTGCAGCATTGTCTCTATCCCTTAACCTTCCATGTAGTTCCTTTTGGCCCATCCTCAAGGATAATCCCCTTTTTAAGGAGTGAACCCCTGATATCATCCGCCCTCTTGAACTCCTTTGACCTCTTTGCCTCAGCCCTTTCATCAATCATCCTCTTTATCTCATCCTCGGATATCTCCAGGGCCGCTTTGGCCGCTTCAGTCCCGAAGAACCCTTCAGGAGTGGCGGTAAAAAGGCCTAATATATTTTTCCCTATTTCAGCTACGACGCCCCTGCCGTAGGACATAGTGAAATAGCATCCATCATCGCAGAGGCGGTTTACCGTCTTTAGTGCGTCAAACAGATATCCTATGGCCAACGCTGTGTTGAAGTCATCATCCATGGCCTCTTCTATCTTCCCGGAAAGCCCCTTGAAGTTTTCAAATGCCTCCCTTTCAAATTCGGACTGCGGATTGCGGGTCGCGGAATTTAACTCCGAACTTGCTTCGTCCACCCTCTTGAATGTCGAATAGAATTTGGTGATCCCCGTCTTTGCATCGTTCAGCGCTGCATCTGAGTAGTCAATAGGGTTTCTGTAATGGGTCGTGAGTAAGAAGAAGCGGAGGACCTCAGGATGGTATACCTTCAAGACCTCTTTGATAGTGAAGAAGTTTCCGAGGGACTTTGCCATCTTCTCATGGTTTATAGTGACAAAACCGTTATGGAGCCAGTACCTTGCAAAGGTCTTACCTGTTGCCGCCTCGCTTTGCGCTATCTCATTCTCGTGATGCGGGAATATCAGGTCCTTCCCGCCGCCGTGGATGTCAAAGGTCTGCCCCAGGTTCTTCATCGTCATGGCCGAGCATTCTATGTGCCACCCCGGCCTCCCTTTACCCCAGGGAGAGTCCCACCAGGGCTCACCCGGCTTTGAAGACTTCCAGAGGGCAAAGTCAAGCGGGTCCTTTTTCCTCTCGTCAACCTCAACCCTGGAGCCTGAGATAAGCTCATCCATGTTCCTCTTGGAAAGCCTTCCGTAGGAGGCAAACTTTCTGACTGCGAAATAGACATCACCTTCTATTGCATAGGCAAAGCCCTTGTCTATGAGGGTCTGGATCAGCTTGTGCATGTTCGGGATATACTCTGTGGCCTTCGGCTCAATGGACGGCGGAAGGTTCCCCAGCGCACTCATGTCCTCCCAGAACTCCTTAGTAAACCGTTCGGCTATCTCAGACCATAGGACCTTCTCTTCATTGGCCTTCTTTATTATCTTGTCGTCTATGTCCGTGATGTTCCTGACGTATGTGACATCAAAGCCGCTGTAGCGGAGATACCTGACGATCACATCAAAGACAGTTGTCGCCCTGGCATGCCCTATGTGGCAGACGTCGTATACAGTAGGCCCGCAGGCATACATTCCGACCTTCCCCTCTTCAATAGGCTTGAAAACCTCTTTTTCACCTGACATGGTGTTGTAAACGCGTAACGGCATAAGTGATTATCCTTTCGTTTCTTGTGATCTACAGCAAACAACCTTAGTAAAGGGTCATCCTTCGACAGTGCTCAGGATGAACGGCCAATACCGTTCATGGTGAGCTTGTCGAACCATGTTACTCATAAGGCTCGTGGCGTTTCCACTATTTTTCAGCATCTTCAGGCGGAACAATACCCTCTATGAACGAGATCAAGCCCGGAATATCATTTTGAACAGTATCCCACACTTCATCAAGATCAACCCTGTCGTAAGCATGAATCAATATGTCCCGCATCTTTGCCATGCTTGCCCAGGGGATTCCAGGATGTGCCTTTATGACATCATCAGACAGGCGCTTAACGGCCTCTCCTATGACTTCAAAGCAGCGGATTACAGCATATTGAGATTTATTATCGAAAAGAAATGTCTCTTTATCCATACCGGCAGTAAAGTCGCGGGCATCCCTGGCATATAACAGAATATCAAGCAGATACGATATGTCACGAGACATATACAACCTCTACCGAGGACAGGATTTCCTTGCGTCTAATGTAGTTCCGGCTTTGTTCTACAGCTTTTTTTGTCAGCAGGTCAACCTTCCGTCCAAAAATATTCTGGAGATCATCAACCATTGTTCCTATATCATATAGTGAACGCCTTGCATCCGGTTTAAAATCCACAAGGACATCAACATCGCTGTCCGGCCTGAAATCATCCCTAAGCACTGACCCGAAAAGAGCAAATTCATGAACCTTCCACTTCCTGCAAAATTCAGCAATCTTATCTTTCGGCAGGTCTATCCTTGCCTTTCCCATCACGCTACCTCCGTCATTTTCAGGCATTCAAGGGCCTTCCGCTCGTCGGTTGTTAACATGGGGGCTCCTGAATCAACTATAACATTCCGAACTTATTTCATCCGCATCTTGCCGCAAGGGTCACAAACTACAAATGATCCGTAATAAACTTATGAAATGGAACAAACGATGGACAGCGGGTTTTTGCCCTATCAAGTGAAAGAGCTTTCGCTATTTTTTCATTATGTTTCGTGTTTAAGTATATTTTTTCTCCATCTGATGCTCTGTTATTAGTCCGGCAACTAAATATATAAACTCCCCTCCCCTGGCGGGAGGGGATTGAGGGGAGGGGGAAACAGTTGTAAACTCACGATCTTTCACCCCCACCTTAATCCTCCCCCGTAAAGGGGGAGGAGATACAATTTACATATTTAATTGCCGGAGTAATATTGGCGTCTTGCCGAGTTTTTTAAATATCAAAATGAACTCATAATCGAGCTTGATGATGCCGTTTCTCGGATATGGGAAAGAACCCATGATGGTTGCGCCGCCAGTTGTATTGCAGGTTGTCACCTTCTGCCATATAACGGCTCCCATGTAGTCAAATCCAATGGTTTCGCAGAATCTGATTATTTCCTCTCTTATGGGGATAATCTTGTACCTGCCGTAATAAACAGACCTTGCAAACTGGTCGCCGATATTGACGCAGAGACGGCAGCCGTCATGAAGCACTCTCTTGCACTCATTCCAGACGAGGTTCAGGTTGTTTATGTAATCCTCGTAGCTGTCGTCAAAGCCGATCTGGTTGCTGTGTCCATAGTCCTTTAACTGCCAATATGGCGGAGAAGTGATAACTAACTGAACGCTCCCATCCTCAAGTTCTCCCATATTCCGGCTGTCGCCGATAATTATCTTAGTTTTTGTGTTCATAGCTTATATCCTTCGTCGAAGCACTCTTTCGTCCCTCTTTAGCAAACTTTTTCATAACGCCCCTTAATCCCCTTGTATGTTAAGAGGGGAAAGAAAATAAATGCCTCGCCTTATCTCAAGACCCTTTTCTGCAAAAGGTCCTGCAGGTCACGCCTTCCGTCAAGAAGACAATGGACAAAGACCTCGGGTTTGCGAATTTCGTAGATTATCCTGAACGGCTTGTAATGTATCTCCCTGAAATCGAGCACTCCTATCCGTTCCAATTCCGGCGGGATATGGCCGCGCATCGGGTAGGTTTCGAGCTTTTGCATGGCTTCTTCAAGGTGGTCGAGAAGCCTGTCGGCCTGTTCCACTGAATCGTTCGCCGCAATATATTGATAGACGTCAAGGAGGTCTTTTCCTGCATCTTCAATCAGATGGACAGTGAATCTCATTTCCCACGAAGCCCCGCGGCTCTTTTTCTCACATCTCTGAAAGCTTCCCTGAAAGGCTTGATTTTCCCATCCTCAAGGGTTTTCCTGCTCATCGCCAGGATTTTAAGCAATGCAAGAGATTCCTGCATCTTTTCATATTCATTTATGTCCTGCAAGATCACCTTTGCCTCGCCGTTTTGTGTGATCACCATAGTCTTGTGACCTTCGACAACATCTTTGATTACCTCCGAGGCATGTGCCTTGAAATAACTTATCGGTTTAACGTCTTCACTAAGTTTCATCTTCCCCTCCAATAGAATGACCAAAATATAGTCTATATTTTAGTCACTCATAATGCAACCTCTTTTTGCCGAGACAATCTTTTCAAATGAGTCTCTTGAGCACCTCGTCCCTTCCAAGCAGCGCCAGCACCTTTTCCATCTCAGGCCCCTTTGTCCTGCCTGTAAGGGCCACGCGAAGCGGCATAAAAAGTGCCTTCCCTTTTACTGAGAGTCGAGCCTTTACCCTTTCGGAAACAGACTTGTATCTCTCAGCTGTTATTGGTCGCTCTTTCTCAAACTCTTCCCTGAAAGCCTTTATAACTTCAAAGGCGCCGGACTCTTTCAAGATGGCCAGTGCCTCGTCATCAGGTTTGACCTCATCAATAAATACTTTCAAATGCTCGACCAATTCGGACAAGGTTGACGCCTCTCCCTTTACTGCATCAATGGCATCTTCTATCCACTCTACACTCTTTCCTGCAAGGTTTACACCGGCCTTCACCAGATGCAATAATAATAAGCCTCGCAACTTTTTGGGTTCGCAGTTTCTTATATAATGGGAGTTGATCCAGTTCAGTCTGTCCATATCAAAGACAGCGGGGCTGCCGGAAACCTTCTCCAGCGCAAAGCCTTCTATCAATTCATCTATTGAAAGTATGTCCTTCCCTTCTCCGTAGGAAAGGCCAAGGTGGGCAAGGTAATTTATCACCGCCTCGTTTAAATAACCCTTCTCCCTGAACGACTTAAGAGAAACATCCCCGTGCCTCTTGCTAAGCGGCGCCCTGTCTGCGCCCATAATAAGCGGCAGGTGGGCAAATTGGGGAGGGATGAACCTGAGGGCCTCGGATATGAGGATCTGCCTGGGGGTATTGGAAAGGTGGTCATCACCCCTGATCACATGGGTGACCCTCATCAAGGCGTCGTCAACAATATTGGCAAACATAAAGGCCGCCGTCCCGTCTGAGCGCCTTATGACGAAATCACCTATCTTGTCGCAGTCGAATGTGACCATCCCTTTCACCAGGTCTTCCACCTCGACAACTCCTACCTCTACCCTGAATCTGATGGTATGTGGCTTTCCCTGTACCTCGTAACTTCTGGATATCAGAGGGACCATATTCCTGCATTTGCCGTTATAACGCGGCGGCTCATGATTGGCTACCTGCTGAAGGCGAGCCTTTTCCAGTTCATCTTCGGTGCAGAAGCATCTGTAAGCCTTTCCGTCTGCCATAAGCTGGGATATCATGTGGTCGTAGATATCCTGTCTCTCCGACTGTCTGTATGGCGTAAAGGGACCGCCTTTGTCCGGCCCTTCCTCCCAGTCAAGACCAAGCCATCGGAGGTCATTTACTATCTCATCCTCAAACTCCTTTTTTGACCTCTCTCTGTCAGTGTCCTCTATGCGGAGGATGAATGTCCCGCCTGTCTTTTTTGCAAAGAGGTAGTTAAAAAGGGCTGTCCTGGCGTTTCCTATGTGCAGGTGTCCTGTTGGGCTTGGGGCAAAACGTACTCTGGTCTTCACCATCACCTCTCCCTCACAGTCACAACTCCATAGGCTGCAATCCCTTCCCCTGTCCCTGTGAACCCAAGACCTTCAGTAGTTGTTGCCTTGACATTTACCCTGACTGCTGGAATCTGTGCAGCGGCAGCGATGTTTTCAACCATCTTCGGTATATGAGAGGCAAGCTTAGGCCTCTGGCAGACTATTGTTGAGTCTATGTTGTTCACCTCAAAACCCTTCTGCTTGGCCAGGTCTATCACATACCTGAACAGGTCGATACTGTTGGCCCCTTTCCACTTCTGGTCCGTGTCAGGGAAGAGTTTGCCTATGTCGCCCTCTGCAATGGCCCCCAATACTGCGTCTGATATGGCGTGGAGCAGGACATCTGCATCCGAGTGTCCCAAAAGTCCCTTTTCGAAGGGTATCTCAACACCGCCGAGGACCAGCTTTCTATCTTCTACAAGCCTGTGAACGTCATATCCGAAACCGACTCTCATAGTTACCCCTTAACCCTTTAATCCTTAATTCTGCCTTTCAGGATGGCCTCAGCTATAATCAGATCATCAGGAGTGGTTATCTTTATATTCCTGTAATCCCCGTCTACGACCTTTACCTTGTACCCGAGCCTTTCAACGAGCATGGCCTCATCTGTTCCGTAAAAGCCGTCTTCATAGGCCTTTTTAAAGGCCTCCTCGAGTATCTCATACCTGAAGGTCTGAGGAGTCTGTACCTGCCAGAGCCTTTTTCTATCCAGGGTCTCTATGATGTTTCTGTCCTCATCCACTGCCTTAATGGTATCCTTGGCCGGGACTGCAACAACTGTTGCGCCACATAATACCGTCTCTTCTATGCACCTGTTCAATATCTCTTCCGTGACGAAGGGTCTCACACCGTCGTGGACCAGAACTATGTCGCAGTTGTATATGGAGTTCAGGCCGTTCCTTACTGAGTCCTGCCTCTCCTTTCCGCCGGGGACCACCTTGACAGGCTTCAGGAACCTCAAGCTGTCCAGCATCTCGCATGCGTATGAGCAGTCTTCCTCAGGGACTATAAGGCAGACCTCTGATACTGCATCGCATCTGTCAAATACCTCAAGGGTATGGGCGAGGATAGGCCTCCCTCCAACCTCAAGGTACTGCTTGCTCCTGTCCCCTCCCATCCTCTTTCCTGCACCTGCGGCAGGTATCAGTGCTATGACATTCATAAATTCATCCTTCCACCTTCATCCCTCATTTTTGCTACATCTGCCCTTTAGGACGTTTCTTTACCTCAAAGGTAATATCTGAGTCCTGACCTGTGCCGCCGGGCTTCCCGTCAGCTCCGTAAGAGATTATGGCGGCCTCTCCCTCATTTACCTGGTTATAAATAAAAGGCCTTCCCCAGGCATCCTTTGTGATATCTATCCCCCACTCAATATATGCACCCTTCCATTTGGGACATCCGGCAGGATTGTCCACAAGTCCTTTTAAGCCTACCTCATTTGATGGAAACTGAGTGCAATCGAAACGATATTGCTTCAGAGCATCATCAAGGCCCGTCATTATGGAAAAGGTCTTGTCCCGCTCAGTCATCTTCCTGCAACCGCCTAATACCGCCAGACTGATTAAGATTGATGAAACCAGTTTTTTATTCATTTTGCCCCTTTCATATCTATGACTTGATTTTTTCCCCTACAAGAGATGCAAGCCCCTTTTTCCTGCCACCCTCTTCGAAAACCCCCTCCCTGTAGTATATTATGTGAAGGTCTTTGAACATCGTTAAAAGTTCATTTGGTTTTAGGAGGAACTCAGGGTTCGTGGGTCGCCCGAACTTTTTCTGCTCCAATGTGTAAGTCTCAAAAATAATATATCCGCCGACCTTCAACCCTCTCCTTATATCAGAGGCAATAGACCTTTGAAGGTAGTTGAAATTTATTATGAGGTCATAACTATCTTCGGGTATCTGAAACGCCTCAAGGTCTGCTGCAATAAAGTTGATCTTCAACCCGTCTGCCGCAGCTCGTCCCTTTGCCAGCGCTGCATCGGAGATGTCTATTGCATCTACATTAAACCCTTTCCTTGCCAGGTAGATGCTATTCCTCCCTTCCCCACAGGCAATGTCCAACGCCCTTCCCACTGTCAGAGAGGGAATAAAATCCATAAGGAGCCTGCTGGGATCCCGTCTATTATCCATCATATCAGAAACCATCTGCCTGCCTCAGCGCCTCGTAGAGGACTATGCCAACAGCTGTGGAAAGGTTAAGGCTCCGGACGTTCTTGTTATACATGGGGATCGTGATGGCCCTGTCCATATTTGCCTCTATCAATTCCTTAGGTAATCCTGCGGTTTCTTTACCAAACACCAGGTAATCGCCTCTCTGAAATTTAGCCTGTGTATAAGGTTTCTCCACCTTTGAAGAGA
This sequence comes from Desulfuromonadales bacterium, assembly GCA_919902985.1. GTDB lineage: Bacteria > Desulfobacterota > JAENJC01 > JAENJC01 > JAENJC01 > JAENJC01. The sequence continues at coordinate 10,375 of CAKKSC010000060.1, read as the reverse complement.
GATAGAAAAACCTGGCATCTCCTGCGCTATTATAAAGCTCCTCCATGTCCTTGTGATACCGGATATCTACATATTCCCAGTAGTCCAGCCCTGCCCTCTTAAGATACCTGTCATCTGTGCTGAAGCCGAGCTTCCCAACCAGGTGGAGGACGGAACCTGTAGCAGCGCAAAGTCGGGCGATGTTCCCTGTGTTAGGTGGTATCTCAGGCTCAAGAAGGACAACATGCATTGGAATCTCTTTAGTGTGCATGGTGCTCGTGGGGACTGGGCATCCCTGTTTGTATCTGGCAATACAACCCTCCATTGTTACATTCCGCGCACTCCATCTGCAGGACTGTATGGCTTATTCCCATGTGCGCCAGCTTATGCTCCACCTTCTCCCTTATCTTTCCGGCAGCCCCAAGTTCCTGCTCATGGACCCACAGGTGGGCGGTCAGGGCAGTCGTTCCCGGCGCAATGGTCCAGATATGTACGTCATGAATGCCGAGGACCTCTGGAAGCTCGGCTATCTCTTTGGATATCTGTTCTATGTCAAATCCATGCGGGGTAAGTTCCAGGAATATTCTCAGGGCCTCGCCCATGACACTGACACCGCCCACAATTACAAATATACCCACAAATATGCTGGCTATAGGGTCGGCCAGCCTCCACCCGGTATAGTATATGATGATCCCTGCAACTATCACCCCCGCGGATGAGATAGTATCATAAACAAGATGAAGCCATGCGCTTTTCATATTCAGGTCATGGTGCCCCTCCTTTACAAACCATGCCGCAAGGAGATTCCCCACAAGGCCTATAACTGCTATAGCAAGCATAAGTCCGGTATGTATCTCCGGAGGTGAGATAATCCTGTGATACGCCTCTATGAATATATATAAGGCCACAGACACAAGTATCACGCCGTTGATGATCGCTGCAAGCACTCCCATCCTGTGATAGCCGTATGTAGCCTTCTTTCCCGCAGGCTGGTGGGTTATTATGGACGCTATAAGGCTTAAGCTTAATGCCAGAATATCTGTCAGGTTATGTCCGGCATCACTTAATAGGGCCAGGGAGTTGCTGAGCACTCCCCCGACGACCTCCCCTGCAAGGATGATAAAAGTCACTGTAATGGCCATTAGAAGGCGCTTTTCTACTTGAGACAACATGTCGTTAAAATAACCTTTTGGGCCGGTTTTGTCAAACTTCTATAACAGATCTTTATTTTGATTGACTTATTGACCTGAAGGATTAGATTTGACATCTGCCATCGATAAGGATAAAGTACTACAAATATCACATCGATGGAGGTTTAGATGGAGATGGTAACAGTTTCGCCAAAGTTCCAGGTTGTTATCCCACGCTCTGTTCGCGTTGCGCTCGATATCCGTCCCGGCGAAAAGATACAGGTGTTGCAATACAAAGACCGGATCGAATTTGTACTTTTGAAAGATATAAAGAAGATGCGGGGTTTTCTGAAAGGGATTGATACAACTGTTTCCCGTGAAAAGGACCGGGTATGAATCTGGTAGATTCCTGCGGCTGGCTCGAATACTTTGCCGACGGTCCGAATGCAAACTTCTTTGCACCCGCCATAAATGACTTAGACAACCTGATTGTTCCTACAATCTACATACTGGAGGTTTTTAAAAAAGTCTTCCAGCAGAGGGATGAAGATTCCGCACTCAAGGCAGTTGCATTGATGGAACAGGGAAGAGTTGTAGACCTGAACGACACCCTTGCGATGAATACCGCAAAGCTCAGCCTTGATAATAAACTTCCCATGGCTGACGGCATTATACTCGCCACTGCGCATGCTCATAACTCTGTCATATGGACGCAGGATGCGGATTTCAAGGGGATAAGGGGCGTAAAGTATATAGAGAAAAAGAAGAAGTAAATTTTATTGGGATGCGTCTACAATTAACATTCAAGGCAGACCCGAAAGGCTTACCTGTCAAGAGTTTTGCAATGTAAGTAACAACGTCCCTAAAGTTTCGGGTTTTAGATGTTCCACACTTATTTTTAAGAAGGGGGTAGGGGAGCGTTAAGGTGGCAGAGTGGTGCGGGTAGAGGGTTTAAATGAATCTGCCCCCTTTATTTTTTAGCCATCATTGCATTGGCTGTCTGATGATGGTTTTCCATTTTGATGGGTCGGCTTTACGAATGTCGCTCAGATAAATTTCATGATGCTTTCCAGTCCGTCGACTCTTTGAGTCAATGAACTGGTGCGCCTTCTCAATGGTGGGGGCTTCTTCGGAGAACGGGCCGATGTGCATGATTTGCGCACACTTTCCTTCCGATAAGGATTCCAGACGCACCTTGGAAATGGCAGTTGGATTCTTCTTCTTTTTCACGTCGGCGATAGCGCACTCGATAAATTCCCGAGTGACAAAAAATGGCTGCGCATTCTCCAGGCGCGAAGCGCCGGGAGAATGCCAAGGGTCAGCCGCGTGCGTAGCGCGTCGGGTGGAACCTTTTGTTAGCTCAGTATCCACTTAGAAAGTCTGCTTTTTATGAGATTCAGGCGTTCTTCGCTGATATTTCCTATTGAACCAAGCAGGATATCTTTGTTTACCACAGCAAGTCTGCTGATTCTTATAACGCTTGATGTCTTCAGCCCCGACTGCTCGAAGTCGGAATGTTTTTCATAAAGGACTATATCAAATTCGGGGAGTTCTTGTGACAACTGCGATGATACCATGCATATCAGCCAGTCATCGTATGGGCCGGGTATTTTGCGGAGAACAAGGGCGGGTCGGAGTTTGCCGGCTGCCTGGTTGGTTTGAGGGAATCTAAAAAGGGTTATCTGCCCTTCTTGAATCATGCAAATCGTTCCTTTAAATCGTTAATTGAATAAGGTGTTGTCTCTTTTTCCATGCCTCTCATTGCATAAGATAGAGATAAATCCGACCACTCTACTTCTTCCTCGACTTTCTTGCTTTTTAACTCAAGATATTCAACGAAGTCTAAGACTTCGGCCTTAACTGATTCAGGCAGTGTTTGAACATGTTGAAGAATTTCTTCTGTCAGAGTCATTTTATTGTCCCTCCTTTCTGTTTTTTCAAAGGTACCACTATTTGTAAGAAATTACCACTAAAAGTAGCAAAGTGTGCGGTTTGGAGAGTCTTAACAAGGTTTATTACAATTATGCGTCATTTGTGGAGGCGGTTGTTATGTTTTAATTCATGCAGTTTGATACGTCGTGTGTTCCTGGTGCCAGAGGAATTAATGCTGTTGCTCCATTTTTTACTGAGCCTACTTTAACACCATTAACCAATATTGAATAGGCCCGCAGTCTCCCATAATGATGAGATTCTCTGTGAATTTCTAATTCGCTGTAATTTGCATTATCCATTTTCAAAACATAACGACAAGCTGAGCTGCTGCACGCAGGGCAGTCTTTTCGAGCGGATTGTTCCACCGCGCGAGTCAGCGCGCGTGTGGGACGTTTTAAATCCGCGAGGCAGTTCAGCTGGTCGTTCCAGACGCGCGCAGCGCGGCTATAATGCGGAGCTAAGCGGCGCGCTACAGAGGCGCGAAGCGCCGACGTAGCGCGTCCGCTTGAGCGACGGGTTATGCGGCATTATCTACCCCGTATTTGCTTTGGACAAAGCCAGATGGAAATGTTTTTGTTGAAATATGACGTAACTTGATGTCTCGCCCGGTGGGACCAAACAGTGAAATGCCTTCGCCAATGAGAACGGGGAGGCGTGTGACTGTTAACTCATCAATTAGGCGGTCGCGAAGAAAACTTTGAATGGTAGTACCACCATCAACATAGATATGTTGCACGCTTCTGCTTTCCATTTCAGATAGCAATTCCCGTGGAGTCAACGAGGTACCTTCGATGTTTTGGGAAATGGGCTGTAGCGTCTTTGGGTAACGGCTACTTAGCACTACAACACTCTTTCCCATGTAGGGCCACTCCGGAACGGATGAAGCGAGCTCATATGTCTTGCGGCCTAAAATCAAAGCATCAATCGATTCGAAGAACGATTTGTAACCGTAGTCCTCTCCGCCAGGCACAGGCACTCCGTCACTACCGGGCAACCAATCAAGATTGCCATTCTTGCGGGCGATAAAGCCATCGAGGCTTGTTGCGATGAAAACAGAACATTTAGGCATGGCACTGGCTCCACACTGCCGCATAACTATATATTTAACAAGTTTTCTCGACTTCAACAGAAAACAAGCGGTAAGTCAAGCAAATAAATATTTAGATTAACATAATAAAAGTATTAAAAATATAACTCCTAACTTGCTAACAACATAATTTAGGTGATATCAAGAAAATAGGATATCTATTCATGTTAAATATTCCTACTGCGTTACTCTCCAAATATTTCTTTCAAAATCAGTGACCGCGCCCGTTTAAAGTATAGTTACGAAACACTTTTTTGATTTCTATCCTTTGTCTACAACCACGCCCGCCAGTGACTTATTCTTTATTTTGGTTGACTTGATCTTGTTCTGGACATAAAATTCGATGCGTTACGGAAAGGAGAGGGCAGGGGATGGAAATAAGAAGAGAGACGATAAAGAGGGTAAAAAGGGTTGTCATAAAGGTAGGGAGCGCAGTCCTGACACTGCAAAGCGGGGGGCTGAACGAAGAGGCCTTTACAAGGCTTTCCCTTGCGGTCTCCACTCTTCTCGCCAAGGGGGTTGAGGTTGCTGTTGTTACATCAGGCGCTGTCGCTGCGGGGATGGGAAAGCTTGGGCTGACCGAGAGACCGAAGAGCATCCCGGAGAAGCAGGCCGCTGCTGCAGCAGGACAGAGTTCGCTCATGGGGAGATATGAGAAGGTTTTTGCAGCACACAACCTGAATGTGGCACAGGTACTCCTCACCCACGAAGACTTGAGCAGCAGGCACCGCTATCTGAACGCAAGGAACACCCTTTTCACCCTTCTCTCCTATAACGTTATCCCCATCATCAACGAAAACGATACAGTAGTGGTAGATGAGATAAAGTTCGGGGACAATGACAACCTCTCCGCCCTTGTTGCGGGACTGATTGATGCCGACCTGCTTCTGATCTTAACCGATACCGACGGCCTCTATGATAAAGACCCGAGGTCTCATGCTGATGCAAGGCTTATCCCTCTGGTAGAAAAGATAGACAGCCATATAGAGCATATGGCAGGCGGTGTCGGAACATCCATTGCGACCGGTGGGATGATAACTAAGGTTCAGGCAGCGAGGAAGGCCTCGTCTGTGGGGATACCTACAATAATTGCCAGCGGCAGTGACATGTCCAATATAGACAGGGTATTCGCCTCTGAAAAGGTAGGGACACTCTTCCTTTCACAGAGCGAAAAGCTGACAAGCAGGAAGCACTGGATCGCCACGGTCTTGAAACCTAAAGGGGCGATAATAGTAGATGACGGAGCCAGGGATGCCCTGATCAGCAAAGGAAAGAGCTTACTTCCAACAGGGATCGTCGGCGTTGAAGGGGACTTCGGGATAGGGGATGCGGTATTGCTGGAGGATAAAGAAGGCAAAAAGTTGGCCCAGGGACTGGCAGGTTATACCCATGCCGAGATACTCCTCATCATGGGCCACAGGAGCAGCAGGATAGAGGAGATACTCGGGTATAAGTACTGTGACGAGGTGATACACAGGGATGACCTGGTCATACTTTAGGAGGTTTTATGTCCATAAAAGATGATGTCATTGAGATAGCCAAGTCTGCTAAGGAGGCTTCGAGAAGGCTGGCAACACTTTCATCGGATGTGAAGAACAGGGCGCTTCTGAAGATGGCTGACGGGCTTCAGAAAGAGGCTGAGTTTTTAAAGAAGGAAAATGAGAAGGACCTGGCATCTGGCAAAGAGAAGGGGCTTTCATCAGCCATGATGGACAGGCTTACTCTTTCCGACAAGGTTATCAAAGGCATGGCTGACGGACTTAGAGAAGTGGCCGCCCTGTCTGACCCTGTTGGTGAGGTCACGAAGATGTGGCTCAGGCCCAACGGACTCCAGGTCGGAAAGATGAGGATACCTCTCGGAGTCATAGGGTTTATTTACGAGGCAAGGCCCAACGTAACCGCTGATGCTGCCGGGCTTTGCATAAAATCTGGGAATGCCGTGATTCTCAGGGGAGGCTCCGAGGCCTTCCATTCGAGCATGGCCATTTTGAAGGTAATCCACAAGGCCCTGGAGGGGACAGGCGTCCCTGCCGATGCGGTAGCAGTGATCCCTACCGTTGAGCGGGAAGCTATTAACGAGATGCTTAAGTTGGAGGAATATATAGACCTCATAATTCCGAGGGGTGGAGAGGGGCTAATCCGGTTCGTGTCCGAAAATTCAAGGATACCTGTAATCAAGCATTACAAGGGTGTCTGCCATGTATTTGTCGACGAGTCGGCAGATTTCAAGATGGCGGAAGAGATCGTGATAAACGGCAAGTGTCAGAGACCTGGGGTCTGCAATGCTACGGAGACCCTTCTTGTTCATGAAAAGCTGGTTGAAAAATTCCTTCCGGCAATGGGGAAGAGGCTTATAGACGCAGGTGTTGAGATAAGGGGATGCGAAAAGACCATGAAACTGATACCTCAGGCAAGGCCTGCCGCTGAAGAGGACTGGTCAATGGAGTATCTGGACTTGATCCTTTCGGTAAGGGTTGTGAAGGACATAGATGATGCCATGGCCCACATAGCCAAGCACGGCTCCCTACATACTGAATCTATTGTTACAGCTGATTACCACAATTCCAGGAGGTTCCTGAGAGAGGTTGATTCCTCGGTTGTATTGGTAAACGCATCAACGAGGTTCAACGACGGAGGCCAGCTTGGCCTTGGCGCTGAGATAGGGATAAGCACGACAAAGATCCACTCCTTCGGACCAATGGGACTGGAGGATTTGACGACTACGAAGTATATAGTATTTGGTGAAGGACAGGTAAGGGCGTAAACACTTTCTCTATTTCAGCTCAGGCAGGGTCTCGTAAGCGGAGCTGACTATCTTTCTCATCTCATCATCCGACACAGGGATATAATATATCTCCTCCCCTGCTTCCTGCATCTTCTTCATGTCCAGTATCGTTCCTGTCTGGAGGTCCTCACTCCTACCGCTCTTCTCTTTGACTGCATATATTAACCATCTTGGGCCTTCAAGGGAAAGCACCATATATGTCGCGTCAGATGCGGCTAGGATCGTTTGTGCTCCCAGCTGTGAAAGGGTCTCGTAACCGAGCACCATCCCTCCACCAAACTCATACCCTGCAGGGACTGCAACGGCCTTTGAGATCTGATATATGCCGTATGCCCCACCTGCGCCTGCCGATACTGTGGTTCCGGCAGCAACCGTCGCTCCGCTGGCAACATAGCCGACACTTTTTGTGGCTAGAGAGGCGGCCTCGCCTGTTACAAGGATAGTTCCTCCTGCAGCAGCTTCTCCGACGGCAACAGCCGTGCCCACTGTCCCGCTCCCTACAGCAATCCCTGCGGCGGCAAGCGGAGCGCCGATATATTGAACGCTCTTCCCGGCAGCAGACCCTCCACCCTTCACCACAAGTCCGGCGACCTTTGCAGCTCCTGCCTCGCTATAACCTACAATGTTACCGGTGGTTGCGGCGGCTCCTGCAAAAAGATGTGAGCCGCCCAAGTCAACAAGGCTGTATAGTCCAGCCATAGCGGCAGTGGCAGAAGGCGCCACAATATCGTATCCGGTCCCGGCGCTGTTCCATGTGACCTCGATAGCCACATTCGCTGTCGCAATCCCTGACCTCGTCACCACCATGACAGGGAAAGCCACAGTATTGACCGCTATGTAACCGACCGAGGCGGCTGTGATGTTTGCCATAGGCTCAATGGTCGCATCCCAGAAGACCCCCTGGATCACATGCCGAAGGGATTTAAGGGCTGCAAGGCTTAACCCTGAAGTCTTATATGTCTCCCGGAACTCCTCTCCTGCCTTTCCGAAGGTCTCTGACACCTTTCCACTGTATTCGTTGACAGTTTCTCCGAAGAGGTCTACAGCCTTCCCTGCCCACCTGCCTCGCCTCTCATCCTCTTCCTTTATTATTTTTACGATACTGAGGTCGCTAATGCTGTCCCCTACCTTTCTTGCCCTTTCCTTTGTCCTGGCCGGCAGTGCCGCATATCCGAGCACGAACGACTCCTTTGCATAGGTTACTGAGGCGCCTGCCCTTTTCAGGCTCTTCTCCGAGACCTTGCCGGCCATTTCGATGGAGTCCCCGGCCATTTCTCTCCCCTGAGAGACACCCTTCCTTTCAATAGATTCCCCCTTTTTCACTGACCACTTTGAAATTGAGGCGCCCATCCTATCTATATCCTCTTTTGTTTCCAATGAGAACTCCCACGACTTCCCTACAATGTTCCTCCCCAGTTCGGAAGAACGATATATAAGGAGGGTGCCGCTTTTCTTCGAAAGCCTCCTGATCTCGTCTGCCCCACTAAATGAGCCTATCTTGATATTCTCAGCTACGCTGAAGGTAAGTTCCGCCCCTTCGGAGACTATGTATACCGACTCAGATGCCCGCTTGAGAGCAAGGAGGAACGACTCTCTTGCCCTGAGACCCATAAGCTCAGTAGCAAACTCGTATGTGGACGGCGCAGGAGGGATCAGGGTGATGGAGGTCGAAGGTACGTTGAATGCGCCGTTCCTGTAAAGGGAGAGATGCCCCTCCCTCGCCAGCTTCTTCGTGTTTTTAAGTGGATCGTCTCCTGTCGTGGCACAAGAGGTAATGCTCATTGTAACAAAGATAGTCAAACATTTGGCTGCTCTATTCACAGGCGCCACCCCCTTCTCTGAGATCGCAAGGCAATTTCTCCAATACGTCCTTTATAACGGCTGCGTCCTCGGAGATAATAGCTACCTCTACACCTCCGGTTTCCCTGAGCCTGTTGAGGTCAACAACAGACCCTACCGGAAGCTCCCCAGCCGAGATATTCCCTTTCTTATCTTGTGATTTAAGTTCGCCTTTGGCCGCTGCAATTACGACTCTCGGCCCGTCCCATGCAAGGAATATCGCCCCATCCACAGTGCCCATAAGCAGATGTGCCGGGATCGCTGTAGCTGCGTTGTATCCAAGGACGACCCCTGACTGGGCCTGGTTTATAGCAACCTTTGTGGTTTCTTTAACCCCGTCATAAAGCAGAAACCCGACATATTTTCCGGTGTCGGCAGCTGTCTTAAGTGCCCCCTCGCCTACGCCATATACAGGGCCGGCCGTCGAATATGTCACCTGGTTAATCGCCCCAATGGACGCCCCTGCGACATACGTTACCGGCACAGAGCCTGCAGATAACAGCGACATGGAGGTCAAGAGCCCGGCCTCAACCGTTGGGGATACTATATTTACACCGGTCTTTGTAGCGTAATAAATCGTCAGACCTGCCGACTGGACCGTCCTTCCTGCAACAGATGTGGCCTCTACCGGCAGGAAGAGCGCATGTGTGCCGCCTGAGACCCCGGCCTTGACAATATTTTTTGAGACAGGGGCTGCAACTCCGTGATAAACGGCCTTCAGATAGCCATAAAGGATGGGGCCGAGGGCTGTAAGAGAATTTTTCTCCTCACCAGACCTATCATATTCGGCCTTGAACTCCATGCTTGCCTTTTTAAAGGCAGCCTCCCATGAGCTGTCGATGTTCTTCGCAAACCTGTCATTGACAGACTCCGTGATCTCCCAGAGGTTGCTGAAGTCGCTTTTGAGGGAGCCAAAGTAGTTTTTTGGAAGGGATACCATCTCCCTGAAGTCCTCTTCTGTCCTTTGGCGGATGGCAATGTTCCCCTGGATAAACCTTCCCCAGCCCTTTCTGAACCCCTCCTTTGCATAGTCATATTCAAGCTCTGCCAGGGGCTGTGTTCCTTTCAGGATATCCACGCTCTGCTTTGTCCCGGACTTAAAGAGACCTTTCCCTGTCTCGACACCCTCCTTGACGTCGGATTTAACATCCTTCGCATACTCTTTTGAGTGCTCTGCTGTCCTTTCGACAGCTTTCTTAATCGCCATTTTTGAGGATATGATGGACTTTTCTTTTGCGTAATCAAGGGCCTTTTCGCTGGAGGAGACAACAAACCAACCTTCAGTGTAAAGCATTTTATGACCGCGTATGTTTGCAGCTGTGAGGGGTATTACATCTTCCATGGAAGAGCTGTTTTTCTGGGACGGCTTGTCAGCAGCAGATGCAACAGTTGTCGAGATACAGGAAACAGTAATAAAGGAAAGTATCAGAATGGAAGGCCTGAATTTCATCATCGTCTTTGTTGCCTCCTCAGATGGGGTTCGCTTGTATGGTAGGGCGAGTTTAAATCTCCTTAGGCCGGATGTCAAATTTATCCAATGGCCTTTTATGGTTGTTAGACTGTACAAGGGCCCAGGTCAAACGCATTAAAACTATAGTAACAACAAGCTCTCAAAGGTTTATG
>CAKKSC010000059.1 GCA_919902985.1 Desulfuromonadales bacterium | reverse complement strand
ACAACTCCCTGAACCAGCTTGTAAAGGTCATAGACCCTAATGGAAACAGTACAAGGGAATATAGGGGAATATAGGGACAACCCCCATGTTTTAGTTGACAAGCCGCATTGAAGATTTTAGAATCCGATCCATGCCGAGAATAGCCAGGGTTGTAGCTCCAAATTACCCGCATCACATAACGCAGCGTGGAACTAATAAGACGCATATATTCCTTGATGACGAAGATCGGCGCTATTTTCTTCAGAGCTTAAAAGATTATGCAGATAGATCCGGTACAAAGATATGGGCCTATTGCCTTATGGGAAACCATTTTCATTTGCTCTTAGTTCCAAGAGAGGAGCAATGCTTAGGGAAATGTCTTCATGGCGCCACTTTTCGATATGCACAACACTTCAACAAGAAGTATGAAAGAAACGGAAGACTTTGGCAGAACCGCTATTTTTCCTGCGTGGTAGATGAAAGAGATTACCTATGGGGAGCTGTGCGGTATATAGAAATGAATCCTGTCAGGGCTAAACTGGTGGGTAAGCCTGAATTATGGAAGTGGTCAAGCGCCAAAGCTCATATCAAGGGGGAGAAAGATTCATACCTAAGTAAGGATCAGTGGCTGGATGATTCAGAAAGAGCCGAATATCAGAGATTCATAAATGAGGAATGGAGTGATGATGAAATAAGAAAAGCCACTTCAACGGGTAGTCCTCTTGGAAGTTTGGAATTTACTGAAAAGCTGGAAAAGGAGCTACAAAGGGCCTTGAGACCAAAGAAGGGCGGTAGGCCCAAAAAGGTGAAATAATACGGGGGTTGTCCCCTTCTTCCCCTTCTTCCCCTTCTTCCCCAGACCGCACTGGATGAGCCAGCGGAGGGCCTTCCATCCATTATATTCCAGAGGATATGACCGCCCAGGCCGGAAAGCAGATAACAAACGGTAAATCTCTTCCATCCTACCTTGCTTTCTACGTAACCGCCGAACAGCAATAGAGCGGCCATGTTGGAGTGGATATGGTCAAAGCTTATGTGCCGGGAGGCTTTGCATTGCGATATTTCATAAATAAAACAAATAATGTTAAAAATGATGATTGCTATTGTGGCCCTGGGAATATAAATGTATCTGTTGATATCCACTTGTCTCTCCGCCTAAAGTATTTGCGCAGCCTGCAATATGCTGCTGGCTACAGTGCAGTGTGCTTTCAATGGCTGTAAATATAGGGTTTAAAGCCATGTGCCTATTTTTTTATCAGTCTATCGCTTGCTAATCAACGACAATATATAAGCTTTGTAGCAGACTGCAAAGCTTCTGTGAAGTGCCGATAAACTTTGTGCCGTATTCTGAATTATCGGCACTCCCTCTTTTAGACCGGTATGCTATAATCCGCGCATGAAAAACATAAACACGTCGCCATACAGGTTCATTTATGAAAGGTTAAGCCTGTTTGAAAGACCGGTATTCATAAAGTTCTTTAGTAAGAAAGCCATAAGGGATATCTTTAAAGACGTGGATAAGGCGGAAGGAGATGTATATCATGTCTTTGAGGTCTTAACACTGATATGGGATGAAGATGGCGGAGACTCCCAGAGGAGAAGATACAATCAGCCGTATCTCTGGCAGAAAAATGTCGACAGAACGGTGCGCCGGAGGGGGAGAAGGAGCGAGCCTCAGAGCGATATGGCAATGTACCTTCTTTACCGACATTTCAAGCATCTGAAATTGAAAAGGATTTATGAGCGGATAGCAGACATGGTCAACGACTTCTCGGAGCTGTTTTTCAGTCCGAAAACAGGCTCACCTCTTTCCCCCGATAATGTCAGGAAGCGTATACAGTGGGTGAAGAAGCAGAAGGATATTGAAAACTATGTTTGTGACTATGAAAATGTCCAGCCGATAAAAGGATATAATGAGTAAGTCTGCGAAACGGCAGCCATGAAATAATTAGAAGTCCTCTTCTCCGAATGATCCCGGGAACTAAGGTGCCGATAAGTCACTGGGATTCCCGACCTTCTGAAATTGCTTGATGGACGGCCTGCTATCTGGTATTCTGGCCTCAATATATTCAGGAGGTAGAGAGTGTCTTTTAGAACTATTGAATGGACCGATGAAGCGGTGGTAATGATAGATCAGCGGCTGTTGCCTGTACGGGAGATATATGTAAAGTGCAGGACTTACCAGGAAGTGGCCGAGGCTATAAAGGAGATGATAATCAGAGGAGCGCCTGCAATAGGGGTTGCCGCTGCGATGGGGATCGCTCTCGGTGCTCAAGGTATCAAGGCCACCGGTTTCGAGGAGTTCTACAGGGAGTATGAAAAGATCTGCGACCTCTTGGCGGGCACAAGGCCAACTGCTGTGAACCTGTTCTGGGCAGTGGACAGGATGAAGAGGTTCTGTATGGACCACAGGGATGTCAAGATCGAAAAACTCAAGGAGCTAATGAAGGAAGAGGCCTTAAAAATATATGAAGAGGATATTGAGATAAACAAGAGGATTGGAAAGAGCGGAAATTCGCTTATCCCGCAGGGCGCCAGGATCCTTACCCACTGCAACGCAGGTGGTCTTGCAACCGCAGGTTACGGGACTGCGCTCGGTGTGATAAGGGCCGCCCATGAGGCAGGGAAGAATATTCAGGTGTTTGCAGATGAGACAAGGCCGTTTTTGCAGGGGGCGAGGCTCACAGCCTGGGAACTCATGAAGGACAATATTCCTGTGACCCTTATAACAGACAACATGGCAGGGTATTTTATGAATAAAGGGATCATAGACCTGGTGATTGTAGGCGCGGACAGGATTGCTGCAAATGGCGATACGGCCAACAAGATAGGCACCTATTCAGTCGCCATACTTGCAAAAGAGCACAACATCCCGTTCTATGTTGCGGCACCCATCTCGACCCTTGATCTGTCATTAAAAAGCGGCGATGAAATTCCGATAGAGGAGAGGAATATGAGAGAGGTCACGCATGTGTTCAACAGCCAGATAGCACCAGACGGCGTAAAGGTCTTGAACCCTGCCTTCGATGTCACGTCGAACAGGTATATAACTGCGATAATTACCGAGAAGGGTGTTGTGAAGGCCCCATTTGAAGAAGGCTTAAAGCGATTGTTCAGGTGATCCCAGCTGCGAAGTGAAAAAATAGTTTGACATCTTATTTCAATGATGGTAAAGTTTCTATATATCTGGGTTAACACAGATAAATCAAAAACACAGTAGGAGAAACAAAGAATGGCACAAGGTACAGTAAAATGGTTCAACGATAGCAAGGGATTTGGTTTTATCTCGCAGGAAGGTGGGGAGGATGTATTCGTACATTTTTCTGCTATCCAGGGAGATGGTTTTAAGTCCTTGGCTGAGGGTGACAGAGTGGAGTTTGAGGTTACCAAAGGTAACAAGGGCATTCAGGCCGCAAACGTAACCAGAGTTTAATATAAATTAAACAGACACTCAATCTAAGGCCCCGGATTTATCCGGGGCCTTTTTTTTATTTTATACCAATTCGCATTCAAATAAAGACATTTGAATGCCCGTGCATAATACCAAGTAAGCTTTCAGTAATGGCAATAATTATTTGAAAGCAACTTGGTATTAAATTTCAAGACCTGTTAGAGTTACAAACTCTTTTTCCGTTATAATCTTCACTCCAAGCTCCTTTGCCTTATCGAGCTTTGACCCTGCATCCTCCCCTGCCACAACGTAGTCGGTCTTTTTGCTTACCGAAGATGTTGGCCTTCCGCCAAGGGACTCAATAACCCCTTCTGCCTCATCCCTGCTAAACCTCTTCAGTGTCCCTGTAAAGACAAAGCTCTTTCCATCCAGTGGCCCGCCTTTAGTCGCTTTCCCTATTTTATAGGTAACGCCGCCTTTGAGAATCTTATCTATAAGGTCAAGGTTCCTTTCCTCTGCAAAAAATGCAAGTATCGATTTTGCCACCTCAGGCCCAATCTCCCTTATCTTTATCAGGTCATCGTATTTAGCTTTTTTAAGGGCGTCTATGGTACCGAAGGTATTGGATAGAAGCTTTGCAGTGTGCTCTCCGACATCCCGAATTCCAAGGGCATAGATCAGTCTCGGTAAAGTGGTTTCTCTGCTTTTATCGATGGCGGCTATGATGTTCCGGGCCGACTTGTCTGCGAACCTTTCAAGCTTCAAGATGTCACTTATTGACAAGGAATAAATGGCTGACGGGTCTTCGATCAGCTCCCTGTCCACCATCTGTTCAATATGCTTATATCCGAGCCCCTCTATGTCCATACCTGACTTGGAGGTAAAGTGCCTTATCGATTCCTTAACCTGGGCTGGACATGTGACGTTGGGGCAACGCCAGACTATCCCGTCCTTGACTACGTAAGCTCCACAAGAAGGGCATTTGTCCGGCATCACATAAGGTTGTTCATGACCAGTCCTCTTGGATTTAACAACCATGACTACTTCAGGGATCACGTCTCCTGCCCTTTGTATCACAACGGTATCGCCTATTCTCAGATCCTTGCGGTTAATCTCGTCCTGATTATGAAGGGTTGCCCGGCTTACGGTAACTCCTCCAACATTAACCGGTTCCATTATGGCAACAGGTGTCAAAGCCCCGGTCCTGCCCACTCCCACCTCGATATTAACAACTCTGGTAGTCTCCTGCCTTGGTGGGAACTTGTATGCAATGGCCCATCTGGGGGAGCGGGATATCTCTCCCAGTTCCTCCTGAAGCCTCAGCGAGTTGACCTTGAGCACAACTCCATCAATCTCATAGTCAAGGGCCTCTCTTTTTTCCTCAATCTCCCGGTGATATCTCAGTGCGTCATCGATATTCCTACATCTTCTGATCAGCGGATTGATCTTGAACCCAAAGCTTTTTAATGTTTCCAGCGTATCCCAATGGGTCGAGAGCTTGAGCCCCTCAACTATGCCAACGCCGTAGCAAAAGATATCCAGGGGCCTTGAAGCCGTTATATTTGAGTCCAGTTGCCTTATGGAGCCTGCCGAGGCATTTCTAGGATTTGCAAACAGCGGCTCCCCGGCCTCCATCCGCCTCTTGTTCAGTTTGTTGAAGTCGCTTAGTCTCATGTAGACCTCTCCCCTGACCTCAAGCCTCTCAGGAATAGGGCCTGACTTTGGTTTGAGCAGTCTCAGGGGAATTGACTTAACAGTCCTCAGGTTCTGGGTCACATTCTCGCCGATTTCCCCATCCCCTCTGGTGGAGCCTGCGGTAAACAGACCCTTTTCAAAGACCAGCTCAATGGCAAGCCCGTCTATCTTGGGTTCAGCAACGTACTCTATATCGTCGGCAGTATGAAGGAATCGTTTGACCTTCGCATCGAACTCAATGGCATCCTCTTCAGTAAATGCATTCTGGAGGGAGATCATGGGAATCGTATGTTTGAGGGTTCCGAACTCTTCTAACGGAGGAGCGCCAACCCGCTGGGTTGGGGAGTCAGGAGAAATAAGGTCTGGAAACAGCTTTTCAAGGCCTTCCAGCTCGCGCATGAGCCTGTCATATTTAGCGTCGCTTATCTCGGGAGAATCAAGGATGTAGTAAAGGTAATTGTGGCGGTTGATCTCTTCACGTAGGAACTCAATCTGACTTATTGCCTCTGGCTTGGTCATTCTGGTTCCTTCTTGCTCTATGAATAATCGGGTATCGGTTCAAATGAATCGCAGGAGGTGCAATACTGCTCCTGTT
>CAKKSC010000058.1 GCA_919902985.1 Desulfuromonadales bacterium | reverse complement strand
AAGGCCCAATTTGCCAGTACTCAGAGAATTCACACAAAACGCTTGACAGTACCTGGATACAATAGACAAAGATAGAGGTGAGAGGCTCATAATTGTGTCCAACAGGGAGCCATATGTAAGGCGCAAGGGCAAGCTGGAAAGGACAGCCGGAGGCCTGGTCTCGGCCCTTGACCCGATAATGCGGAAGAACGGAGGGGTATGGATTGCGGCAGGGGAGAAGGAACCCGGCGCCGGCAGCCATTCCATGACGATGATACCTCCTGACAGCCCTTCTTATTCTCAGAAAAGCATATGGCTGTCGCCCTGGGAGGAGGATAACTATTACAACGGCTATTCAAACAGGTTCCTCTGGCCTCTCTGCCATATGACACTGGACAGGGTATATCTCAGGAGGTCTTACTGGAATGCATACAAAAGGGTAAACAACCTTTTTGCCTGGGCGGTCCTGGAAGAGGCCGGAGATACTGACGTGGTCTGGCTCCAGGATTACCACCTTTCCCTGTGCGCCGGATATATAAAAGAAGTGAGACAAAAAGCGACTGTGTTACACTTCTGGCACATACCCTGGCCGCCGTACGACATATTCAGGATATGCCCCCAGAGAAGGGAGATACTCGAAGGCCTCCTTTCAAACGATCTACTCGGATTTCAACTGGATACCTTCTGTAAAAACTTTATGACCTGCGTGGAAAGGGAGCTGGACGCAGGGATAGACTATAAGGAAGGGTACGTCCATTACAGGGGGCATACCACAAAGGTCAAGGCATTTCCAATAAGTGCGGACTTTTCATGGTTTACGGACAAGGCTTCTACAAAAAGGGCAAAGGACGCATGGGCAAGGTTCAGGAACAGGCTGAATCTTCCCCCTGAAGGCCTTGTAGGGATTGGGGTAGACAGGCTGGAATATACAAAAGGGCTGATAAAGAGGCTGGAGACATTGGACCTCTTCTTCTCCAAGTATCCAAGGTACAGGGGGAGATTTACATTTGTGCAGGTGGCGGTGCCGACAAGGAGGGTGGAACCGTATCTTAGCTATAAGACAATGGTAGAAAACATGGTAGCAGCGATAAATGCAAAACACGAGGAGGATGGCTGGGAACCCATTCGATACATAGACCACAAGCTGAACCATGAAGAGCTGGCTGCAATTTACAGGGGGGCGGACCTGGCGATAATAAGCTCTGTTTACGATGGTATGAACCTGGTGGCAAAGGAATACGTGGCATCACAGGTTGATGAAAAAGGGGTACTTCTTCTGAGCGAATTAGCAGGCGCAGCGGACGGAATACCCGGGGCAGTCCTCATAAACCCATATGACACGGAAGGTTTTGCAGACGTTATAAAGGATGCCCTCCAGATGCCTGCTTCAGAAAAAAGGAAGTCTATGGAAGCATCGAGGTCTTACATCAAGGAAAATGATATCTTCAAGTGGGTAGCTGATGTACTCGGCGAGGTTGAAAAAATCAGGTGAATGATTACTTATTCCAGCGCTTAGACTATATAAAAAATCAGATAACGGGGGAAAGGATATCCCTCTTTCTGGACTTTGACGGAACCCTGACGCCCATCGTAAGCAGACCCGAAAAGGCCTTCCTTTCATATCAAATGAAAGATATAGTCCAGAGGCTGTGCAACATTTGCAAAGTCGCTATAGTCAGCGGAAGAGAGATAGGTACTGTCAAGCGTTTTGTGTGAATTCTCTGAGTACTGGCAAATTGGGC
>CAKKSC010000057.1 GCA_919902985.1 Desulfuromonadales bacterium | reverse complement strand
ATCCATGCCTTACATACTACGGATAGTATGTGGTTGAGTCAAGTGGATACCCCTAGTAATTTATGATCCAGCTTTAATCGACAAAGAAAAAGAAGAATACGCATCCTTGCGTGATGAAAACATATTTATTGGTCCGAAGCTTTATGTAACGAGAACGGGAGACAATTTTTATAGCTTCTATGATGAGGATCATTATGCTAGTAATAACCTCTTTTCGTTTAAGCTTAAAGCAGAAATCCCCCAATTTTCTTATTTCTTTGTAATGGCCATAATGAACTCTAATTTCGCTCAAAGATATAACAGGCTTTATTTAGCACCACGTTTTGGAGAATTATTTACTGAAACCAAAATTATTCACTTAAAGTTAATTCCCATTCCACGCATCTCCTTCACAACCCCTGGAGAAGAGCAGAAGAAGCGAGTGTCAGAAGGGATTGGTCTTTACGAAGAGTATATGTTAGAATTGGAGTCACAAGGAGTTTACTATGACAAGACAGCAAAAGAAGCTGATAGAGCAGTGGCCGACCCTCACGCCGGAGGAGAAGAAGATGCGGTATCTGGAAAGCATACCGGAGCAGGTAAGCGCGTCCATGGCCTTCGAGGGAGAGCCGGTGGATACGGCAGAGCTGAGGGAGTATCTGAAGACCTTGAGGAGTACGAATCAACCACACGCTTCATAGAATCCAGCCTTGGCATAAAGTCATACAAAGAACTGGCTCCCCACCTGGCAAAAGGTGTTGAGCGGGTAATGGCTTCCCTCCTTATTAAAAAACCTGAAGAGCTGCAAATAATCTCGGAGTTTATCAGCGGCCTCCACAGGGACGCCTTCGCTGAACTCTTTCCTGACTGGGCGGGCAGGTATAGAGACAGGGATGTTAAGGTGGGCGGCCATACACCGCCGCCGTATTATGAACTCGCTGTCCTTATGCGCCGCTATTGTGAGGACGTGGAGGCCCGCATCTCATCCATAGGTTCCGAAGAACATCTTATAGAGGCCCTTGCCTTTGCAGAGGGAAGGTTTCTGAGCATTCATCCGTTCAGGGATTTCAACGGCAGAGTCGCGAGGATGCTCTTGTTTGCCATTCTTTACAGGCTTGATCTGCCGCCTGTGGAGCTTATTCCAGATGAAAAAGACAAAGAGGGTAGGGACAGATATCTGAAGGCCCTGTCCGAGGCCGATAAGTCCGACTGGCAGCCTCTTGCTGAGATTTGGAAGGAACGACTTGGAAAGGGGCGGAAGTGATGGGGCTTGCAAAGATGCTTCAATGGGTAGATGCCGAACTTTCCAATGGCCGCAACGATACTGTTCACGACCTCCTGGCTTACCTTGCAGAGCGGATGATTGAAATGAATAAGGAGAAGAACGAGGAGAGCAAAGGGTTCTTAAAGTGGCTGAAGCGGGAGATAGGTGCAAATATTGAAGACCTCGCAAATAAGACCGCCATAAAAGAATATCACGAGCACAATTTTATCGGGTTGCTTGAGGTACTTAAAAAGAATAAGAGCAAGCTTTCAATAGACCTGTCAAGCCGCAAAAACCAGGAACTCCTTGAAGAACGCTTCAACGAGAGCATATCAAAGTTGGAACCGCTAAAGGCCAGAATCAAGACGACGGATGAATTGATAGATGAGATAGTTTACAGGTTATATGGATTGGATGAAAAAGATATTAAGATTGTGAAGGGTGAAAAAGGAACATCGTTATGAAGGACATTCGTAAAGACCTTAAAGAAGTGGTTTCGTCACTGAAAGGGCACCTCATTTACCAGAGGGACGTGCTTTTGGCGGAGGGAGTGACTCTAAAAGACAGTTACGAGTTTAGAGTTTTGAGTTCTGAATTAAAACCAAAAAACCAAAACTCAAATAAAGAAGCCGAAAACTCAAAACCCAAAATTCAAAACTCAAAACTCCTGGAAGAATTAAGGGCAGAGATCGGCGACTGTCAGAGGTGTAAACTCAGCAAGGGGAGGACAAACCTGGTATTTGGGGTTGGTAATCCTGATGCAAGGATAGTATTTGTAGGTGAAGGGCCGGGAAAGGACGAAGACCTTCAGGGGGAGCCATTTGTGGGAAGGGCAGGGCAGCTCCTTACCGATATAATCACCAAGGGGATGAAGATGAGGAGGGAGGATGTCTACATCTGCAATGTAGTTAAGTGCAGGCCGCCTGAAAACAGGAACCCTGAACCGGATGAGATAGATGCCTGCGAAGGGTTTTTGATTAAGCAGTTGGAGGTTATAAAGCCAGAGATAGTTGTGGCATTGGGGACGTTTGCAGCCAAGACCCTGCTGAAGACAGATTTGCCTATATCAAAACTCAGGGGAGGGTTCCATGACTACAAAGGAATTAAAGTCATGCCTACTTTTCACCCAAGTTATCTACTGAGGAATCCTGAAAAGAAGAAGGATACTTGGGAAGATATAAAGATGGTCATTGCGAGGTTAGGGTAAAAACTCGCCCTTTTCCCTTTCTTTTTCTATTTCCTTTGCCGCCCTCCTCCTCATCTCTTGTTTCCAGTCGCGATGACGGTTCATTATTGCAACGACTTCTCTTGGGTCATCCGTGACCTTTATAAACGAGAAGTCTTCATCTGAAACCGTGCCATTCCTGAGCATTGTATCCTTCATCCATGCCAGAAGACCTTCCCAGTACTCGCTTCCGAACATTACCAGAGGGATGGGGTGCACCTTGCTGGTCTGCATCAGGGTGAGGGCTTCAAAGAATTCATCCAGAGTGCCGAAGCCGCCCGGCATACAGACATAACCCATGGAATACTTCACAAACATGACCTTCCTTGCGAAGAAGTAGCGGAAGCGCAGGGACGTGTTCTGGTATATGTTGGGTTTCTGCTCCTGGGGTAGCTCTATGTTAAGCCCTACCGACTTCACCTTGAAGTTGGCCGCTCCCCGGTTGGCAGCCTCCATTACTCCGGGACCGCCGCCGGTGATAACAGCATAACCATTTTGGGCAAGGAGTTCTGCTACTTCTAATGATTTTTTATAATACTCCTCATCCTCCCTAAACCTGCCTGATCCAAATATTGACACAGCAGGGCCTATATCAGAAAGTTCGTCGAAGCCCTCGATGAATTCGCTCATTATCCTGAATATGCGCCAAGTCTCGCTGCCTTTAAGATCTTCTAACATTATTTAACTCCTTATTTATCGGCTGTCAGCATTGACAGTATCTTGGAGATGGTTTCTTTCATGTCCTTTCTCTCAACTATCAGGTCCACCATCCCGTGTTCAAGGAGGTATTCAGAACGCTGGAACCCTTCAGGGAGCTTTTGTCTGATAGTCTGTTCGATCACTCTTGGTCCGGCAAAGCATATAAGGGCCTTTGGTTCTGCTATTATTATGTCCCCCAGCATTGCAAAGCTTGCCGTAACGCCTCCGGTGGTAGGGTCGGTTAGGATTGAGATGAAAGGGAGCCTTGCATCTCTCAGCCTTGCCAGCGCCGCGCTTGTCTTTGCCATCTGCATGAGGGACAGTATCCCTTCCTGCATCCTGGCCCCACCCGAGGAGGATACTATTATTACAGGGACCCCCTTTTCTGTCCCTTTTTCTATAGTCCTGGTGGCCTTTTCTCCAACAACAGAGCCCATGCTTCCGCCCATAAATGAGAAATCAAATACTCCGAGCATAACATTCATACCTTTTACAGAGGCCTCACCACTTATGAAAGCATCTTTCAGGCCGGAAGACTTCTGGGCGTCTTTAATCCTGTCTTTATATCTCTTGGAATCCTTAAAGTTGAGTGGATCAGAGGCCTCCATGCCGGCATCATACTCAATGAATGTACCCTTATCAGCAAGAAGGCCGATCCTTTCCTGAGCTGATATCCTGAAATGGTAGTTGCATTTAGGACAGACGTTAAGGTTCCTTACAACTTCCTTCTTGTAGATGATCTCGCCACAGTTGTTGCATTTTATCCACAACCCTTCAGGCATGGCGACCTTTTTTTCGGTCTTTTCACCCTTAGGGGCCTTGCTTACCTTAAACCAGGCCATACTACCTCACAGAAATTAAGTGCAAAATGCAAAATGGAAATTGCAAAGCGCAAAATATGTATTTTTTAAACTCTTTTATAATTTTACACATTGCATTTTGTAATAATTAGAATTCAAGCTCCTGACCCTGTTCCAAAAAATGGATGCTGGGATGCCCGATCTCAGTTATCTCTTTCTTCAAAATATCAATGTATTGCGGTTTCATATGCACTATATAAACAGGAATGTCCGTTCTTTTCAACTTTTTCAGTTCCTCTTTCAGAAGATGAGGGGTCAGGTGTTTGCTGATCTCAGCCAATCTTTCCAGCTTATTAGGAAAAGAGGTTTCAATAAATACGGCCTTCATGTCTTTTTTCTCATTGGCTATCTGCCATATCCTGTCAGTAGGCCCTGTATCGCCCGAAATAATGATGGTGCCGTTCCCATCGCTTATAAAATATCCTACACTCTTGACCGTATGCTCCACGTCAACTGCCTTCACGGTCAGATAGTCTACCTGGAACTTCTCCTCTGTCTTTATCTTTTTAAGTCTTATAATAGGGTCGCTTGTGGTAGGGATAAGGGTAAAGTCAGGCCACACCATGTTATTAAGAAATGTCCCCTGGATGATGGAGATTATCTCGTCTGTTGCAATAATATTTATGTGGTTTTTTTTCCTTCCGGCAAGGTTGTCTGCCAGAAACAGGATGTCCTTTATATGGTCCAGGTGAGAATGGGTCACAAGTATGTTGCTTATCCTCTCCTGTTCTTCGATGGAAAGGGAGGATGTCACTGAGCCGGCGTCCACGAGGAGAGTGTCATTGAGGAGAAGGCCCATGGTCTTAAAACCAGGTAGCTCTGCTCCGTAACATCCCAATACCTTCATCTTCATATTGTTTTTGGCTCCCCTGTTTTTTCTTCACAACTCTTAAACTTGCACGATATTATCTTACCGTCTTTATGGGCTTCTATAAAGGCCTTTACCACATCGGGGTCAAACTGGATCGCGGAAAACTTCATCAGCTCGCTTATGGCAGTTTCGTCTGAAAGCCCTTTCCTGTAAGGTCTGTCTGAGGTCATTGCATCAAAGGTATCTGCCACAGATATTATCCTTGCTATAATTGGTATTTCGACACCTTTCAGGCCCTCTGGATAACCCTTTCCGTCGAACCTCTCGTGGTGGTATTTCATGCCAGGGATAACATATTTCAGTTTTTCAACGTGCTGCATTATCTCGGCCCCCATCTTTGGGTGGGTCTTCATGAGCCCGAACTCTTCATCATTAAGACTGGCCTGCTTCCGTAGTACCCTATCCTCCACTCCTATCTTGCCTATATCATGAAGAATGGCAGATAGTTTAAGCTGTTCCATCTCCTCCGGGCTTAGTCCCATATATCCGGCAGCTGCCATTGAATAGGTAAGCACTCTCTTGGTATGGCCTCCTGTGTAGGGATCTCTCTTTTCGATGGCCTCTGCGAGGGCCTCGGCTGTTTCATAAAATGTCTGGCGAAGGTCTTCCATAAGCCTGGCGTTTTCTATGGCTATGCCCACCTGGTTTGCCAGCATCTGGAATAGTTCCAGGTGCTCCTGCACAAAGGCCCCTTCCTTCTTGTTTATGGCCTGAAGAACGCCTATTGTCTTGTCCTTGATTCTCACAGGGACGCAGATCATATTTCTTGTCACAAAACTTGATTTCTTATCGGCCTTCTTTGCAAACCTGGGGTCTTTCTGTACGTCCTCAACAATCAAAGGTTCTCCTTGCTGTGCTACCCACCCTGCAATCCCTTCCCCGATCTTCAGTCGCAGCTCTTTTACCTGCGCTCCTTTTTCACCAAGGGCAACTTCAAAATAGAGCTCATTGTTCTTTTCGTCCACCAGAAGGAGGGAGCCCACCTCCGCATCCATAAGCTCTGTAGCTGCCTCCATGGCCCTTTTCTGAACTTCCTTGGGGTCAAGGGTCGAGTTAAGTATGGCGCTCAGCTTTGTCAGGGTCCTTAATTGTTCTTCCTTTGCAGACTCCTTCTGTACAAGAATCTTCCAAGATTCCAATTCTTTTAGACGGTTCCTGAGTTTTTCAACCTCTTCAGGTTCTTCAGACATACCTATCTCATCCCGTCTTTAAGAGATTTTACAAAGTCGTGTACCTTTTTCGGCATCGTTTTTTTCCCGATGTTTTCCTCTATGACCTTTACTATTGCGCTTCCAACTATGACTCCATCAGCCCACGAAGAGATCTCTCTTGTCTGCTCGGGTCTTGATATCCCGAAACCAACGGCAACAGGGTTTTTGGTGTGGATCTTTATCCTTCTGACCATCCCTTTAATGTCTTTAGAAAGCCCCTCCCTTGTGCCGGTTACCCCAGTAAGGGATACATAATAAACGAATCCTGTGGAGCTACTGCAGACGGTTTTAATACGGTCTTCATCGCTGGTAGGGGCCAGCAGGAATATGGTATCCAGCCCTTTTCGCTTAGCGAAAACTGTCAGGCTTCCGGCCTCTTCAGGAGGGAGATCAGGTACTATGATGCCGTCAACCCCGGCCTTTACGGCATCGGTGACAAACTTCTCCTCGCCGTATTTAAAGACAGGGTTGTAATAGCTCATGAAAATAATGGGGACCTGGGAAACTTTTCTTATCCTCCTTACAAGGTCAATCACTACTCTTAAAGACACATCCTGCTCCAAAGCCCTGGCTGCCGCCTTCTGGATGGTTGGGCCGTCTGCAAGCGGGTCTGAAAAAGGGATTCCAAGCTCAATCAGGTCTGCCCCGGCTCCTTCAAGCTCAATGATGAGCCTTTCGGTATCCTCAAGGCTTGGATCTCCTGCCATGATATATGCAATAAGGGCCTTTCCTCCCCTATCCTTCAGTTCAGCAAATTTCTTTCCTATCCTTGACATGATTCAGACACCTATTGGCGAACAGTAATAACCAGATTATGATAAAATCAGGAGTGCAAAATATATCTCAAAAATCTCTTTTAGTAAAGAGGTTTTAGGTTGCGCTGCTTTCATCTATCCAGTCAAGATATTCCTTAGCCCCTTTTATAATCGGAAGGGCTATTATCTCCGGGACCTTGTACGGGTGGATTGACTTTACCTCGTGTTCCAGTCTCTCAAATAGTGAATCCCTGGTCTTTGCGATAAGGAGTAATTCCCTGTCATCGCATATCTTCCCCTGCCAGTGATAGATTGACCTGAGTCCGGGGACAATGTTCACACATGCGGCAAGCCTCTTTTCCACCAGGGCCATGGCGATCCGCTCCCCCTCTTCAGGAGATGGGACTGTAATGAAGACAACTATATGTCCGGTCATAGGTACCTCCTACCTCCCTGTCCTTTTATAGATCAACCTCAGCCCCTCCAGCGTCAGGAAAGGCTCCACATGCTTAATTACATCTGTCTCATGCGCGATCAGTTCCACCTGGCCGCCAGTAGCGATCACAAGGGGAGAGGACTGCATCTCGTCCTTTATCCTCCTGACCATCCCCTCCACAAGGCTCACGTATCCATAAAAAAGCCCTGACTGCATACTGGCCACTGTATTTTTACCTATAGCAGTTGGCGGTTGTGCTATATCAACCCTTGGAAGCTTGGATGTCCTTTGAAACAGGGCCTCTGCTGATATGGAAATACCTGGAGAGATGGCGCCTCCCAGGTATTCACCACTTGATGAGACACAGTCGAAGGTGGTGGCTGTGCCAAAGTCTATGATTATCAGGGATTGATGATATTTGTCATATCCGGCTACAGCATTGACTATCCTGTCTGCTCCAACCTCCTTAGGGTTGTCATATAGGATCGGTATCCCAGCGTCTACATCATCTCCCACCACCAGAGGAATCATCCCGAAGCATTCCTTACAGACCTCCTTCATGGTTTCAAGGAGAGGAGGCACAACGCAGGAGATGATCCCATCTGTTATCTTGTTAGTGGGGATTCCTTTTGAGGAAAGGAGACAACGTAAGAATACGGTGTACTCATCGACCCCGCGGTCCTTGAGGGTCCCCATCTTGAAATGGGCCGCAAGTTCCTTCCCTTTATACAAACCAAAAGCGATGCTGGTGTTTCCTATGTCGATTGTTAGTAGCATATCCCTTGTCCGGTGGGGACAGTCCCGATTCTACGACTTCGCTGCGCTTCGTCCGTAAATCTGGGACAGTCCCCTTATTACCTAACCATTGTTACGTCCCCTGCTACTACCCTCTCTATCCTTCCTGTTGGAAGCCTCAGAAGCAGTGCCCCGTCAGTGTCTAACCCAAGGGCCACACCCTCTTTTGTCTCATTCAGGAAAGAGACCCTTACGTATTTTCCTGCCATGATTGACAGTCTTTCCCACTCGGTTATTACAGGGCCAAAACCTTCTTTTTTGAATATCTCGTACCACTTTTCGATCTGTCTGCAAAGCTCCTGTATGACTGGGACCCTTTCAAGCTTCCTTCCTGTCTCATTCTTCAGGGATGTGGCAACCCTGGCCACATCCGGAGGAAGGGAGGTTGGTTCCATGTTGACGTCGATCCCTATGCCAAGGACTATGAAGTTAACCATGTCTGCTTCGGAATCAAGTTCCATCAGTATACCGGCTACCTTTTTTCTCTTTATCAGAAGATCGTTGGGCCATTTTATATCAGGTAGAATCTTTGTGGTCTTTTCAATCGCCCTGGCAGCAGCGACAGCGGCAAGGAGCGTTATCTGCGAGGCGGAAGAGGGCGCTATCCTTGGCCTCAGGATTATTGATGTGTAGATATTCACTTCCTTTGGGGATTCCCAGCGCCTTCCAAGCCTTCCTTTCCCCTTTCTCTGGCTTTCTGCAACTACAACAGTCCCTTCCGGCGCTCCGTGCAGGGCAAGTTCGAAGGCCTTTGTGTTGGTGGAATCGGTGAGGGAGAAGGCATGAATATTCTTGCCTATGTATTTTGTCTTTAATCCTGGATGTATCTCTGCATGGGTAAGTATGTCCGGTGACCCTACAAGTTTATAACCAGAGGAAGGGACTGCATCAATATTGTACCCTGCCTTTCTGAGCCCCTCTATATGTTTCCATACGGCAGTCCTTGATACATCAAGGGACCTGCTGATCTCAGTCCCGGATGTGTAATCGCCGCGGTTTTCCTTCAGCAGCTTCAGTATCTTTTCATTAAGCATTTGTTATTTCCATAGATATATCCATTGATCTCGCCGAATGGGTTATGGCGCCAACGGAGATAAGGTCAACACCGGTTTCTGCGACCTGCCTCACGTTGTTGAGGTTTATTCCGCCAGAGGCCTCGATAAGCGCTTTCCCATTTATGACTCTTACAGCCTCTTTCATGGTCTCTATGTCCATATTATCGAGCATTATGATCCCCGCCCCGGCAGAGATGGCCTCCCTGACCTGATCAAGGTTTTCAGTCTCCACCTCTATCTTCAAGGTATGCGGCGCTTTTTCCCTGGCCCTTTTCACGGCTTCAATCAGGCTTCCAACGGCTGCTATATGGTTGTCCTTTATCAGTATCCCGTCAAACAGACCGAAACGGTGGTTTTTCCCTCCGCCAATCCTTACTGCATACTTTTCAAGGGTCCTCAGTCCCGGAGTGGTCTTCCTGGTATCAACTATCCTGGCCTTTGTCCCTTCTATCCCGTTAACATATTGCCTGGTCAATGTAGCAACGCCGGAGAGCCTTTGCAGGAAGTTTAATGCAACTCTTTCCGCAGTCAGGAGAGAGGCGAGTTTCCCTGATATGGAGGCAATGACTGTACCCGAAGTTAATTCGTGACCATCGGCGCAGTTTGCAGTTACAGATGTTCGTGGATCAACCTGCTTAAATACCTCTCTTGCCGCCTCTATTCCGGCAATGATGAGTGGTTCTTTGGCTATCAATTCTGCCTTTCCCTCTACATCAGGCGGGACAAGAGCCTCTGTAGTAAGGTCCCCGGGGCCGATGTCTTCTTTGAGGGCGTTTGAGATGAAGGTTTTTATATTGTCCATGCCTAAAAAATACAGAAAATCTAAGGGATTGTCAATTAGTAAACTCTCTTCCCGTATTCAATTGACCACAATATCTTGTGCCCTTTTTCAATTGATACCACATCATATAGATAATCATCCTTTACTTTTTTACCCCGATATGGTACTTAGTTCCCTGTATGAAAATAAAGGAACTGGACATCATAGGATTTAAGTCCTTCATAGAGAGGACCACACTCTCGTTCGAGCCTGGGATAACAGCTATTGTCGGCCCCAACGGCTGCGGTAAGTCGAATATAGTGGATGCCATCAGATGGGTGATGGGGGAGCAGTCTCCGAGGCATCTCCGCGGAAAGGATATGGAGGATGTCATCTTCGGAGGAAGTGAAGGGAGGAAGCCGCTTGGTATGGCTGAGGTATCAATCCTCTTTTCCAACGAGGACGGAAACGCCCCGGAGGAGTACAGGGAATATGGCGAGATAATGGTGACAAGGCGGCTCTTCCGTTCCGGGGAAAGCGACTACCTGATAAACAAGGTCCCCTGTCGTCTGAAGGATATAACAGAGCTGTTCATGGGTACAGGTATCGGCACCAGGGCATACTCCATAGTAGAGCAGGGGCAGATTGGCCTTATCCTTAATGCCAAGCCCCAGGACAGGCGTTTTCTCATAGAGGAGGCCGCAGGGATAACCAAGTACAAGAGCAGAAAGAAAGAGGCCCTTGCCAAGATGGAGGCCACAAAGCAGAACCTCCAGAGGGTTAACGACATCATAGGCGAGGTAAAGAGGCAGATGAACGCCCTCGACCGGCAGGCAAAGAAGGCTGAGAAATTCAAGGGTTACAGGACGGAGCTTAAAGAGATAGAGCTGAAGATCCACTCCCATAACTTTAGAAGGCTTGCTGAAGCCCTTTTGCTTGAAGAGGAGAAGTTCCTGGCCATGGAGGAAGAGGGGATCTCCATGGAAACCAGGGCCAGGGGACTTGAATCGGATACAGAAAGCCTGAAAAATAAGCTCATGGTGGATGAGAGGGTGCTTAATGACCTCCAGGAAAGGTTTTATGCAACTACAGGAAAGATCCAGAAAAAGGAAGACAGGATCGAACATCTCAGGGTCCGCAGGGATGATATAGAAAAGCAGGGGAAGAAGTCTTCGGAAGAGCTGGAGCAGTTGAAGAGCGATGCGCAAAGGGCAGGGAAAGAGACCGAATCCTTAATGGAGGAGATGGAGAGGAATAAAAAGGAACAGGGAGAGATAGAAGACGTCTTGAATTCAATGCTGGAAGAGTTCCAGGTCTTCAAGGCGGCCCTTGAAGTGAAGGGCAGGGGGCTGGACACTTTGAAGGGAGAGATGATCCAGATTGCCTCCCAGCTTGCCCATTCTCGGAACGCCATCACAAACCTGGAAAAACGGCTTGAAGAGATATTGAGGGTGGTTGAAAAGAACCGCCATGAAAGCGAAGGCCTGGCAACGCGCGCTGTAGAGGTACAGGAAGAGATAGCCTCGCTCGGAGAAAAGATCGGCGAGGTAAAGAGGCTTCAGTGCGAACTGGAGGGGAAAAGGGATGATCTCATTGAGACCATAGGCTCCACGAAAGAGCAGCAGAGGGTAATGGAGCAGACCCTCCGGGGTCTCAGGGACGAGCTTTCAAAGAAGGGGTCCCACCTGCACTCCCTGGAGGCCCTTCAAGACAAGTTCGAGGGTTATGCCGACGGAGTCAAGGCCATAAAGCTTTCGGAGAATGGCGACAGGTATACGGTTGTGTCTGACCTCTTCGAAACGGAGCCTGAATTTGAGATCGCCCTGGAGGCTGCCCTTGAAGGAAGGCTTCAGCAACTTGTTGTCAGAGATTCAAAGGACGGTATTGAAGGTTTAAGATACCTAAAGACAAAGGCCGCCGGTAGGTGTGGATTTATCCCAATGGACCGACTCCATCGTTCTCAGGGATTTATACCCGGAGCGGTAAAGGGTGTGGTTGAGGGTGGCACTCCTATCCTTGAAAAGGTCAGGAGCAGGTCCGGGTATGAAGAAGTGGCCCAGTTCCTCCTTGGGAATACATCTATTATAGATTCGATACAAAATGCGATATCTATGGTCAGCAGTCAGGAGTTGGTAGTCGATAGTGATGTGAGGTTCGTTACTAGAGGCGGGGATGTTCTTGAGGCTGGGGGGGTGCTTGTCGGAGGGAGTAATGAGGTCTACGGTCACGGCATACTCCAGCGCAAGAGGGAGATGAAGGTCTTAGGTGAGGAGGTTACCATCCTCAGGGGCCGTGTACAGGAGACGGAGGAAGGACTCAAGGAGGTAGCAGAAGGGGTCGAGGTTGCAGAGAGCGAACTGGAGGTGGTCAAGAAGGGTCTCCATGATATGGAACTGGAGGCACTCCATGTGGAGAAGGACAGCGAGAGGCAAAGCGATGAGATAATGAGGCTCAGCCAGAGAATAGAGGTGATGAAGGTCGAAGAGGAGCACCTGTTAGCTGATAAGGGGAGATTTGAACAGGAGCTTCAGGTTGAATCTGGCAAGGTCAAGGAATACCTTTCAATAAAGGAAGAGAAGGAGAACGGCATCCTTGAGCTTCAGGAAGGGTTGCTGGTTCATAAAGGCGAAATGGAGAGGGTCAATAACGAGGTAACTGACCTCAAGATCAAGGCCACATCCCTGAAAGGCAGATTTGAGACCCTTAAGGCCACTCTGGAAAAGGTGACTGCGAGGCAGAAGGAACTCCTTGGAATGGCCTCACTGAGAGAGGTGGAGATAGCCGAGGGTTCCGGTGAGTTGGAAGAGTTGGAGGCTGAGATATATGAGGTAAGGAAAGGCCTGAGATCACTCCTTGAAGAGAAGGACGTCATGGAGGGAAGACTGGCCAAGGCAAGAGAGACGTGGCAGGCCGAGACCGAAAACCTGAAGAACCTTGAAGACGGCAGGCAGAGGGTCATGAGGGAGCTGGAGGCCCTGAGAAAAGAGGTGAACTCTGTGGAGCTTGCAGTATCAAAGCTCAGAATGGATATGAGTAACATAGCGGCAAGGGTGAGGGAGAGCTTCAATACTAACGTAGAAGAGGCCGTGGAGCTATATAGGGTAGAGAGTATCAATGAGGGGGCGCTGAATGGAAGGCGGGAGGAACTGGGCAGGCTTGTAAATGACCTCGGGGAGGTAAACCTTACCGCTATTGAAGAGTACCAGGGACTTGAGGAGAGGCACAACTTTCTTACAGACCAGCAGGCTGACCTGAACAAGTCTCTGGATTCCCTCCAGACCGCTATTCAGAGGATAAATACAATATCGAGAGAGAGGTTCCAGGATACCTTTGAGGCGGTTAATACGAACTTTAAGGTGGTCTTCCAGAGGCTCTTCAAAGGTGGAAAGGCGGAGATGGTGCTGACCGATTCCGAAGACCTTCTGGAGGCGGGAATAGACATTATAGCCCAGCCGCCAGGAAAGAAGCTCCAAGGGGTTTCTCTGATGTCTGGAGGGGAAAAGGCCCTCACCGCTGTGTCTCTGATCTTTTCCATATTCCTTCTGAAGCCAACGCCATTCTGCCTGCTGGACGAGGTGGATGCTCCCCTGGATGACGCCAATGTGGGTAGGTTCAACGAGATGGTGATAGAGATGTCGGGCAGCTCGCAGTTTATCCTCATAACTCACAACAAGAGGGGTATGGAGATTGCGGATATTCTTTACGGAATAACGATGCAGGAGCCGGGCATCTCTAAGCTGGTCTCGGTAAGGCTGCGGGAAGAGGCAATGGCAGCCTAAAAGCCATAAGACGTGAAACGTGAGACGTAAACTAAAGAAACGGGTACGCTTCACGATTCACAACTCACGGATTCACGGGGTATATATATGCCATTTAAAGAGATACTTAAAGGGATTGTCGACAGGGTCAAGGGGGCGCAGGGGGCCATTCTCTTAGACTGGGAAGGGGAGGCAGTGGACCAATACGCCGTCATTCCCGAGTACGATATAAAGTTCATAGGGGCCCATATGGGGATCATTCTGTATAACCTCAATAAGAGGCTCAGTGAAGAGCTTGGTGATGATGATATAAAGGGCGTCACCATTGATCTGGATAAGAAGAGGTTCGCGATATATCCAGTGGATAAAGACTATTTTGCGGTCCTTGTCCTTTCTCCGGAGGCTGTCTCCGGTCTGGTAAGGTATGAGATAGAGAGAACAATAAAGGCCATCCGGGAACAGTTTTGATCCTAAAAAAGGCAATTAAACACAGATGCCAAAAGTAGGCGCTATTAAGCGAACACAGACAAAAGAATTTGATTCACACAGATATCCTATTTAAGCCTCTTAACCAAAATGGAGAGTCATTTTGTTGTTTGTAACTCTATGAAAGTCTTAAACAATCTGTGGGAATCTGTGTTGAAATGCTCTTTATCTGTTGAAGTGGAGGGGTTATGAAATATCAGATAGGCAAGGTAGGGCGGGTTATTGTGGCGCGGTTTGAAGACAAGGAGGATGTCCTCGCCAACCTCACAGATATTGCCAGGAAAGAGGGAATAAGAGGTGCTGTCTTCTATCTGGTCGGGGGTATGAGAGATGGGAGGATTGTCGTTGGCCCTGAAACAGAGGAGCTTCCTCCAAAGCCTGTATGGAAGGAGTTGAAGGAGAGCCATGAGATCGTCGGTATAGGGACGATATTCCCGCAGGATGGAGAACCGAAGATCCACTTCCACGGAGCATTCGGAAAGAAGGACATGGTCAAAGTAGGCTGTCTCAGGGAGATGTCCGAGACCTTCCTTGTCCTTGAGGCAATAATCATGGAGATAGAAGGGGTTGACGCAAGTAGGGAGATCGACCCGGCTATTGGGATGGCATTGTTGAGGGTGTAGTCCCAGCGCCTGCATAAGCTGCACACTCTTGCGGCATTATCACAAGTGACCCTGGATAAACATTTTAAAGAGATACAGAAACACGAGGGGCTTAGATTAATTGGAGTATAGGGGGTAAGTGATTGCAAGGTGTAAGATTGAAGGCAATGGCCATGGTCCCGACATACAACGAGTCGGGGAATATTGAAAGGTTAATAAAAGAGATACTTGCCCAGGGAGACGATGTAGGAGTTGTTGTGGTGGATGACGACTCCCCTGACGGGACATGGAAGATAGTAGAGGAGTATTCAAAGAGAGATCCAAGGGTCCATCTCCTCAGGCGCATAGGGCGAAGAGGGCGCGGGACTGCAGGGATAGAAGGTTTCCAGTATGCAGTAAAACAGGGGGTGGAGTTCATCATAGAGATGGATGCAGACTTCTCCCATAAACCCTCTTACATATCATCATTCTTAAAAGAGATGAAAGACTGCGACCTGCTGATCGGCTCCAGGATGGTTAAGGGCGGAGGGGAGAGAGGCAGGGGGCCGCTCCGGCAATTGATAACCAAGGGTGCAAACCTGTATATAAGGCTGATGTTAGGCCTTCCATACAAGGACGCCACCTCGGGTTTCAGGATATTCAGAAGAGAGGTTTTTGAGGCCGTAGACCTGAACAACCTCATCTCAACAGGACCCTCTATCCTTCAGGAAATCCTTTACATGGCCCACCGAAAAGGTTTCAGGATCAAGGAGGTTCCCATAATATTCGAAGACAGAACAGTCGGCCAGTCCACCTTCAATTCAAAGGTCATGCGCCAGAGCCTGATGATGATACCAAGGATCAGGGGCAGATACAGTAACTACAAATAGTCATGACTATTCAACACCTATAGCTTGAAACTTCAGGTTTACCAACATATCCTTATGGAAATTTTTGAAACACCGCAGTTAATGTTATTTCTATCTCAAAACCCTCACCTGTATTTCCTCACCACCGCCGTTACCATCCCTGCAATCTTAAGCTCGTTCTTCGGGCTTATAGGCTTGTATTTGGGGTTTGCAGGTATCAGGACCACACCCTCTCCCCTTAACTACATTCATCTCCTCAAGCCTTGAAGCAAGCTCGGATACGGCATTCTTAGAGGTGAACGTCTGTTTACTGTCAAGGTTAATTTCTGAAAACGACCTTCCTGCCTTGACATATCCTCTTCCATATGTGATTTTATATCTATCTAATACCAAGTCAGTTTTCATACGTCTAAATAGTAGATATTTGAGTTTCTTGCAAAAGTCTGAAATTCCCTTCTACAAGCTCAGAGTGAACGGTGGTAGGCTTGGAATCATTGACTTTCCCCCGTTCGTGGTGAGCTTGTTGAACCACAAAAAAGACTTTTGCAAGAGACTCATTTGAAAGCAACTTGGTATAAATTCAGTTTCAGAAAGTCTTATAAGCATATGGATTGGGAAAAACAGATAATAAAGATAGTCCTGCTCCTTGTTTCGATTATAACCTTCGGGGTGGCAGGCCTCATGTTCCTGGAAGGGTGGTCTTTCCTTGATTCCCTCTATATGACAGTTATCACCATGTCCACTGTAGGGTACAGGGAGGTCCATCCTCTTTCCTTGTCAGGAATGGTCTTTGTCATTACCCTCATAGTCCTGGGGGTGGGGTCTTTTCTTTACATAATTACAAGCCTGGCGGAATATGTTGTTGCCGGACACCTTGTCGGCGCATTAGGGAGGAGAAGAATGAAAAAGGAAATAGATTCATTGAATAATCACTATATCATCTGCGGTTTCGGCAGGGTTGGACAACAGGTTGCCGCTGAACTTAAAAGGGAAGGAGTTCCCTGTGTCATTATTGACAGCGATCAGAACTCCATTGACCGCTGTATATCGGAGGGATATCTTTACATCCAGGGGGATGCCTCAAACGACGAGGTCTTGAAGAAAGCCGGAATTGAAAGGGTCAAGGGGCTTGTAACAGCCACAGATTCTGATGCTGATAACGTCTATGTAACCCTTAGCGCAAAGAATCTCAGAGACGATATCTTTGTCGTGGCAAGGGCCAATACCGAAGGTTCGGAGCACAAGCTCCACAAGGCAGGAGCGGACAGGGTACTGTCTCCTTACAGCATAGGCGGACGCCGGCTTGCAAGTCTTCTTCTGCGTCCCACAGTGGTTGAGTTCCTGGACGTTGTCATGCACAGCACCGAGATTGAGCTGATAATGGAAGAGGTGCTGGTCCACAAGAATTCCCAGTTTGTTAGCGCTCCAATGGCTGACGCAAGGACAAGGTGCATGACCGGTGCAAACATCCTGGCGATAAAGAAAAAAGGTGAAAAAAAGATGATTGCCACCCCTTCCCCCGACATTATCATCGAGGCAGGGGACAGGCTTGTGGTATTTGGGACAAGGGAACAGCTTAAAGAGCTGGAGGGATTGACTTAGAAATGGGGAAAAATGGAAAGGGGGCTATGTTCATCAAGTTTATCAGGAATATGGGAAACAGGCTCTACAAGCATGACATCTTTACATATGCAGCCTCCCTTTCATTCTATACACTCCTGTCCTTTATCCCCCTCATATTCATTGCCATAGCAGCAGTTGGGGAGATGGCAGGAAGAAACAGGGTCGTCACGGAACAGGCGGTACAATGGGCAAACATACTCTTCCCTTTTATGACTGGAAGGATGGAACAAAGCATTTTCGATATTGTTAAAAACAGAGGCCTGTTTGGCGGTATAGGCTTTTTTACCCTCGCCTGGAGCGCCCATATGGTGCTGGCTGAGGGGGAAAAGGTCATAAGGGAGATATTTGGCGTACATCAGAAAAGATGGCTTGTCTTTTCCCATGTCATTGCATGGGGGATATTCCTCTTAAGCGTCACTTTTTTTGCAGCCTCCTTCCTGTTTGGACTGTATCTCTACCACCTCCTTCCAACTCCTGTTTTAAAGGCCATGGGGCCTTTTATTGACGGTTTCCTGATAAAGTATATCCCTACTGTGATGGCTGCCATGACTGTAGCCGCAGCATACAAGCTTCTCCCACAGAGAACGGTCCCTTTATCTGTAGCGCTTATAGGCGGAGTATCCTTTGCCATCCTGTGGGAAATAGCCAAAAAACTCTTATTAATATACGCCGGAAAGGCCCATTACCTCAGCCTGATCTATGGCCCCCTCAGCACACTTATGATGTTTCTCTTCTTCGTCTATTACTCTGCCCTTTTGTTCATCATTATTGCTGAATTTCTTGCCTGTACCCTTGATATGAAAGAACACAGGTAATTTATGGAATATAGGTTACAGATTCCATCCATTGCCCATTGCCTGCCTCTAATCGTTTGACAAACCTTGTATCAGTCGGTATTCTCCAATATATGGAAAATAAAAAACGCAGCAACCTGTTCGTATCGTTAGCCATAGTAGTTACCCTGTATCTGAACTATCTGATATTAAAACCGTTCCTGAGCCCTGTCCTATTAGGGGTAATCTTTTCTATAGTTTTCTATCCCGTTTACCTTAAACTACTGAAGTTCACAAAAGGTAAAAAGGGT
Source organism: Desulfuromonadales bacterium (assembly GCA_919902985.1). Taxonomy (GTDB): domain Bacteria; phylum Desulfobacterota; class JAENJC01; order JAENJC01; family JAENJC01; genus JAENJC01. Next base: position 6,453 of record CAKKSC010000057.1, on the reverse strand, counting down.
ATGGCATCCTTAGGGGTCTGCCTGCTGGTCACAATAATAATCATCATCCCTCTCTTATTTCTGACGGAATCTATTGTAAATGAGATAATTTCTCTCTACGAGCGGGTTGACGCAGCTATTCAGGCACACAGTTTTAAAGACCTTTTACCCTTCCTTGACGACAAAACACTGCAAAATCTCTATCAAAAAGTTAACCGTTACTTAATGGCATTGCAGATAGATACAAACAATATTTTTCTTAACACTCTAAAGGAAAACAGCTCCTATGGCATCAGTATGCTGACCGGGACCATCAAGAATCTGTCCCTTTTTATTGTAAATCTCTTTCTCATGCTCTTTACCATGTATTACCTGCTCAAAGACAGCAATATGATAGCCGCGGAGATAAAAGGCCTGATACCGCTTCCAGAGCATCAGAAGGAAAGGATATTTTCAAGGCTCAAGGACATTATCTATGCCACCATATATGGGACCCTTGTTGCAGCCACAGTTCAAGGCCTTCTCGGAGGAATCGCCTTCTGGGCCCTTGGGTTGGCCTCTCCTGTCTTATGGGGAGTGGTAATGGGATTACTGGCTATCTTTCCAGTATTCGGCGCCTTCTTTATCTGGCTTCCGGCATCGGTTATCCTCTTGATTCAGGGGAGTTATCTGAGCGCCATTACCCTGTTACTTTGGGGAGTCTTTGTTATCAGCATGGTAGACAATCTGATCTGGCCTTTGCTTGTGAGCGGAAGGGCCATGCTCCACCCTCTCGCAACATTCTTCAGCTTCCTGGGAGGGATTATCGTGTTCGGACCGATCGGGCTGTTTGTGGGCCCTTTTGTATTTGCCCTGCTCCTTATCCTGCTTGATATAGTTAAAGAAATTAATCAACCTGAAAGGGTATCCACCGGAACTTAGATGGAAAATATCCCCTTATTAAAAGACCTTGTAATCCTGATGGCTGTATCCGTGCCCGTAACCATAATCTTTCACAGGCTCGGACTGCCGGCTATCATCGGATTCCTTATTACAGGGGTAATCATAGGCCCGTACGGCACGGGACTCGTAACGAACCTGGGCGCGGTAGACACGCTGGCCCAGATCGGGGTGATACTGCTTCTCTTTGTTGTAGGTCTTGAATTCTCCATGACAAAGATGCTACGGCTAAGGAAGGAAGCGCTTCTGGGCGGAGGGCTTCAGGTAGCCATAACCTCTGCAGTGGCCTTTGCCTGCCCATTCTTCTTCGGCTATCCGGTGACTCAGTCCCTGCTCATAGGTTTTGTTACAGCTCTCAGCTCCACAGCCATCGTCCTTAAAATGCTCGCAGACAGAGGAGAGCTGGATACTCCCCAGGGCAACCTCTCCATGAGCCTCCTTCTCTTCCAGGACATCTGTGTGGTGCCCATGATAATCACCTTGCAGGCCATAGCCGGCGCAAAAGAGGTATCTTTTCTCTCTATAGCAAACCCTCTTATGTTCGCTGCGATAGCAGTAGGGGTGATCCTTGCCGCATCCTATATCCTGGTCCCCCGAATCCTTTATCAGGTGGTGAAGCTAAGAAACAGGGAGGTATTCACACTTGCAGTCCTTCTTCTCTGTTTCGGCACTGCGTGGCTTACATCCCGTGCCGGCCTGTCCCTCGCCCTGGGCGCATTTATAGCAGGCCTCGTCATATCCGAATCTGAATACAGCCACCAGATCGTGGCAGAGGTCTTGTCCTTCAGAGACACATTCCTGAGTCTATTCTTCATATCAATAGGCATGCTCCTTGATCTCGGATATTTTACAAAAAACCTTCCTCTCCTCTTCTTACTGGCAAGCGGGGCCATCCTTTTGAAGGTGCTGGTAGTGGTCGGGATCGGGCAGATCCTGAAATACCCCATACGCCTCTCTATCATTGTAGGTATGAGCATTGCCCAGATCGGGGAGTTCTCATTCGTCCTTATGAAGATGGGAGAGGATTATGGGCTACTGGCAGATGACCTCTATCAAACCCTTTTGGCCACATCGATACTTACAATCTCTGCAACTCCATTTCTCATACAGATATCCCATTCTGCTGCTTACAAGGCAGTTCACCTCCTGGGAATAAGGGCTATTCCATCATCTGAAGGAAAGATTGCCGCCACATCCGACCATGTCATCATAGTGGGTTATGGCCTCAACGGCCAGAACCTGGCAAAGGTCTTAAAAGAGATCGGCATAAAACACATCATTCTTGACATGAACTGGACGAGGATAAAACTGGCAAGGAAGAACGGGCACAAGGCGCTCTTCGGCGATGCCAGCCATATGGAGATTCTTAAAAATCTTCACATAGAAAATGCACGCATGATGGTTATCGCCATATCCGACCCTGCCACTACGAGGAGGATGGTCAAGATATCAAGAGAGGCCAACGACAGACTATACATCCTTGTAAGGACGCATTATATCTCCGAGGTGGAGGAACTTTACAAGCTGGGAGTAAACCAGGTGATACCTGAGGAGTTTGAGACATCTGTAGAAATATTCTCCAGAGTGCTGAAAGAGTATCACATCCCCGGAAACATCATCCAGAACCAGATAGACATCATACGCAATGAAGGTTACGCCATGTTCAGGACCCCTTCCCTGTCCAGGGAAAAGTTGATGGAGATAACCTCAATCCTTTCCGAGAGCGTCACAGAGACCTTCTTTGTCAACAAAGGGTCTCCCCTTATAGGTAAGACCCTTGCTGAAATAGACCTGAGAAAGAAGAGCGGGGTGATGGTCCTCGCAATAGTGAGGAAGGCGACAACCAGGGCAAACCCTCCCGCCGACCTGGCCATAGAAGAAGGAGACATCCTGGCCATAATCGGAAGCCATGCAGAGATGGACAGCGCGATACGTGCCCTGAAAGGAGCTTGACAGGAAAACAGTTATTGTTTTCCCTCTAAGAGTTGCTTATAATACCCCCATAATATAAAAAGGTGGGCAATGCAGGAAAAAAAGATACTTATTGTTGACGATTCGGCAACCGGCCTGGCCCAGACAAAATCTCTATTCAGCAGGACAAGATGCGCCGTCATTACTGCCATAGATGGTAATGATGCCCTGAAAAAGATAAGCGATGAACGTCCGGACATCGTACTCATGGACCTTTATATGCCTGAAATGAATGGCGATGAATGCTGCCGGATTATAAAAGAAGACCCTTCTTTTAAGGACATCCCTATCATTATGTACACCTCGGCAAAAGGGGAAAGGGAAAGGAAGAGGTGCTTACTGGCCGGCTGTGACGTTTATTTAACAAGACCGTTTGTTGACGAAGATACTTTATTGAAGACGGTCAAAAAATTCATAGATATCCCGATCAGAAATCATATAAGGGTCTCTATCGAAGCTGAGGTCGCCTACTTCCATAACGGTAAGGAATATTCCGGCCGCATGCAAAATATAAGCAGTACCGGTGGGTTCATCGAGACAGCCGAACCGCTGCCGACCGGCTCGATAATCAACCTGTCTTTTACAATCCCGAATACTTCAAATCGTGTTGAAGCCGTTGTAGAGGTTATAAGGATCATTCCCAAAGACTCCGACAGTCCATCAACAAGAATAGTCCCTGGAATTGGCGTACAGTTCATAACTCTTACCTGGGAAGGAAAAAAGATTATTGACGGCTACGTAAAGGCCAGGGAGCGGAAAAGGATGACGGTAGCCTGAGGTATCTAATCGACCACAACAACAAAGGTATGACGATAGCATGGTAGAGACAGGACTCATCTGCCCGAATTGCAGCGGCACTCTTAAAGAGAGTTATGCAGAGGCCAACTACGGGAGGGTCTTACTTCTTGATCAATGTGAAACCTGCGGCGGGATATGGTTTGACCAGTGGGAGCTTTACCTGCTGAAAGAGGCCGAGGCGAGGCGACTCGATGCAATTAACGAGGACAGCCTCCTCTCATTAAATCCGCATCTCAAAGGGGAGGGCCTTTGTCCCCGGTGCAAGTTAAAGTTAGAACCTTTCAAAGACCCATCGTTCCCGAAAGACTCCCAGATCATGCGATGCAAGTGCTGTAATGGTTTGTGGCTGAACCGCGGGGAAGTATCAAGATATGGAAATCATAAAGAGTCGCTTCTAAGCAACCTAAAGAGAGGTGCGCCTACTTATCTCCCTGTGGCAGATGGCGAAGAGAGGATAGAGGCGATAAAGAGGCTTGGAAGCGCCATAAACCTGAAAACGGCGCCCGAAGAGACGCCGAAGTACGGCCTGATGGACGACGAAGAAGGCCTGAAAGAGGATGTCGCTGCTATCATTTTGCAGATACTCCTTAAACTGATATTCAGGATATGAGGACTGTTATGTCCCGCCCGATTCTCCCGATACTTGCATCCTACCTTATCGGCCTGATCGCAGGATACTATTTCAGCATCCCGTTCCATATTCTTATTGCACTAACTTTTATATCCTTATCCCTTACAGCCGCATCAATACTGATTAAAAAGGCGCCTGCCCTGTTTTTTACCTTTTCCATGCTGACCCTTTTTATCCTCGGTATGGCAAGGATGGAGGCCATCCTAAACCCTTCATTCCCTGAAAACCACATAACGAATCTGATAGCTGATGAACCTCTGAGCCTTGAAGGGGCTATCTCAGAGCCTGTAGAAAGGGGATTGGACAAAACCAGATTCTATATAAATATTTTGAACCTCTACACTGGAGACGAGGCCTTTCCTGCATCTGGGAAGCTCCTCCTGACCGTCAGCGAAAAAGATATAGGCCTAAAATACGGCGATACGATAAGGCTCCTTGCAAGGGTCAAGAGGCCGAGGAACTTCCATAATCCGGGCGGGTTTGACTACGAGAGATACCTTGCCCTGAAGGGAATATTTGCTACTGCATATCTGAAAGACTTCGATGGGATCATAAAAACGGCGGAAGGTCTCCCGTCTCTAAAGCGCTGGATAGAGGGGATAAGAGACTCCATAAGGGAGAATGTATTTAAAAGCGCTGGAACCACTGCCCCTGTCCTCCTGGCCCTTATCACAGGGGAGCAGGGAGAGATATCCAGAGGGATCAGGGAGGAGTTCTCCAGGGTAGGAACAGCCCATATACTTGCCATATCCGGTGAACATATCGGGATTATAGCCCTGGCCTCTTTTGCCCTATTTCTATGGCTCTTAAAGCGCTCCGAACTGATTATGCTGCGTGCCAACATTTACAAGGCCGCAGCCGTTCTGACAATCCCCGCTGTAGTTCTTTACACCCTTATAGCCGGAAGCGGCTTCTCCATAGTCAGGGCCGGCATAATGGGCGGGACTCTTCTTGTTGCTGTACTGGTGGACAGGAGGAGAGACATCCCGAGCCTGATCGCCTCCGCAGCCTTCCTCATCCTGGCCCTTGAGCCTCAGGCCCTCTTCGATATATCTTTTCAACTTTCGTTCGCCTCAGTCATATCATTGGCAATGGCTGCTCCGTATCTGAAAATGGTTTATTCCAGAAATGCAGAAAATTATCTTGAAACCGGAACAAGCAGTATCAAACACCGCATAATCTCATGGCTCGCCATCCCTGCCGCTGTGAGTCTTGCCGCCACCATCGGAACTGCACCTCTTGTGGCCTATTACTTCAACCGGTTTTCCATAGTATCGCCTCTGTCAAATCTTATTACAGTCCCTCTCGTAGGGCTCATAGTAGTCCCCCTGGGCCTCATATCCTCCATATTTATCCCTATCTCACAGACCGTTTCAGATCTGCTTATAAAGATAGACTCTCAATTCCTGTCGTTGATAATAATGCTGATATCAAGGATAGCCGCCATTCCCATGGCCTCCTTAAGGGTCGTTACCCCGAACATTTTTGAGATATCCCTCTTTTATCTAACGGTTGTCCTGTTCATATACAGAGGCAAGATCACCGGATGGAAACGGTTTTTCTATACCGTATCGGCCATTCTAATCATTTTGGAATCTTTTTATTTTTTCAAGCCATTTTTTCAGAAGGAGCTTAGGGTCACATTCCTTGATGTCGGGCAGGGGGAGTCAGCCCTTGTAGAGTTTCCAGGAGGAAAAAGGATGCTCATAGACGGAGGAGGGCTTCCTATGAGTGACTTTGACATTGGAGAACGGGTTTTAGCTCCCTTCCTCTGGCATAAGAAGATTGGAAGGATTGACTATATGGTCTTAAGCCATCCGAACTCTGACCATTACGGAGGCCTGCCGTTCATCCTGAGAAACTTCAATATCGGGGAGGTATGGGAAAGCGGGGTCGAAGAAAAAAGCGAGGGTTATATAGAGTTCAAAAGGGCAGTGAGAGAAAGCGGAGGGATTCAGAAAAAGGTTGGAAACGGGGACCGCCTTTCTATTAACTCCGTATCGGTTGATGTAATGAATCCGCCGAAAGATTATAAGACAAACAGCGACAGGGATGCAAACAACGGGTCAGTTGTTCTGAAGAGTCAATCCCTTTTTTAGTTGAAAATTGATAAAGCAGCTCCAGTCCTTCATTTT
>CAKKSC010000056.1 GCA_919902985.1 Desulfuromonadales bacterium | reverse complement strand
CAGAGGGCAATAAAAATAAACAACCTGATCTTTTTCATTGTTTTGCTCCTTAAAACGCAATACTGTTCACTTAAACCATTTACCCATCCCCACCCCAACCCTCCCCTCGCCCTCAGGGAGAGGGTGGGCAAATATATCTATCGTTTCAGATAATTTTACCCTCCCTATAAATAATAGCAATCGAGCATAAGTCTATTTTTCTTCATCAGAAAGTATTAAGACTTTTGTTATAAAATGGCCACATTGAAATCAAAATAATGTCCTTGAGCCTCGATGAGTAAGGATTTAGTGGCTATTAGGGGAAGAAGATGCGCTTACATAGCATGACCTGTCCACGAAACCCTTGACTCTCAGGGAGTTCCAACCAAATTAATCCGCTTCTTGACAAATCCGGCGCATATGCCTACACTGTAATCGGTTTTAACAGTAACAGGACGTTATCTTAAGATACCATACTACATACTGCAAAGAGGTAAACAATGTCAAGGATACTGGTCACCGGAGGTGCAGGATTCATAGGCTCCCACTTATGCGAGAGGCTTTTGAATGAAGGGAATGAGGTTGTCTGTCTCGACAACTTCTTCACAGGTTCTAAGGACAATATTATCCACCTTATGGACGATAAAAAATTTGAGCTAATACGTCACGATATTATTGAGCCGATCCTTTTAGAGGTGGATCAGATATACAACCTGGCCTCCCCTGCATCCCCTATCCACTATCAGTACAACCCTGTAAAGACTACAAAGACAAATGTCATGGGGACCATAAATATGCTTGGGCTTGCCAAGAGGGTAAGGGCCAGGATACTCCAGGCGTCAACTTCAGAGGTGTACGGTGACCCTACTGTTCACCCGCAGAAGGAGGATTACTGGGGGAATGTGAACCCTATAGGGCCAAGGAGCTGCTACGACGAAGGGAAGAGGGTTGCTGAGACCCTGATGATGGACTATTACAGGCAGAACAACGTTGAGATAAGGATACTAAGGATTTTCAACACTTACGGCCCAAGGATGGCCCTCAATGACGGACGGGTAGTGTCCAACTTCATAGTGCAGGCGTTGAAGGGTGAAGATATAACTGTATACGGCAAAGGGGACCAGACCCGCTCATTCTGCTACGTCTCCGACCTTGTTGACGGCTTAATAAGGATGATGAATCAGCCTGACTTCATCGGCCCCGTCAACATCGGAAACCCTCATGAACATACGATCCTTGAGTTTGCTGAAAAGATCATAGCAATGACAGACTCAAAATCGAGAGTATCGTTTAAACCTTTGCCTCAGGATGACCCGAAGCAGAGGCAGCCTGACATAACCCTGGCGCAGGAAAAGCTGGGATGGAACCCCAGGGTCTCCATTGATGAGGGGTTAAGACTTACGATCGAGTATTTCAAAACTAAATTAAAAGGGTAGGGTGCTGTTAAGATAAATGGAAAAACTTTATAAAGGTATTCATAAATTTCGTGAATCGTATTTTACTAAAGAGGAAGACTTTTTTAAGGGTCTCTCCCACAACCAGGAACCGGAGGTGCTTTTTATCACATGCGCCGACTCCAGGGTAGACCCCAATCTGGTCACACAGAGTCTTCCAGGAGAACTTTTCATAGTAAGGAATGTCGGAAACATCGTGCCGCCGTATAATGCAGGCAGGGGGAAGAGCAGCGCCATTGCTGCCATAGAGTTTGCAGTCCTTGTGCTTGCCGTAAAGGACATAATCCTGTGCGGTCATTCCAACTGCGGGGCTGTGGCAGCCCTTCACATGGAGGAGGACAAGTTTGCGGAGATGCCCTATCTGAAGGAATGGCTCAAGATATGCTCTCCTGTGGCAGAGACGATAAATAAATATTACAAGCACCTTGAAGGCGCCAAGAGGCAGAAGGTCACTGAGGAGGAGAACATCCTTTTTCAGCTCCGCAATATTGAGACGTATCCTTTTGTGGCGGAAAGGCTGAACAGTGGGGGACTACATCTTCATGGATGGTATTACGACATAGGTACTGGACACGTGCACTCTTATAACCCAGTCAGTGACTCCTTTGAAAAGATAGTGTATAAAGGAGATAAAGATGAATAAGACAAAGGTTGGCATAATCATGGGAAGCGACAGCGATCTGACTGTCATGGAAAAGGCTGCTGAGGTGTTGAAGGAGATGGGTATCGGATATGAGATGGATATATCATCTGCGCACAGGCTTCCTGAAAAAACAGCAGAGTATGCCAAGGGCGCAAGAGGCAGAGGTATAGAAGTGATAATTGCAGGTGCAGGGATGGCGGCCCATCTTGCCGGGGTCATAGCCTCGCACACAACTATTCCGGTAATTGGAGTGCCTCTAAAATCAGGCGCATTGAATGGCGTGGATGCTTTGTATTCAACGGTCCAGATGCCGGCAGGGATCCCTGTTGCTACTGTCGCCATAGATGGGGCAAAGAACGCCGCCTACCTGGCATGCTCCATACTGTCTATAAAGTATCCTGAGATAGCCGGAAAACTGGAGGCATACAGGGAAAAGACAAGGCAGGAGCTTGTGAAAAAATCGGGTGAGTTGAAAAGACAAAAGGTATAACGTTCCTCGATATCAGCGGGAAGAGGGGGCAGATAACGAAACAACCCTCTCCCTTAGCCTGTCTGCAATCTGTTGATAGTCAAGTCCTTGGATATCCTCTGTGGTTAAAGGCTGCCCGAAGGTGACTGTGACTTTTTTCAGCCTCGGAATCCATGCCCCTCTTGGCAGGACATCCAATGTCCCTTCTATGTAAGTCGGTATTATTGCGACGTTCAGCACCGATGCCAGGATCCCGACACCTTTCTTGAACGGCAGAATACGTCCGTCTACAGACCTTCCCCCCTCCGGGAAGATGCAGAGGGCAGCCCCTTTTCTCAGGATATAAGCGGATACTTGGAGGGATTCGGAGAGGCCAGAGTCCGCATCTATGCGCATGATATGCCCCCACCTGGCAGCCCTTGACATCAAAGGCCCCTGGAAAAGGCCCCGGAAACCAACGGCAAACAGCATTGGCAGTCTATTTCTGAGGACGCCCCCGATCAGGAAGCCGTCTATATAGCTTGCGTGGTTTGGGGCGACGATGCAACCCCCAACTGGCGGAACGTTCTCAATCCCCCGTATCTCTAAGCGCAGGAATAGACGGGCCAGGAGATAATAGGACCATGCGGCAGCCTTGACTGAGGCATTGCTTATAACGCTTCTCTTTAGCCCTATCCTCTCTATCATCTCCTCAGACGGAGATTTTTGGAGGATGTCACTCCAGGATACAGGCCTCTTGAGGGCCTCTACTCCGGAAGCCCCGACTGTATATTCAGCGGTCTTGAGGATGACATCTCTTACAGTCGTGACCTCTGACGGAAATGTCTGAGGTATTGATACGCCGAGGGCGTTTTCCAGAGCCACCATGAGTTCCACCCTTCCGAGGGAGTCTATGCCAAGGTCCAGTTCCAGGTTGGAGTTTACTGAGATCCTTTTATCTGTTATTGACGCAAGGGCGTGCAGTGCTACCTTTGCCGTATCGCTTTCCATGAGCCTCTGGTCTTCATCGGAGATGGGCGGCTCCTCCGGGATGCCAGCCAATTCAGTATCCCTTACCATGAACCTCCTTATCTTTCCAAGGTGGGTCCTTGGAAGGGGCTCCTTTAATATGCTGAATCCGGAGATCCTTTTATATGACGGAAGGGAGGCTGAAAACTTCTCTATCTGCCATCTTATCTGCTCACTGATATTGGCAATGCCGTCAGCCGACAACTTTTCCAGATTTGGAAAGATCAGGGCCTTGATCCCTCTGAAGCTCCCAGGATGGTCCGGGTCAGGGATCCCTATTACACATATCTCCTTTATATAAGGGCTCTGCAGGTAGTGGCTCTCTACATCTTCAGGGTATATATTCTTCCCGGAACTGAGGACTATGACCTCCTTGCTCCTTCCTGTAATAAAGAGGAAGCCTTCTTTATCCAAGTACCCCAGGTCTCCCGAATGGAACCACCCGTCCTTTATTACCTCAGCCGTGGCTTCAGGCCTCTTGTAATACCCCTTCATGACGTTGGGGCCTTTTATTAATACCTCACCAACCGCTGATTTGTCTGCATTCTCTATCCTTACCTCAACCTGATTAATTACTTTTCCCACGGAGCCTAACTTCTTTCTCCCAGGCAGGTTGAAGGTGTCAACAGGGGATGTCTCTGTCAGGCCATAACCCTCGAATATTGTAAACCCGAACCCCTCCATGTCATATGCAACGGCAGAATCAAGCCTTGCGCCGCCGCTGGCGAAGAAGCGAAATGTACTGCCGAATTCCCTGTGTACCTTTTTAAATACCACCTTCCCGATATTTATCCCGGCCCTCTTTCTTCCCTCCCTTGAAACAACAAACAATCCCCTGGTGATAACTCCAGTGAGTCCTGACATCGCGTTCATCTTCCCAAGGATACTTTTTCTCATAAGTGCAAACAGCTGGGGGACTCCAACCAAAATGGTTATCCCTTCCTCCCTGATCGTCTTTACGATATCCGGCCCCCTAAGGGAATTTAGGTATGTGATCCTGCCGCCTGCAAGGATAGGGACAAGGAAGCAGACCATGAAAGGATACGAATGGTGGAGCGGCAGGATGCCGAGGACATGGTCATCCTGGGCGACTATCCCGCTCTCTATAATGGAGTCGGCATTTGACAGGAGGTTCCCGTGGGTAAGCATCACCCCTTTCGGGACCCCTGTTGTGCCGGATGTATACAGGAGAGAGGCCAGGTCGTCATCCTTTACGATAATCCCAGATTCAGGAAAGGGGGGCGTGTGGGGATTTTCTGGCAAAGGCTCATCAAGCCGTATTATCTTTATATTAAGCCCTTCAGAGGCCTTTTTAGCCGCAGGCAGAAGCTCCCTGGATGTGAAGATGGCCCTGCTTTCAGAGTCTTTTAAAAGGTTCTTTACCTCATCCTTTGTATACTGGGCGTCCAGAGGGACAGCGACAGCCCCTGTAGAGACTATCCCGAGGTAAGCCATCCCCCATTCGGGACAGTTCTCTGAAAATATGGCTACCCTGTCCCCCTTTATTATTCCAATGCTTGAGAGATAGTAGCCTATGCCAACTACCCTTTGAGAGCTCTCTTTGAAGGTAAAACTCCTCAGACCATCCTCCCTCTTCATCTGAAGCGAAGGGAGGTTCTCGAACCTCTTTGCGGTCTCTGAAAACCTGTCAAATATCCCTGACAATTCGCCTCCCTGTCTCTGTAACAATGTTCGGCCCGCCGCCCTTGACAAAATGGAGCATTACCATCCCCACAAGGAAGAAGGAGGCGACTGAAAGAATGGCGGGCTTCTGGCTTCCGAAGGCTGCTGAAACCTCGCCGAAGACCAGTGGGCCGATGACTGCGGACGACTTCCCTACCATGGAGTATACGCCGAAGTAGTCGCTTTCGCGCCCTTCGGGGATGAACTGGGCATAAAATGTCCTTGTGGCAGCCTGCACGGAGCCGAGGCCCAGGCCTGCTATGACTGCTATCCCCCAGAACTGGTTCTTGGTCTGGACGAAGTATGCCAGGACCGAGACGGACGTCCAGAGCAGGAGAGACAACCGCACCACCTTCTTTGGTCCCCATAAGTCGGTTGGCTTCGCCATAAGAAAGGCGCCGCCCATTGCCGTCACCTGCACTACGATATACAGGAATATCAGCTCCTGGGGCTTGAATCCCAACGTAGTTGCTGCAAAGATACTTGAAAAGACGATCACTGTGTTTACCCCGTCCTCGTATATCAGGTATGACAGAAGGAACTTCCTCTGCTCCCTCCTCCCCCAGATCTCTTTCAGGCTGTGTATGGCGTATCTTAACCCTCGGGAGGATGCGTCAAGGAGAGATATATCCGTTTTCCTGTCCTGTGGAAGAAATAGAAAGGCCGGTACGGAGAACGCAGCGAATAATCCCGAAACCGTCAGCCATGTGAGGCTGAAGTGCCCGCCCTTGACAAGGGGTATGGTGATCAGAAGGGACAGGATAGAACCTGCATAACCGGTCCCGAACCCCCATGAGGATACCCGCCCCTGGTGGTCCTGCGGGGCGATCTCAGGGAGGAACGCATTGTAGAAGACAAGGCCTCCTTCAAGCCCTATATTGGCCAGGACTATCATCAGAAATCCCTGAATTACCAGACCTTTTGCAAGGAGGGAAAAAGATGCAACCGAGAGTATGCAGAGGTATGTATAGATGAAAAGGAACCTCTTCCTCTTCCCTGCGTAATCTGCGATCCCGCCGAGGAATGGAGAGCTGAGGGCTACAATGATCATGCTAAGGGATATGGCCCTTCCCCACCAGAGGTCGCCCCTTCCTCCCTGGTTCCCGACGATCACATTTGAATAATAGACGGGGAAGATCACTGCCGCAATGGCTGCGGAATAGCTTGAATTGGCAAAGTCAAAGAGGCACCAGCTTATGATATGCTTTTTGTTAAGAGCCATAAGAAAGAAAAGTATGATAATTAATTGAAGGAGTCAATGGAAAATTATTACGTCATTTTTTTATTGTAAAAGACCGTATTTCCATGCTATATATCAGGCCTCAGATTGATTGTCAGGAGCGGTTCTCATGGGTAAGTTCAATATAAGGTTTCTTCCATACGACAAGTCTGTAGAGATCGATGCCGAAACTACTCTTCTCAAGGCATCTATCATGGCAGGAGCGCATATCAATGCTCCTTGCGGAGGCAAGGGGACTTGCGGCAAGTGCCTTGTACGGGTCAAGGAAGGGGATTACGATACCCGGTCCACTCCTCAGTTGAGCGAGGAAAATAAGGGGAAGGGCTTCCTCCTTGGCTGTCAGATAAGGCCCAGGGGCGACATGGTCGTTGAGGTCCCCATCGAGTCCCAGATCAGGCCCGGTGAGAAGATTGCCACAGGGGCAAAGAAGGAGGAACTCCACAGGCTGTTTATGGAATTGGCAGGAGAGGTCCGGCCAAGGACAAAAAAGATATGTCTGAAGCTTGTCCCTCCAAGCATTGACGATCATGTCGCGGACCTTGAACGCCTGAAGAGGGAGCTTTCTATTATCGGATTTAATACAGATCACTTCTACTGCGGACTTCCAGTTTTAAGAAAACTGGGAAAGATGCTGCGGGACGAGGGCTGGGATGTGACTGTGACACTTTACCAGAGTGGCACGGCCCTCGAGGTTCTGGACATAGAGTCTAAGGAGATGTGCGGGATCAGGTACGGCGCTGCGGTGGACATAGGGACTACAAGCGTTGTTGTCTATCTGGTAAACCTCATCACCGGAGAGATCATCGATTCGGCAGCTTCCTATAACGCCCAGGCCAGGTGCGGCGATGACGTCATATCAAGGATAGTATATGCTACAGAGATGGACGGCCTCGATGAGCTTCAGAGGCTGGTTGTTGACAACATTAACCACCTCCTGACCGGTGTCGCAAAGAAGCACGCCATAGATATAAACCTGATAGACAAGATGGTAGCGGCTGGGAACACAACAATGACCCATCTCTTCTATGGGATAAACCCTGAATCGATAAGACTTGAGCCTTATGTCCCGGCTGTTTCTCTATTCCCGGTTATAAGGGCCAGGAACCTGGGGATCAACATCCAGGATACCGCGCCTCTATATTCCTTTCCGAATGTGGCAAGCTACGTGGGTGGAGATATAGTGTCAGGGGTTCTCACATCAAGGATATATACGAAGGAGGAGACATACCTTTTTATAGATGTCGGCACCAACGGGGAGATAGTCCTTGGCAACAGGGATTGGATGATGACCTGTGCCTGCTCAGCAGGGCCCTGCTTTGAGGGGAGCGGCATAAAGTTCGGGATGAGGGCCATGGAAGGGGCCATAGAAAAGGTTGACATAAATCCCGTCACCTTTGAGGCTAAATGCGGGATCATAGGGAATGTAAAACCGATAGGTATATGCGGGTCAGGGATGATTGACGCCCTGGCGGAGATGTATCTCACGGGCGTAATAGACCAGAAGGGGAAATTCAGGGATGGGCTTGATACCCATAGAATGAGGCGTGGAGAGAACGGAATGGAATACGTCCTGGCCTGGAGGGTGGAGAGCGGTATAGACAAGGAGATAACCCTGACGGAGGTCGACATAGACAACCTGATTCGAGCAAAGGGGGCCATTTACGCAGGTTTTACCACCCTTCTTGGCGAAGTGGGTATGACATTTAACGATATTGCCAAGCTTTACATTGCAGGCGGTTTCGGCAGATATATAGATGTTGAGAGGGCCATAACCATAGGGATGCTCCCTGACATGCCTCTTGATAAGTTTGAATTCTTAGGCAATACGTCTGTTACAGGGGCCTACCTGGTCCTTCTCTCAGACAAGCTAAGGGAAGAGGCCGAGGAGATTGCGAAGAAGATGACATACCTTGAACTCTCGGTATGCAGGCCTTTCATGGACGAGTATATGTCGGCGCTCTTTCTTCCTCATACAAACATAGATTCCTTCCCTACTGTAAAGAGACTGATGAACGAAGTAGGGAATGTTAAGGTGTAAATAGTCGGCAGTCGACTGTTATAAAAAAGGAGGTAAATTAAATGCAGAAACTTAGAAAGGCCTTATTCAGCCGTCAGCTGGTATGGTACCTGGCCATGGCCATGATGCTGATATCTTCTGCCCCGAGGAATGCAGATGCAGGCCTGATTCCTTCGCAGATGGCGGCGGATGGGGAAAGGCAGGCCGATATAATTAAGGTTCAGGCGGCCCTTGAGTCAAAGGTTGTTGCCCAGAGACTCACAGACCTCGGATTCAGCCTGGAAGAGGTAAAGGCGAAGGTTGCAACCTTTTCAAATGATGACCTCCACACCCTGGCAACCAATGTGGACCAGCTTGACGGCGGCGGCGATGGGCTCGGAATTATTATTTCGCTCCTTATTATTGTCCTGCTTGTTGTTGTCATACTTCAGGTCAGCGGCCACAAGATTATAATTAAAAAGTAACCATGACCACTGTCCCATCCTGATAGGCCCCGTTATGCGGGGCCTATCTATTTTGTTAACTGTAAAGACGTAAGGAGCTTCAGCCCTTCCATGTTCAGGTTAATTTTAGCAATATCTCTAATCCTATTCGGTTGCTCCCCACCGTTTTATTACTACGAGTATCAGTTCAAAGGAGGGGGACGCTATATTCAAGGTGTCCCATCTTTTCCACAGGAAGAGAATTATTGCGGCCCGTCCTCCCTGGCAAGCGTCCTCAACTACTGGGGACATAAGGTAAATCAGGATGAGGTGGCAAGAGAGGTATTTAACCCACAGATAAAAGGGAGTATCACCGTAGATATGATAAACTACGCCAAAAAGTCGGGCTTCAAAGCGGTTTCTTATAAGGGAAGCATAGAAGACATCCAGGTGGAGATTGACCAGGCCCGTCCATTAATACTTTATCTGGATATCGGATATAAGATTTTCCCAGAAGGGCACTACATTGTCGTGGTAGGATACAATAAAGAAGGTATTCTCGCCCATTCCGGAAAGGACAAGGAGGTCTTCATGCGTTATGATAAGCTATTGAAGAGCTGGGGAAAGACCGGATTCTGGACACTTCTAATATTGCCAAAGGAGTAAGTCAAAATGCAAAAGTCAAAATGCAAAAGTCAAAATGTTAAAGGCCACTTTGCAATTTACGTTTTGCGCTTTGCACTTTGCATTGCCTTTACCGGTTGCGCCTCCCTGCCGCATATAGTTATACTCAACGACCCCCTGAAGGCGCAGGAACACGCAGACCTTGCCTCCATCTATGAGGAGAAAGGCGAATACGACCTTGCCGTAAGGGAAGGGGAAGAAGCCATAAAGATGGACTCCAGGAACATGAAGGCCTTAATTGCCATCGGGAACAGCCATCTGCAGAAGGGGAGTTACGATAAGGCGGAGAGATATTATAAAAAGGCGATGAAGATAGAGCCTAAGAACGGCGCCCTCCTGAACAACACCGCCATGCTTTATCTGTTCACCGGAAGGCTTGAGGAAGCTGAGAGGCTGGCCAGAGAGGCGACTTTTACCAACTCACCCCATGTCGGATACTACTACGACACCCTCGGAAAGGTGTATGAGAAGATGGGGAAGGAGAAAGAGGCCCAGGAGGCCTTTGAGAAGGCAAATGAGCTGTTAAAAAGTCCTCAGTGAATAAACAAGATTCTCTCCTAAATAAGTCGTCTCTTCGGTTATAGTAAGTTCAAACTCCATGTCCGTAATAACTTGACAGGATAGTTGTAAATTCATAGACTGATATCAGGCTAAATTCTTGTGCTTTCGTTTCCTCCCTGTTTAACCTCAATATTCTCTTGCACCGAATAGAGGGTTGGGGTGGGGGGCCAATTTCCTTATTCCCCCTCTTCTTCTAAGAGGTGGTCAGGGGGCGTTAAGAAGACCGGATTTCTTTGCAGTGCTACTTTTCAAACCAATGAAAATCATCCCCCTAAAATGCCCCGTATGCGGCACTGAATTCGGCACAAGAGGGCAGCGGGGATATGCCGAAAATGCAATGAAAAATTCCCTGTGGCCCGGTGCCTTATCTTACAAGGCACCTGACCACTTCGCCGATATACATCCGATGGTAATCCTTGTTGGGATAAAAGGTCTGTATCTTCTGGTCAAGGAAGTTCTTACCATCTATATCCTGGGAATATATCTTCCTGCATTCAAGGACGAGGCGTGCCTGATCAAAATATATGCCACCTGAGGTGCTGTGGACAGGGACAAGAGCGGTCTCTTTGACCTTATTTACTTCTCTCCCCGACTTCGCACCGCAGAAATTGAGGATGTCTCTGTATTTCTCCTCAAAAAAAGATAGTGTGAATGTGTCGGCCTTTTCCACAAAGCCGTAAGTGTGGCGCTGGGGCCTTATAAAGCAGAAGCAGACATTTTTATTCCATAGGTAACCGAGCCCTCCCCAGTTTGCAGTCATGGTGTTGAAATCCTGCGGGGTTCCCGCTGTTATCAGCATCCAGTCTGTTCCTATGAGTTTGAATGCGTTATCTGTGATCAGGCCTGGTTCGACCTCTTTGAAATCGCTTGACATGCTTCCCTCCTGAAGAATCCTGATGGACGGATTACTTCTTCGCCTCTTCCTTGACAGGAACCAGTATTCCAACTGTCCTGTTGTCCTCATAGAAGTACTGTTTTGCAACCCTCATCACATCCTCTGCCGTGACCTTTCTGATCTCATCGACATATTTTTCCAGCAGCTTCCATGAGGCTACGGTCTCATACTGCCCAAGAAGCATAGCCCTGTTAAAGTTGGAGTCCTGCCCCATGATGAAGGATGACTCTATCTGGTTCTTTGCCTTAGTAAGTTCTTTTTCAGATACCGGCTCGGTCTTGAATTTATCTATCTCTGCATAAATGGCCTTTTCAAGCTCTTCAAGTGGTTTCCCAGGCATGGATGCCGCGTAAAGATAGAACATGCTCGGATCAGTGCTTACCATGGAGTAGTCCCCTCCTGCATATAATGCCATCTGCTTCTCGTATACAAGGGATTTATAGAGCCTGGAACTCTTGCCGGCGGAGAGGACAAGCTCTAATACAGAGAGAGGATATGAGTCCTTGTGTGTCAATGCAGGGACATGATACCCTGCGACAAGAACTGGAAGCTCAGCCTCCTTTTTAAAAAAAAGCCTCCTCTCACCTTTCTGTAACGGTTCTTCTATTGTTACCTTCCTGGGTTCGGCCCCTTTGGGGATGCTTCCAAACTGTTTTTTTATTTCACTAAGCATTTTTTCGGAGTCAAAGTCGCCGACTACAACAATGGTGGCATTGTTCGGGACATAGTAGGTGTCGTAATGGACCTTCAGGTCTTCAACCTTCATATTTGTCAGGTCGTTCATCCATCCTATCGTAGGTATTCTGTAAGGGTGGTTCAGGAATGCCACCTCCATCATCTTTTCAAAAAGTGCTGATTCCGGGTCGTCCTCATGGTTCAGCCTCCTTTCCTCCTTTACCACGTCCCTTTCTGATGAAAATTCCTTCGGGTCAAGGAGGAGCCCCCTCATCCTGTCCGACTCCATATCCAGTGAAAGCCATATGCGGTCGGATGAAAAGGTCTCGAAGTAAGCGGTATACTCCTTGCTGGTAAATGCGTTGTCATTACCGCCGTTTCTCTGCACCGTCTGGGAGAATGTCTTCGGACCGTATTTCTTTGTCCCTTTGAACATCATATGTTCCAGGAGATGGCTCATTCCGGTGTTCCCAGGCATTTCATTTCTTGAACCAACCCTGTACCATATCTGGAATGTTGCCACAGGGGCCTTATGTTCCTCCATTAGAAGGACCTTCAGGCCGTTGTCCAACGTGTATTTTTTTACCCCATCCCATCCAGCCGCAAAGGCAGAGGCTGAGACCGTGACGATCATTAATAAGGCTAAAATAAATTTCTTCATGTCCCCTCCGTAGGTTATAAACTATATTCAAAAGCAGAGGGGATGTCAACTATCCATGCGGAACATATTTATAATGGTATTAGTAGTAGCGCATTCTAACCCCATCCCCACCTTAAATCCTCCCCCTGAGGGGGGGAACAACTCTCTCCTTCAGGGATTTCTGCCCCGTGGGTAGAGGGCAGGGTGAGGGTGGGGCAATGCAAGAACTTGAGGCGTTACATACAGGGCAAACGCATTTAAACTTCACGCCCACAAAGGATTTTGCTCAGATAGTCAT
>CAKKSC010000055.1 GCA_919902985.1 Desulfuromonadales bacterium | reverse complement strand
TGACTATCTGAGCAAAATCCTTTGTGGACGTGAAGTTTAAATGCGTTTGCCCTGTTGACAAAGGCCTTCCATAGAATCTAAAATCAAACGTATGATAGAGAAGATAAAGAGCTGGGACGAGTTGAAAGAGATTGTGGACAAGACAAAGAAGTCCGGCGGGAAGGTCGTATTTACCAACGGCTGCTTTGACTTGATACATGTTGGCCATACAAGGTATCTGCAGGAGGCCAAGAAATATGGGGACATCTTTATTGTCGCAGTTAACAGTGACTCTTCGGTAAGGGCATTAAAGGGGGACAGCAGGCCGATAATCCATGAAGACCAGAGGGCTGAGGTTCTGGCAGCCCTCGGATGTGTCGACTATGTGACTATATTCTCTGAACTTGACCCGCTTAAGTTGATAACCTATCTGAAACCGGATTTTCTTGTTAAGGGAGGAGACTGGGCGGTAGATTCCATTATCGGCAAGGAGGTAGTGGAGGCTGAAGGAGGCGGGGTTATAAGGGTTTCTGTGATCGAGGGCGCAGCCACAACCAATATTGTTCAGAGAATTATAGATAGATACGCCGGTGAGAAAGTCAAGGAGGCAGAGGGAGTGATAGAGGTAGAGAAAAAGGCTAAGGCAATAAGGTTATTATTGCTGGACGTAGACGGCGTCATGACAGATGGCCGGGTTGTCTTTGCTGACAGCGGCGAAGAGGTGAAGGCCTTTGATGTAAAGGATGGTCATGGGATAAGGATGCTTATAAGAAGCGGAGTGGGTGTTGCCTTGCTGACAGGAAGAGAATCAAGGGTTGTTCTGCACAGGGCCAGAGACCTCGGGATAGATATGGTCTATCAGGGCGCAAAGGATAAGCTCCCTGTATTTGAAGGGATACTGAGGGAAAAAGGATTCAAAGGTGAAGAGGTTTGCTATGTTGGAGATGATTTAGTAGATATGCCTATTATGAGTCGGTCCGGTTTATCGATATCTGTTGCTGATGCCAGTGAAGAGTTAAAAAGATCTGTAGATTATGTGACGGAGAGGCCTGGAGGAAGGGGCGCTGTAAGAGAGGTGTGTGAACTTATACTCAAGGCCCAGGGTAAGTGGGAAGACGCGACATCAAGGTATCGGAAATGAACTTTACTTCAATAAAATTGTTTGGTATAGTTTTTGTATGTCGACCCCGCTATTTAAGGTATTTAAGTATCTTGTAATATCCCTCATATTCCTTGTTTCGATTACAGTGGCTGGATTCTTATACCTGTGGATGGGAAGGAAGGGCGCCTCTTATAATCTTCCCAGGATAATACCAGACCTAAAAATAGAGGGTGTCCATTTAACTAGGGCTCTAGCCGGGAAGATGGAGTGGGAATTGAAGGCAAGATCGGCTGATTTTTTCAGGGAAGAGGGAGTGACCCGCCTTGATGCCCCTAAAGTGGTTTTCTTCGGCAACGGAGACAAAAGGATTGAACTGACAGGGAGCAAGGGAGAGGTGTTCAACAATACCAATGATCTTGCTGTTTCAGGGGATGTCAGCATAGTCAGCAGTGATGGATATACCTTGAGGTCGGATTTACTACGGTATTATTCAGAGAAAAAGATCATTGTTACTGAATCTAAGGTTTTCTTGAAGGGCAGAGGTATCGATATGGAAGGTGTGGGAATGGTGGCAGATATCGAGCGGGACCGGATTTTTGTAAAAAAGGGTGTGAAGGCGGTTCTATCGACCGGTGAATGGGGGAAACGGTGAAATCTCAGAAATTGCGTAACCTCTTATCCTCTCAACTTCTCAACTTCGTATTTTTAATTTTGCTCTTCCTTCCATCCTTACTGTTTGCGACGGAAGGGAGTAAACAGCCGATTAATATCACATCTGACAGTATGGAGGCAGAAACTAAGGCAAACAAGGTAACCTTCAGGGGGAATGTGGTTGCAAGGCAAAAAGATATGACGATAACATCCAATGAGCTTACTGCCACTTATACAGACGACGGCAAAGAACTTAGAGAGGTAGTGGCCACAGGGAATGTCAGGATAACGCAGCAGGACAAGATTGCAGTGGCTGACAGCGCTCTTTTTCTTAACACAGAGAGAAAGATAGTTCTTACAGGGAGCCCAAAGGTCTGGCAGGGAAAGGACATAGTATCCGGTGAGAAGATTATATATTTTCTTGATGAGGACAGGACCACTGTTGAAGGTGGGACCAAGGCTGTAATCCATCCCAGGAAGGAGGGGACCTTTGAAGATCCTACAGGCAAAGGGTCTAACTAAGGCCTTCAGGGGAAGGAGGGTGGTGGACGGAGTGAGCCTTCACCTGAAAGCTGGAGAGGTTGTGGGCCTCCTGGGACCAAACGGGGCTGGGAAAACTACCAGTTTTTACATGGTTGTCGGGCTTACAAGACCTGACAACGGCTCGATACTCCTCGGAGAGGATGACGTCACCAACCTTCCCATGTATATAAGGGCAAGAAGGGGTATTGCCTATCTGCCGCAGGAGGCGTCGGTATTCAGGAAGCTCACTGTAAGTGAAAATATACTGGCTATACTGGAGACCATCCCCATTACGAGGGAGGAAAGGGAAGAGAAACTTTCTGTCTTAATGGGGGAGCTTGGAATTTCCCATCTCGCTGACAGTCGGGCCTACTCACTCTCAGGAGGGGAGAGGAGGAGGGTTGAGATTGCGAGGGCCCTGGTCATATCGCCTTCTTTTATACTTCTGGACGAACCGTTCGCGGGGATAGACCCTATAGCGGTTATTGACATACAGGGTCTTATAACGCATCTTAAGTCCAAAGGGATAGGTGTATTGATTACTGACCACAACGTAAGGGAAACCCTTGGGATATGCGACAGGGCATACATACTGAGCGAGGGAAAGATCATAGAGGCCGGATCCCCTGAAGAGATTGCCAATAGCGAAAGGGCGCGACGGGTTTATCTCGGTGAGAAGTTCAGGCTTTAGCGAATTGCAAAATGCAAATTGCAAAACGCAAAAGTCAAAATGACTAAATTAAGAGAGCATATAAACTTTACATTTTTCAATTTGCACTTTGCACATTGATTAGGAAATTCTATGGCCTTAGAAACAAGACTCTATCATAAACTGGCACAGCAACTTGTTATGACGCCCCAGCTTCAGCAGGCCATAAAGATGCTCCAACTCTCAAAGCTTGAGCTGGTGGAGGCAATTCAGCATGAGCTTGAAGAAAATCCCCTGCTTGAAGAAGACACGGAGGCCAGGGAAGAAGAAGAGGCGCCGGTTGAGGAACGCCTTTCCGAGGAGGACTGGGACAGCTACCTGAGCGCAAGCGAGTTTGATAAACCTGTGTCAACTACTTATAGAGACAAAGACGGCGAGGCAGGGTTTGAGAGCTTTACACCGCACAAAACCACCCTCTCGGAACACCTGCTATGGCAGCTTGGACTCTCTGATATTGACAATAAGACGTTAGAGGTAGGCGAGGCCCTTATAGGGAATATAAATGAGGATGGATACCTGGAGTCTTCTACTCAGGAAATAGCCGATTCTCTTAAGGTTGATAGGGATGATGTCGAAAATGTGTTAACTGACGTTGTCCAGGGTTTTGATCCTCCCGGCGTAGGGGCCAGAGATCTGAAGGAGTGTCTCCTTTTACAGATCAGGGCGCTCGGTACAGGAAACCCACTTATAGAAAAGGTAGTCTCCGACTGTCTTTCGTTCCTGGAAAAGAGGGATTATAAAGGACTGGCCAAGGCGTTGGATGCCACGATGGAAGATGTAATGCTGACAGTTAAGGCCGTCTCAGCTTTAGAGCCTAAGCCTGGACGTCCATTTCAGCAGGAACCTGCCACTTATATAATCCCTGATGTCTATGTGTTTAAAGTCGGCCAGGAATATGTGGTTATGCCGAACGAAGGCGGTATCCCAAGGCTGAAGTTGAATGAGTTCTATAAAAATTCACTCAACGGCATGGAAAAGGGCGCTGCATCAAAGGAATATATCCAGGATAAGGCGAGGTCCGCCTCATGGTTCATAAAAAGCATACTACAGAGGCAGAGGACTATATGCAAGGCTACTGAGAGCATAGTCAAGTTTCAGAAGGAGTTTCTGGATAAGGGTATTATGTATCTGAGGCCCATGGTGCTTCGTGATGTGGCTGAAGATATAGGTATGCATGACTCCACCATAAGCAGGGTAACTACAAACAAGTATGTCTATACGCCACAGGGGATATTTGAGCTGAAATATTTCTTTGGAGGTGGTTTAAACTGTTCAAATGGAGAGTCTGCCGCCTCTGGAAGCGTGAAGGACATGATAAAGAGGATCATAGAGGGAGAAGACCCCAAGAAACCGTATAGCGATGAATGCATAATGGATTTGTTAAAGAGGTCTGGAATAGAGATCGCGAGGAGAACTGTTACCAAATACAGAGAGGCGATGAGAATTGCTTCCTCTTCCAGGAGGGCCAGGGGATTTTAGGCAAGAGCCAGTCCCGGATTTACAACCTGTTTTAGACAAGCGGTTCCAAAACCTTTACGATGAATAGCAAGCCTCATTGTAACATGACTTACAATAATCTTACGAAAAGGTGTTCCCATGCAAACTTTTATTCCCGATACAGTCATGCTCGAAACTGAATGGGTTCTGCGCCATGCTTACGGATTCTCCTCGGTAGCAATTTATAACGCGTTCACAAAGCTGTGCGGCCTTCCGAACGTTGCCCTACCCATCCCGTACCGCATGATGATGGCCCTCCAATGGTATTCCGACGGCATGGACTTCGCCGATGCGCTCCCCCTTGCCGCCAGCCAGTGATGCCGCACATTTTATACCTTTGATCAAAAGCTGCACAAGCTGCAGGAAGATTCAGGTTCCTAAGATATATAGCTGGTCTTTATCTCCCCAGTATCTTTGCTGCTTCTTTGGCAAAATAAGTCAGTATCATATCCGCCCCTGCCCTTTTTATTGAAAGCAGGGTCTCCATCATTACCCGATCGCCATCTATCCAGCCGAGCTTTGCGCCAGCCTTTATCATTGAATATTCGCCGCTTACGTTGTAGGCTGCAATAGGGTAATCATACTCCTGTTTCAACATGTAGATAATATCTAGATAGGCAAGGGCAGGTTTCACCATGATTATATCAGCCCCTTCCTCTATGTCCAGATTTGCTTCCCGCAGACCTTCCCTTGAATTCGCAGGGTCCATCTGATAGCTTCTCCTGTCTCCGAACCTTGGAGCAGAATCGCATGCCTCTCTAAATGGCCCGTAATAGCCGGAGGCATATTTGACCGAATAGGCCATGATTGGGGTATTTTGAAAACCGTCGTCATCAAGGGTTTCCCTGATGGCCCTAACCCTACCATCCATCATATCCGAGGGTGCCACCATATCAGCCCCTGCCTGAGCATGGCTCAGAGCTATCTTTGCCAGAAGCTCCAATGTAGGGTCGTTCAGTATCTCGTCGCCTTTCACAAGGCCGCAGTGGCCGTGGGTCGTAAACTCGTCAATGCAGACGTCGGTTATTACAATCACGTCCTTGACCTCTTTCTTGATGGCCCTTATTGCCCTCTGGACTATCCCGTCCGGGTTCCAGGCCTCAGAACCGATCTCGTCCTTCTTCTTTTCATCAGGTATGCCGAACAGGATTACTGCCGGGATTCCAAGGGACTGGGCCTCTGCAACCTCCCTGACAAGGTCGTCTATGGATAGCCTATAGTTCCCCGGCATGGAGGATATCTCGCTTTTAACCCCCTCTCCCTCCGTAACAAAAAGGGGGTAGATAAGGTTATCTACCGAAAGCCTGGTCTCCCTTACCATCCTCCTTAAATTCTCATTCATCCTCATCCGCCTGGGGCGATATTCCGGGAAAAACATATAAACCTCCTGTATAAAAAAAGATGATGAGGCTTAACTTCTCACCCTCTCAACTTCATTCTTTAATGCGTCGTCCTGCTGATTACCTCTGTCTGAGGCCTTGCAACCTGTATCTCTCCATGAACCCTCTCGTAGTTGATTACATTCTCCTGAAGGGCCATGAGGAACTGTTTGGCATGCTGAGGTGATGTTATAACCCTTGCCCTTACAGGGGCCGAGTCCTTTCCCGGGACAGCCATGGCAAAGTCAAATATGAACTCGTTTGGAGAATGAACAACTGCTGCAAGGTTAGAGTAAACTCCCCCCTCTATCTCCGGCTTTATCTCGAACGTTATCCCTACAGGTTTTTCTGTCATAAGTTTTCTCCTCTATAATAATCAACGATGGCCTCAGCTAAAGCTGGTATTGTGTAGTTCTTTGGCATTATCGCTGTCTTAATGCCATGTTTACTGGCAGTCTCCGCAGTTATAGGTCCGATGCTTGCCACTTTCACGTCCTTAAGGAACTTTATTCCTACTCCCTCATCAAACATCTGCAGAAAATTGGTTACTGTTGAGGAGCTGGCAAAGGTGACTGCATCGATCTTGCCCTGATTGAATAAATCCATTATATCCTCTCTCTTGCCCTCGGGTCTGACGGTTTTGTAGGCTGTGACAACATCAACAACAGCACCCATTCTGACAAGCTCATCGGGAAGTATTTCCCTTGCCACCTCAGCCCTTGGAATAAGTATTCTCATTCCCTTAACATCTCCAAGCCCTTCTAAGATACCTTCTGCCCTGTATTCCTTTGGGACAAAATCCAATCTTAGGCCCAGCTCCTCTATATCAGATGCGGTCTTGGGCCCTATAGCGCAGAGCTTAATACCCTTCAGGGCCCTTACATCCCTGCCGGTGGCCTTCAGCCTTTCAATAAAATACTTTACACCATTTACGCTTGTGAAGATCGCCCAGTGGTAACTGCCAAGCCTTTCTATGGCGGAGTCAATGGCGTCCCATGAAGCCGGGGGCACTATCCTGATGGTAGGAAACTCGACCACACAAGCCCCCTCTCTCTCCAATATCTCAGCGAAGTCCGATGCCTGCTCTCTTGCTCTGGTTACCACAATTCTCTTCCCAAACAAAGGCCTTGTATCAAACCATCTTAACTTTTCCCTCAATGATACCACCCCGCCAACGACTGCAACTGCCGGTGGTTTAAAATTGGAAGTCTTTACCTTTTCGGCGATATCTTCCACGGTCCCTACCAACGTTTCCTGTTCAGGAGTGGTTCCCCATCGGATAAGAGCAACCGGCGTTTTTGGATCACGGCCGTTATCCATAAGCTTCTTCATGTTCTGTTCCAGGTTGGCCATCCCCATGAAGAATACTATGGTCCCCACTCCCGTTGCAATCCTATCCCAGTATAGGTTGGAGTCAGCCTTTGTCGGATTTTCATGACCTGTGATAAATGTTGCCGTTGTCGTAAAGTCACGGTGTGTTATAGGGATACCGGCATATGCAGGAACCGCAATCCCTGCGGTAACACCCGGGACAACCTCAAAGGGGATGCCGGCTTCTGCCAAGGCCTCAGCCTCTTCTCCGCCGCGGCCAAATATAAAGGGATCTCCACCCTTTACCCTTGCCACAACCTTTCCTTCCCTGACTTTCTGAATCAGGACGTCATTTATCTCATCCTGAGGTAATGTATGGCAGCCACCCCTCTTGCCGACGTATATGACCTCTGCGCCATCTTTTGCATATTCAAGGAACTTCTTGTTGGCCAGATAGTCATATACCAGGACATCCGACCCCTTAATCTTCTCTATCGCCTTGATGGTGATAAGGCCAGGATCACCGGGCCCCACACCAACGAGGTAAACTATTCCCTTCACCTAAAACGCCCTCCCGTAAACCTCTTCAAGGATCTCCTTTCCTCCCATTGAAAGAAGCCTCTCTCCAAGCTCAGCGCCGATTCTTTCGTAATCTACTGCATTACCTTCTACCGTATCTTTCACTATCCTTTTACCATCAATGCTTCCAACAAGGCCCCTCAGGGTAATCTTCCCGTCCGCTACGGTGGAGTAACCAGCTATCGGTACCTGACAGCCGCCTTCAAGCCTTTTTAGCAAGGCCCTCTCTGCCCTGACGGAAACAGATGTTTCGTAATGATTAAAGAAAGAGATTAATTCATTTACCTCTTTATCGTCTATGCTGCACTCTATTCCAAGGGCCCCCTGGCCAATGGCAGGGATTGATATATCAACGGATATATATTCCGAGACGTTGTCGGCAAGTCCCAGTCTCTTAACGCCGGCAGCGGCAAGGATGACAGCGTCGTACTGACCCTCCTTCTGCTTCCTTATCCTCGTCTCTACATTTCCCCGTAGCATCTCCATCTTTAAATCTGGCCTGTAGTGGCAAAGTTGAGTCTGGCGCCTGAGGGAGCTGGTGCCTATAATGGCTCCCTCTTTAAGCTCCTTGAGTTTATCGCCGTTTGATATCAAGGCATCCCTGACATCCTCCCTCTCTGTTATGCACGCAAGATGCAGTCCTGCGGGGAAGTCAGTTGGCACGTCCTTCATGGAATGAACAGCAATATCCACCTCTTTCCTCAAGAGGGCTTCTTCAATCTCCTTTGTAAAAAGCCCCTTCCCGCCCACCTTAGCAAGAGGGACATCAAGGATCTTGTCTCCAGTCGTCTTTATCTTGGTTAGAGTCGCGATCATTCCGGGACATCTCTTTTCCAGCTCAGATTTTACCCAGTTTGCCTGCCAAAGGGCAAGTGCGCTTGCCCTTGTTCCGATTCTGATCTCCCTTCTCATCATTCCTCCAGGGCCTCTTCAGGCTCTTCTTTTTCTTTGTCTGCCAGATCAAACATATTCCTTGCCACCTCCAGGTACATGTCCCTATAATGGCCCTTTGCATGGGTCTTGAGCGCCACAACGGGATGGTGGATGAGTTTGTTTACAATAGCTGATGTGAGTGACTCCAACACCTTTATCTGTTCAGGAGAGAGTCCGTTAAGGTGTGCAAGGGCCTTTTCCAGCTCTTTTCTGCGGATATCCTCTCCCCTCTCCTTTATTCCCACAATCGTTGGGGTCAGGTCCAGGGTCTTCAGCCAGTGGATGAAGACCATTAACTCTTCAGCTATGATCTCCTCTGCCTTCTCAGCCTCCTTGGACCTTCCCTTTACGTTGGCCTCTATCACTCCCTGCATGTCGTCTATGTCATAGAGGTAGACATTGTCAATGTCATTTACCTTTGGGTCGATGTCCCTTGGTACCGCAATGTCTATAAAAAACATCGGCTTCTGCTTTCTTGCTTTGAGTGCCTCGGTGACATCTGCCGGCTTTATAATGTAGTGAGTTGCGCCAGTAGAAGAGAGGACTATATCTACTTTATGAAGGGTGTGTTGAAACTCATTAAAATTAACAGGCGTTCCCTTAAACTCCTCAGCCAGCTTTTCAGCTCTCTCAAAGGTCCTGTTTGTGACATATATATCCTTGATTCCGCTGTTTATAAAGTGTTTGGCAGCCAGCTCGCACATCTCTCCTGCGCCAACCAGCATGACAACCTTCCCTTCAAGCGACCCGAATATCTTTTTCGCCAGTTCAACAGCAGCATAGCTTATGGAGACAGCGGAGCTTGCTATCTTCGTCTCAGTCCTTACCCTTTTTGCTGTAGAAAATGCCCTGTGGAGGAGCTTGTTTAGAATGACCCCGGCAGCCTTATTCTTGCAGGAAGTCTGGTATGCGTCCTTGAGCTGACCAAGTATCTGAGGTTCCCCTACAACCATTGAATCAAGGGAAGCTGCGACCCTGAAGAGATGTCTCAGCGCATCCTCTGCAGAGCAGACAAAGAGATGCTCTTCAAACCTCTCCAGAGGAAGGCCGTGAAAGGCAGAGAGAAACCCCTTAACCTCCATGATCCCGCTCTCAATGTCGTTGATGCAGGAATACACTTCCACTCTGTTGCAGGTGGAAAGAATCATTCCTTCTGTTACACCCGGTGTCTTGAGGAGCCTCTTGTGAGCTTCTTCCAGCAAATCGGGCTGAAAAGACAATTTTTCCCTTATCTCAACAGGGGCTGTCTTGTGATTTAGGCCGACAACGATGATGTTCATAATTAAGTAGTCAGTGTCAGTAGTCAGAAGTCAGTGGTCAGCGGTTAACTGGCCACCGGCCACTGTTATTTAAAGGCATGTCCTCCCCAGATTATATTTATGACAAAGTAGGTTGCGATCATGATTGAAAAGCCTGTTATGGCAAGGACAGCAGCCCTTCTTCCCCTCCACCCGACTGACAGGCGCCCGGCAAGAAGAGTGGCGTAAAGAAACCATGTTATGATAGAAAAAACGGCCCTTGGGCTCAAATTCCAGAAGGTCCCCCAGACCGCATTCGACCAGATAAAACCTGTTGTTATTCCGAAGGTCATCAGCGGAAAGCCGATAAAGAGACACATCTCATTTATCTCATCAAGGACTTCAAGGGACGGAAGTCTTTTGTATATACCGCCCAGGTAGTGCCTTTTTACCTGCCTCTCCTGGATCAGATACATGATACCGGCAGCACACGCCAGCGAGAATATGGCATTCCCCAAAAAAGCAAATCCTACATGCAGGGGAAACCAGACACTCCTCAAGTATGAAGGGACATGGATTTCACCTTCGGGGATAATAACTGTCAGGAGCAAGAGGATAAACGCTATCGGAGATACGATGGAACCAAGGACATAAACCTTGTATCTCCATTCAACCAGAAGGTAGATACCCACAATTGCCCAGGCAAGAAAGGAAAGGGTCTCAACGCCTATAAACGGCGGATGTCCCAATTCCGGATACCTTAAGGTAATTACTGCTGCATGGAGGATGAAAGAAGCAATGAGAATAGATGTTGAGATTAGGGAGATCGGCTTTTTCAGGGTAATCAGATAAGAGATATATCCCGACGTAGCTGCAAGATAAAGGAAAAGTGTGATATAGAAAAACATCTGTTTTAAACCTTTTTTATCCCGAGGGAGGCAATTGAAAAATCCTCCCCCAAAAGGGATATTATTGTTCTGTCAACATCTTTCCACCTGCCGGCCTTTATCATCTCCGGTATGGAGGAAGATGCCAGCTTATTGAAAAACTTTCTGCTTTTAACACTCACAGCCTCTTTTGTCAATAGATTTTGCCTGATTGCAGCCATGATCTCAAGGAATAGCGCATACTCTTCCCCGTAAATCTCTTCCATCTCCAGCCGAAGTCTCTTCGCAAAGGCCGGGGATGCACCCCCCGTGGAGATGGCAATGGAAAGGAGCCCCCTCTCAACAACAGAAGGGAGTATGAAGTCGCACATCTCCGGCTCATCCACGACATTCAGCAACACCCCGCTCTTGTTTGCCTCCTCTGAAATCTTATAATTTATATCTTCATTATCTGTGGCTGCATATGCCATAAAGGCACTTTTCAGATCCCCTTCCTTATAGGGACGTTCTTTTATTTCTATCCTCCCATCCCTTGAAATCCCTTTTAAGATATCTGTAACTTCAGGACTTATCACAGTTACCTTTGCCCCGGCGTTAAGAAGAGACAATACCTTCCTCTCGGCAACATCGCCTCCGCCTATAACAACACAGGGTTTATCCCTTATATCCAGATAGATCGGGTAGTATCTCATCTTGGCTCTTCCCTTCGGGGTCAGACATTGTTAATTTGATATTTAATATTTCTTCCTGTCCTGAGAGTTTCCATGATCGACAAAACCTGCCCGGCAAGATGTGCGTCTTTGCCTAATCTTTCTCTAAGCTTTGTGACAGCTATGCTTATAGTTGCCTGGTCACGTCCAAGATGCTTGGCGATAGAGTAAACTGCGTTGTGTGAATTTTTAGGGCTGTAAAAAGGGTGTACCT
>CAKKSC010000054.1 GCA_919902985.1 Desulfuromonadales bacterium | reverse complement strand
CAGGGTGGCCTTCCCCTTACGGGAATGTTACCGGTGCCATCTGGATCGTAATGTTGAGACAACAGTAAAATGAGGTGGCTGGATATGTTCGCAACCACACAGTTTCACAAAATGCCTTCGTGTCAGTATTAGCGATTTGAGCACTCCGCTCTTTTTTTGTTGGCCCGCTTTCTTTAGTGTTGCGTATAATTTATCAATATCTTATAATCAGTCAAATCTTACGTTGAAGGGGGTTATTTACAATGCAAACAATCTTTTTCACCATATCAATTCTCCTGATTATGATATTTCCATCGGTTGGATTTCCCTTCATGGGTCCTCCAGGTTGCGGTCAAGACTGTGCAAGCTGCCACAATCTTACAAAAGAAGAGGCGTCAAAACTCTTGAAGCTGGAGGTTGACAATGTATCCCAGGCCTCTGCAAAGGGGCTTTGGGAGGTAACCGGAAAACAGAACGGAAAGACAGTTAAGGTCCATATGGATTATGGGAAGAAATATGTCATACTCATCCAGGCCATCATTCCCATAGAAAACATAGGGAAGCCGCCTGAGATGAAGAAGCTCGATGTCAAATCAATTCCACTCACAGATTCCCTGATAGTTGGAGACCCGGATGCAAAAAATAAGCTAATAGTATTCAGCGACCCGGATTGCCCATACTGCAGGAAACTGCATACTGAGATGAAAGATATCGTAAAAAAGAGGAAGGATATATCCTTCTATGTCAAACTGTTTCCACTTGTAAAGTTACACCCACAGTCGTACGAAAAATCAAAGACCGTTCAGTGTAAAAATTCTGTTAAGCTTCTTGACGATGCATTCGAGGGCAAGGACGTTCCAAAAGTGGAATGCGAGACAAAGATATTGGATGAAAATATAAAACTTGCTGAAAAGCTCGGCATAAGCGGCACACCTGCAATAATACTCCCCGACGGGAGAGTTATACCGGGATACATGGACGCTCAAAATCTGCTTAAATTGTTAGAGACGCCGCAATAGAGTCTGGTCAAATCTCTTGCAGGGGCTGGTTTCAAACCCGCCCCTGCTTTTCTTTTTTGTAAACAAACATAAAGGATACTAGTCCAAAACCTGTTACAGGACTGGTTTTTGAGTTTTAGTTCCTATCTCCCAAACGATACCCCTATGGCCTCGGCGGTCTTAACCAACTGCCCTTCAGGCGGGACGCTCCTCATCCTGCTTACAGCTTCTTCCAGCTTTACAGGGACAATATCCTGGCCTTTCAGGGCTACCATCTTTCCGAAGTCGCCTCTCGCAATAAGCTCGACAGCTTCATGACCGAACCTCGTTGAAAGAATCCTGTCAAAGGCGCTTGGAGAGCCTCCCCTCTGTATATGGCCGAGGACTGTAACTCTTACGTCTACGCCTTCAGGTCCCAGGCACATGGCTATATTATCCCCCACCTTGTTCCCCACGCCGCCAAGCCTTTCTAACCTTCCCTTTCCAGCTGGGGCCTGTGTAACCACATCTCCGCCGAGAGGTTTTGCCCCTTCTGCAACAACGACTATGCCGAAGCCGCTCTTTCCGTGAAACCGACTCCGCATCTTGTCACAGACCTTGCCTATGTCATAAGGTATCTCAGGTATCAGGATCACATCGGCGCCTCCTGCAATCCCGGCATGGAGGGCAATCCAGCCTGCATACCGCCCCATTAACTCCAGGACTATTACCCTGTGGTGGCTCTCAGCAGTTGAACGCAACCTGTCAAGAGCATCTCTCGCAGTATTCACCGCCGTATCAAATCCGAATGTAACATCGGTAACGGAGAGGTCGTTGTCTATCGTCTTGGGAACACCGACTACTGGCGCTCCCATCTTGTAAAGCTGGTTTGCGATGGAGAGGGAACCATCGCCGCCTACAACAATGAGTCCGTCAAGAGAAAGCCTTTTGATATTTTCAAGAACAACAGATGAAAGGTCTTTCTTTACCCCGTCTGTATCCACGAAATCAAAAGGATTCCCTCTGTTGCTAGTACCAAGGATGGTTCCTCCAACTGTCAATATCCCCTTTATATTCTCCTGGTTGAGTGGCCTGACCTTGCCGATCATGAGACCTTCAAAGCCGTCCTCTATACCTATTATCTCCCACTGGTAGAGGTTTGATGCGCTCTTTACCACGCCCCTTATGACAGCATTAAGTCCCGGACAATCACCGCCGCCTGTAAGAATCCCTATCCTCTTGATCTCATGTCCCATGGCTACTCCTTAGCTTAGAAGCCCTTTTAGTTTCTTTATTGTTGCCGCTTCTATCTGCCTTGCCCTTTCCCTTGATATTCCAAATTTATTGCCGATATCCTGCAACGTCAGAGGCTCATAAGACATAAGCCTGTTTTTTACGATAAAAGATTCTTTTTCTGATAAACCTGTCAGGGCCTCATGTACCTTACTTTGAAGATCTTCCGTCTCTCTTAAAGAAGCAAATATCTCTTCCTGATCAGGTCTCTCATCTTCAATCATCTCTATCCTGCTATGTCCGGAATCATCAGATAAAGGAGCATCGAGGGAGACATCATGGTTTGCCAGCCTCTCTTCCATGGAGGTCACCTCTGATTCTTTTACATTGAGGGATTCAGCAATCTCCTTTGAGTTGAGGCTTGACGACCACAGCCCCCTGAGCTTGGAAAACAGCACCCTCTGCGCCTCGGTCGTCCCTATCTTTACCATAGACCAAGACTTCATAGTAAAATTATGGATATATGCCCTTATCCAGTGGATAGCATATGAGAGAAGCCTGATTCCGCGGTATGGATCAAACTTCTTTACCGCCATCATAAGTCCGATATTCCCCTCCTGGATGAGGTCGTGAATCTTGAAGCCAAACCTGCGGTATTCGCCTGCGACCTTCACGACAAACCTCAGATTGGACGTTACAAGCGTCTTTGCAGCGTCCAGGTCGTTATGCTCCCTGAACCTGACCGCAAGGGCATACTCCTCTTCCCTTTTCAGGATGGGAAATCTATCTATATCCCTCAGATAAAGCGCGAGGGAATCTTTTGACAGTACAAGCTCCATTTTTATATTTTTAACAAATAAATAAGATAATTGCAAGGGGCCGCGACAGGGCAAACGCATTTTAACTTCACGCCCACAAAGGATTTTGCTCAGATAGTCAT
>CAKKSC010000053.1 GCA_919902985.1 Desulfuromonadales bacterium | reverse complement strand
CAACATAAACCTTTGAGAGCTTGTTGTTACTATAGTTTTAATGCGTTTGACCTGACCTCTCTCCTTTCACCCTTGAAAAGGGAGAGGCATTTATGGTACAAAAGATAAAACTCTGGAGCATATAAATGAAGACAAAGTTCATATTCATTACAGGCGGGGTTGTGTCCTCCCTTGGAAAGGGGCTTGCAGCGGCAAGCATAGGGGCGCTTATGGAGTGCCGCGGACTTACTGTGACCCATCAGAAGCTTGACCCATATATAAACGTGGACCCTGGGACAATGAGCCCTTATCAGCATGGCGAAGTCTTTGTCACGGACGACGGAGCGGAGACAGACCTTGATCTCGGGCATTACGAGAGGTTCGTATCCACCAGGATGCTGAAGAAGAACAACTTTACTACGGGCCAGGTCTACGATACTGTCATATCAAAAGAGAGGAGGGGGGACTATCTTGGAGGCACGGTACAGGTCATACCCCATATAACAGATGAGATAAAGAGGAGGATATTAGAGGTACCGAACGGGGCCGACATTGCAATAATCGAGGTAGGTGGGACCGTTGGAGACATTGAGTCCCTCCCCTTTCTTGAGGCGATCAGGCAGTTCAGGTTTGACGTGGGGAAGGAGAACGCCCTTTACATACACCTTACCCTCGTCCCATACATAGCTACTGCCGGAGAACTCAAATCGAAGCCCACCCAGCACTCTGTGAAGGAGCTAAGGGAGATAGGCATCCAGCCGGATATCCTCCTCTGCAGGACCGACCGGTATCTCTCTCCAGAATTGAAGGGGAAGATCGCCCTTTACTGCAACATAGAAAAGGAAGCTGTCATAACTGCCAAGGATGTGGAATCGATTTACGAAGTCCCGATTGTATTCAACAAGGAGGGGCTTGACAATAAGATCGTTGAAAAACTCAACATCTGGACCCGCTCTCCCAACCTCTCGGCATGGGAAGAGATCGTAAGGAAGGTCAAGGAGCCGAAGGGGTCGGTCAATATTGCCGTTGTCGGGAAATATGTGACCCTCAAGGAGTCGTACAAGAGCCTCAACGAGGCGCTTACACATGCCGGGATAGCCAATGACTGCAGGGTGAACCTGCATTATGTGGATTCAGAGGATATTGAGAAAGGGGATATAAAAGATATCCTCGCAGGGGCTGATGGAATCCTCGTCCCAGGTGGATTTGGCTCCAGGGGGGTCGAGGGAAAGATATCCGCCATAAGGTATGCAAGGGAGAACAATATCCCGTTCTTCGGTATCTGTCTCGGTATGCAGCTTGCGGTCATAGAATTTGCCAGAAGCATCGGCGGTTTTATGGATGCCAATTCAAGCGAATTTTCCGGTGACACGACCCATCCCGTAATTGCCTTGATGGAGACTCAGCAGGGGCTTGAAACAATGGGAGGGACTATGAGGCTTGGGGCTTATCCATGCAGGATAGTTGACGGAACATTTGCCATGGCCGCATACGGCAGTGATAATATTTCAGAGAGGCACAGGCACAGGTTCGAGTTCAACAACCGCTTCAGGGAGATAATGACCCAGAAGGGTCTCACAATAAGCGGCGTGTCACCGGACAACTCCCTCGTGGAAATCGTTGAGATAAAGGAACATCCGTGGTTCCTCGGCTGCCAGTTCCACCCGGAGTTTAAGTCGCGGCCCATGGAGCCCCATCCGTTATTCAGGGATTTCATAAAGGCGGCCATTAAAAAGAGTGGTCAGAGGCCAGGTGTCATAGGTCAGGGGAATACGGGGGAAATATCTTGACCAGGACGGTATCTGTCGGTACGGTGCATATTGGAGGGGAAAATCCCCTGGCCTTGATTGCGGGCCCCTGTACCATAGAAAATGAGACATCCACTCTTAAGGCCGCAGAGGTTCTTAAAGAGATTACCTCTAAGCTCTCTATTCCCCTCATATTCAAGTCCTCTTACGACAAGGCCAACAGGTCTTCGGTTTCTTCTTACAGGGGACCGGGGCTTGTAAGCGGTCTTAAAATCCTATCCAAGGTAAAGAAGACCTTCGGTATCCCTCTTCTCTCCGATGTACACAGGTTCGAGGAGATTGGCCCTGCATCAGAAGTCCTTGACTGTCTGCAGGTACCTGCCTTCCTCTGTCGCCAGACAGACTTCGTGGTGGAGATCGCCAGGACAGGAAAGGCGGTAAATGTGAAGAAAGGACAGTTCATGGCCCCCTGGGACATGAAGAATGTAATAGAAAAGGTTTTATCCACGGGGAACAACAATATCCTGCTTACGGAACGAGGGACTTCCTTTGGCTACAACAACCTGGTAGTTGACTTCCGGGCGCTCCCGATCATGCGCTCTTTTGGATACCCTGTCGTGTTTGATGCAACCCACTCGGTTCAGCTCCCAGGGGGCAAGGGTACTTCATCCGGCGGGCAGAGGGAGTTTGTCGAACACCTTGCCAGGGCTGCTGTTGCAGTTGGGGTTGATGCCGTATTCATGGAGATACACGAAGACCCTGAAAAGGCCCTGTGCGACGGGCCGAATTCGATTGCATTAAAAGAGTTGTCTGATCTCTTGGGAAGGCTTAAAGTGATTGATAGAGCAGGAAATGGGAGAGGGGATTGGTCATAGAGCAGGCTAAAAGGGTTTTAAAGATTGAGGCTGAGGCTATTTCTGCCCTGACAGAAAGGATCAACGAGTCCTTTGTCAAGGCGGTTGACCTTATTTTTTTCTGCAAAGGGAAGATTGTTGTCACAGGTGTGGGAAAGAGCGGGCTTATAGGCCAGAAGATAGCTTCCACACTTGCATCCACAGGTACACCATCTTTTTTCATGCACCCTGCGGAGGGTATCCATGGCGACCTTGGAATGCTTTCAAAGAATGATGTAGTTATAGCGATATCCAACAGCGGAGAGAGTAACGAGATCTCCCAAATAATCCCGGTCGTAAAGAGAATGGGCCTTCCATTGATATCCATGACCGGGAACCGTATCTCCACCCTTGCAAAGTCAGGAGATGTGGTTCTTGACATAAGTGTAAAAGAGGAGGCTTGTCCCCTTGGCCTTGCACCAACGGCCAGCACCACAGCAACCCTCGCGATGGGTGACGCTCTGGCGGTGGCAGTGTTAGACAAGCGTGGATTTAAAAAAGAAGATTTTGCCTTGCTTCATCCCGGGGGAAGCCTTGGCAAGAGGCTTTTAGTGAGGGTGTCAGATCTTATGCATACTGGAGAGGCTATACCCCTTGTCACGGAAAATACAGTTATGAAGGTGGCCCTTTTTGAGATAACCTCCAAGAGGCTTGGGGTCACAGGAGTTATTGACGATGAAGGATTTCTGGAGGGGGCTATCACCGACGGAGATCTTAGAAGGGCTATGGAAAAAGGGTTAGACGTCCTGAACAAAAAGGCCTCTGAAA
Source organism: Desulfuromonadales bacterium (assembly GCA_919902985.1). Taxonomy (GTDB): domain Bacteria; phylum Desulfobacterota; class JAENJC01; order JAENJC01; family JAENJC01; genus JAENJC01. The sequence goes on along the minus strand of CAKKSC010000053.1, from coordinate 17,605 downwards.
TAATGACCATAAATCCTAAAAAGATAGGTGCAGACGCCCTTGCCGCCGAGGCGCTCCAGAAGATGGAGCAGCACTCTATAACTTCCCTGTTTGTTATGGATGGGGAAAAGGTTGCGGGGATTGTCCACCTGCACGACCTGCTAAAGGTAGGGGTGGTCTAGAAGGAGATATCCCCTTCATGTGCCAGTAGAACCGGTACACTGGCCCTTCTCGCCACATTCAGCGAGATACTGCCTGTAAGCCGCCATTCCTTCAATAGCCCTCTCCATTTAAAGAAGAGGGAGAAAGTCAGGAGGTTAAGACATAGAAAGACATTTTAATATTATCAGGACTGCTGCTGATAACGTACTGCGTCATAAGGTAAGGACACTGGTTGTTATCCTGTGCCTCCTCGCCATCCTTTTTCCGTTTCTGACCGCAATGGCTATCTCCGAAGGGGTCAAGGCTGAATCCATGGCCTCAGTCATGGAAGGGGCCGACATATATCTGACCCTTGATCAGTACGGTAAAAATGCCCCAGTCCCTTTAAAATACCTGCCTGATGTTAAAAAAATAAACGGGGTGATGAGGGTCGTGCCGAGGGTCTTGGGGAGGACATATCTTGGCGACAGCCTTGCGGTGGTTGTCGGAATACCGGCTGGAGAGCTCCCCCCATCGGTCGAATGTGTTGAGGGGAAACCTTTCAGCAGCAGAGGAGAGGCAGTCATAGGTGTCGGCCTCGCAAGGCATTTTAACTTCAGTGTGGGACACGCCTTCATGCTCGGCGGGGTCAACGGCAGGATGCTGAAGATAACCGGACTATTCAAGGCAGATTCGAGTATATGGGCTTCAGACCTCATATTTATCCCGTTTGAGGACGCATCAGCGATATTCAAGACCGGTGACCTTGCCACAGACTTTCTGATATATGTAAGACCTGGTTACACATCAGCGGTGGCAGAGACACTGAAAAAAATAGAGGGGGCTTCCTTCAGGATACAGAGCAAGGAACTGGTGAAACAATACTTTAATAAGGGTTTTACACTTAAAGGCGGGATATTTACCGCCCTCTATACAGTGGCCTTCGCCCTGGCGATCCCTGCCCTCCTTGTATCATCAGGCTTTGGCCTTTCCGAGAGGAAGAGGGAGATCGGAATATTCAAGGCTACCGGATGGCAGACTTCAGAGGTACTTGAGATGGTGGTCTTCGAGAACCTGATCATATCGCTGTCCGCAGCCCCGCTGGCGCTGTTGATCTCCTTTTTATGGCTCAAGGGACTGAACGGCCTCTTCATAGCACAGTTTTTTATTGCTGAGATAGGTCTCTTTCCGCCCTTCAACGTCCCAGCCAGATTTCTGCCAATTCCGGCTTTTTTATCATTCTTCTTTTCTCTTATACTGACCATGGTGGGCAGCCTCTATTCATCATGGAGGGCGGCTGTTATACCGCCTGCAGAGGCAATGAAATAAGATGGAAACAATAATAAGAACTGAAAAGCTGGCGAAGATCTACAACCCCGATACCTCTTACGAGGTCAAGGCCCTCTGGGATGTTGATATAGAGATCAAGAAAGGGCATATTGCTATATTAAGCGGCCCCTCCGGTTCAGGGAAAACTACCCTTATCTCGCTCCTGGGGGCCATAGACAGGCCTACAAGGGGGAAGGCGTTTCTTATGGGCGAGGAGTTGACGGCCATGTCCGACGTGGCGCTGTCTAAGGTAAGAAGAGAGACGATAGGGTTTGTCTTTCAGAGCTTCAACCTCATCCCCAGGCTCTCTGCCATTGACAATGTGGCCTTCCCTTTGATCCCTATGGGTGTCTCTGTAACAGAACGCCACAGGAGGGGATCCGAGTTGCTCAAGAGGTTCCAGATGGGGGAGAGGATGCGACATAACCCTGAAGAGCTTTCAGGAGGGCAGCAGCAGAGGGTCGCCATTGCAAGGGCTTTGATAAACAACCCGCATATAATCATCGCAGACGAGCCGACCTCCAACATAGATGCAGAGGCTGTTAAATACCTGATAGAGACCATCTTTGCCCTGAAAAAGGAGGGAAGGACGATCATCATATCTACCCACGATCAGTCCCTTTTCAACCTGGCAGATGTCATATTTGATGTGAAGGACGGTAGAATAACAGGGATGAGGGAGTTTAAGCAGTGATAATAAATATCTTCACGATCATTAGCCTTTTCATAGCAGCGGTCTCCCTGGTCCTGGCGATATTCCAGGCAGGGGTATCCATCTTTTTGTATAAAAACTGGGGAGTCGCCGGTACTGGTGAAGAGAGGACAAGGCTCGAAGACTTTGCGTACCTCGTCCTCCTTATTGCCAGCGTCATCCTGATGGTCAGACTCCTCTCCTGGCCCCTTTTCTACGCAACCCTTAACAGCTACGTGCCTGATATACACGGGGCCATGTGCGTGGCCGGGGTGACCCAGATCAAGGCCGGGATGGCAAGGCTCCTGCAAACAATAAAACCACTGGTATTCTTTGCTGTCGGCGGATGGTTATTGCTCAACATGCTCGACAGGACGACAAAGACCGGCCCTCTTATGAAGAGGAAGTTCCTCCTCCTGTCTCTCGTCAGCCTCCTTGTCATAGGCGATTCACTTGGAGAGATGGTCTATCTCTTCAAGGTAAAGGCCACATCATCAGTTGCATGCTGCACCACCATCTTTGACGTTCCCACAAGAAGCTCTGCCATGATCCCGAAGTCTATCTTTGGAGAGGGGTACGGCGGCATGATGGTCCCCATCTATTACGGCTCCAACCTGGCTGTCATAGGTGTTGTCGGTGTCCTGATTTTTCTTGGCAGTACCTCGGCCGTTGCCCTGGCTGCGGCCTTTCTGCTGGCCCTTCTGAATGTTTTCCTGACCGGGATTTGCGGAATAGAAAGGATCGCCCCTGTCTTAATGGAACTCCCTTTCCATCACTGTCTTTACTGTTTCCCAAGGAATGTCCCTGACGGAGCTGTAATCATGTCCCTCTTTGTCATAGGCACCTTCTCTGCTGGGTGGGCGCTGATGCTGAAGGTCTTAGGGGGGTCCTCGGAAACAGAGGAGTCTCTAAATAAGTATATAAAGAACCTGCTCTGGCTCTCCTTTGTGGGGCTTCTTTCTTCCATGATTATGGTAAGTGTGCATCTGGTGGCGGGGTAGTCATTGTTAAAACTTGACTTAGTCCACTGCTTAGTCTACCCTTAATGGGTAAGGGAGGTTGATATGGCAACAGTAAATGTCCATGACGCGAAAACACATTTTTCACGAATCTTGAGCCGTGTAGAAAGTGGGGAAGAGATTGTTATAGCAAAAACCGGAAAACCTGTGGCAAGAATAGTCCCGCTATCCGAAAAGGTTAGTAGGCGCACCCCAGGAAGCGCAAAAGGACGGGTCGTTATAAAAAAAGGTTTTTACAAACCATTGCCTAAAGCGATTTTGGACGATTTTGAAAAATGAGGGCCTTGTTGGACACCCACGTATTTTTATGGTGGATCAACGACGACCCCCAACTGCCCTCTTACGCCCGCAAAATAATAGCTGACGGTAAAAATGAACTATTGTTCAGCGCGGCAAGTTGCTGGGAGATAGCAATAAAGGCCCACCTGGGGAAGTTGATCCTTCCTGACAAGCCCGATATCTTCATATCAGATCAACTGGCAATAAATTCCATAGAAACCCTGCCTATACTGGCAAGCCATGCCCTCAATGTCTTCAATCTTCCTTATCATCACAGAGACCCTTTTGACCGTATAATCGTTTCCCAGGCCCAACTGGAAGGACTGCCTGTTATAACTTCTGACGGATTGATTTCAAAATACAAGGTCAAAACCATCTGGGATATTTAAAGATAAAGAGTTAAGCAAAGATTCAGTTGTTGCAAATTTTGCAACAACTACCAAGGCAGGACGAACATCTAAGAAAGAACTGGCAACGATATAGGGCGCATGTCTTTCAACACAGGAAACATAATCAGCTTTCAGGAGATTTAGCGTGAACTTTTCAGATGAGATGCTGGAAGATATTCATGGATATTGCATAGAGCATAAGTCTTTCTATAAGAATGAAATACTTCTAACATACGGTATCTCAGAAGAGCATTATTCTGCCTTGAAGGACGAAGTACTAAGCAGGTTTCGCGATCTTGAGGCAGGGCCTCATAAAATGGGCGGTTTCCAGCTAAAGGTCCGTCGTTACAAAGAGACTACAGAAGACGAAGGTTTTAACGCAGGACCGCAGATAGCATGGGAAGTCGAGACGGTCAAGATACTGTCGCAAAGAGTCCAATATAATCATCTGGAGGAGATGCTTGGCCCTTTGAAAGGGGCCTTGAGGGCGTATAGACAGGAAATATACGGGGAAGACCGCCGAGGCTCCAAGGAAGAACTGGCACATGCCTTGATGGCTGCCTTTGGTCAGGACCTCTTGCAGGACAGTGAAAGAAGGAAGATTATTGGCAAGGCGCTCGGCGTTAAAAGCAAGGATATCCCGGCTCGATGGATTGCCGGAAGGGCCACACCAAGGCGCTTTGTTGAGGCCGCAAAACTGCCAAAGGTGTTGGCAGGAGTCCCCAGCAACGAGCGTGAAGAGGATATTGAAATCCTCGAAGGCCAGGCTCAACTGCCGCCGTTGGAGGAGTTTCAGAAGGAGGTAAAGAGAAAGACCTTAAGGATATCGAAAGAGCCTGGAAGCCGCGCAATAGTCTCTTTGCCCACAGGTGCCGGAAAGACAAGGGTTGCGGTGGAAACCATAAGGGATTATATAGCTGAGCAGAAGGAAGAAAACTTTACAGTTGTCTGGCTGGCCCACACAGAAGAGCTTTGCGAGCAGGCTGCCCAGTCTTTCCGCGAGGTCTGGCATGCGTCATCACACTCGCCGATAACCGAGCTTGTCCGTTTCTGGGGAAGATACACACGCGACGTTACAGCACATGATTTCAATGATGTCCTTTACAGTCCTGAGCCCCAGATACTGATTTCAACACCTCAGAGGCTGCTGAACTTCCTTAAAACAGACACCTCTTTTAATCATAAACTAACAAAGGCATTTATCTTTGACGCAAAGCTTATCGTCATAGATGAAGCACACAGGGCCGCAGCGCCTACATATCGCGAGCTTATTGACAGGATATCCGCGAAACCAGATTCCAAACCTGTAGTAATAGGGCTAACAGCAACACCATATCGGGGAGAGTATCATCCTACCGAACCTTCCAAGGGCACAGAAGACCTGCGGGAGATATTCGGCAGCCTCATAACACCTGAAGAATCCTTAAAATGGCCTTTTTATAAATCACTTCAAGAGAAGGGCATCCTTTCGCATGCAGATCACAGGGAGTTCCTGACAAATATTAATATCAAGCTTCCGGACAATCTGTCTGATGCCTATATGGACATAGTGCTTAGAATAAAAACCGACAGGAACAAAAGGCGCATGGCAATACTTCCTGAGGTAGTAAAGGCCGCCAAACTGGAAAACAGCAGTGTCCTTTACTTCGGGCCTTCTGTGGAAGACGCGGCAGCTATGACGTTTCTCCTGAGGAAAGAGGGGATACTGGCAGCATCCGTCTTCGGAAGTACAAACACAGGCACCCGTCAACGTGTCATTGAAGAGTTTCGCGCAAAGCGTATCAAGGTGTTATGCAACTGCGAAGTATTGACTACCGGTTTCGATGCCCCTAAGGTAACCCATGTTGTCATGGCAAGACCGACTGTAAGCCAGGTTCTTTATGAGCAGATGATCGGCAGGGGGCTAAGAGGTCCCAGGTTCGGCGGCACGGAAAGAGTTGAAATTATTGATTGTATTGACAAATATACAGCAAACAAACCGTTTTTAGGATATAACCAACACTTCAAGGTGTGGGGCAAGGAGCTGGGATAGTTTTGCGATCTGATAGCATTTAAACGGTATACTCATATGTCTGAAAAAGAGGCAAAGGCAAGGATCAAGATAAACAAGCTGCTTGAGGAAGCCGGCTGGCGCTTCTTCGCGGACGGCAGCGCCCCGGCCAACATCCAGCTTGAACCCAGCGTCACGCTGAAGAGAGAGGATATTGACTCCCTTGGAGAGAACTTTGAGAAGGCCCATAAAGGCTTTATAGACTTTCTTCTTCTCAACGAGAAAGGCTTTCCGTTCATAGTCCTTGAAGCGAAGGCAGAAGACAAAAGCCCGCTTGTAGGCAAAGAACAGGCTCGGAAGTATGCGCGCTCACAGAACTGCCGCTTCGTCATCCTCTCCAACGGCAACCTTCATTACTTCTGGGACCTCGAACGCGGCAATCCTTACATTATAAGCACCTTTCCGACGCCCGGTTCCGTAATGGGGTATCAGAAAACCGTCCCCAATCCCAAACGCCTCATTGAAGAAGTCATAGAAGACGACTACATCGTCCTCACCCAGCGCCCCGGCTATGCTGCCGAGGCTGCATGGAAGAATGAGGCCGAACGCACCCGCTTCATCGACGCAAACGGTCTCCGCTTTCTCCGGCCCTATCAAAAGAGGGCCATATACGCCCTGCAAACCGCCGCCAAAGAGAGCAAAGACCGTTTCCTGTTCGAGATGGCCACTGGTACAGGGAAGACCCTCACCTCTGCGGCAGTCATTAAGCTCTTCCTTCGCACTGGGAACGCCCAGCGTGTCCTCTTCCTCGTCGATCGCCTGGAACTCGAAGATCAGGCCTGGAAGGCCTTCAAAAAGGTCCTGGCTAACGACTACAAGACCGTCATTTACAAGGAGAACCGCGACGACTGGCGACGCGCCGAGATCGTCGTCACCACTGTCCAGTCGCTCCTCTTCAACAACAAATACCAGCGGCTCTTTTCGCCAACAGACTTCGACCTCGTCATTTCCGACGAAGCGCACCGCTCCATAGGCGGCAACGCCCGCGCCGTATTTGACTACTTCATCGGCTACAAACTCGGGCTCACCGCCACGCCGCGCGACTACCTCAAGAGGTTTGAGAAGTCCAAGCCCGGCACGAAGGACCCCAGAGAGTTCGAGCGCCGTCTCTTGCTTGACACCTACCGGACGTTCGGATGCGAGGACGGCCAGCCCACCTTCCGCTACTCCCTGCTCGATGGCGTGAAAGACGGCTATCTCATCAATCCCATCGTAGTAGACGCCCGTACCGAGATCACAACGGAACTTCTCTCAGAGGAGGGTTTCACCGTAGAGTTCAAGGATGACGAAGGCGAAGACCACAAGGAAACCTACAAACAGCGGGAATTCGAGAGGCGTTTCTTCGCAGACGCTACCAACCAGCTCTTATGCAAGACATTCCTGGAGCATGCCCAGCGCGACCCTGTCAGCGGAGAGATTGGCAAGTCCATTATCTTCGCCGTAAGCCAGAACCACGCCGGAAAGCTCGCCCAGATTCTGAATCTTATGGCTGACAAGATGTTCCCAGGAAAATACCAGTCCGACTTTGCAGTGCAGGTCACATCACAGATTCCCGACGCCCAGCAGTTCACCATCAACTTCACCAACAACAAACTGCTCGGTTCGGCCAACTTCCTGCCCGCTTACAAGACCAGCAAGGCCCGTGTCTGCGTCACTGTGGGGATGATGACCACCGGATACGACTGCCCCGACCTGCTTAATCTCGGCCTATTCCGCCCTATATTTTCACCGACTGATTTCATCCAGATAAAAGGGCGCGGCACCCGGAAGCACAACTTCCTCGAACAGCTTTTCGACAACGATCACAAGGATAGAGTCAAAGAGCCGCTCAAGACCTCCTACAAGCTCTTTGATTTTTTCGCTAATTGCGAATACTTCGAGGAGGAATACAACTACGATGAGGTGCTGAAGCTCCCTAAGCCCAAAGGGAAAGGGCACGAAGTTGGGGGTGAGGGGCCGGTGGTCCCCGGCGGCATCTATGAGCATCTGGGCGAGGACATCATTGCTGCCGTGAAGGAGGAACCCATCGGCTGGGAAGGCATGAAGATCGACCGCATGTTCTACGAGAAATTTGAAGAGACCATCCGCGGAAACGACTTCATAGCCTCTGCTGTCGAGGCAGGCCAATGGGACCACGTTATTGATTACGTGAACCGCGAAGTCTTCGACAAACCCAAAGAGTTTTATACCCTCGATAAGCTCCGCAGGGCAACGGCAGTTGATCGCCGCCTTACGCTGCGCGAAATATTAGAGAAGATTTTCGGTCTCATCCCCAGATTCAAATCAAAGGATGAACTTCTCGAAGAGGAATTTGCCAAGTTTATCGTTGACTACAAACCCGAAGAGGCTGCGGCCATCTCGGCCATGAAAAACTATTTCAAGGCCTACGTTACCAGCGACCAGATCCGGCACATCATAGAGACCAGGCACTTCACCGATCTTGCCACCAACGCCAAATTCTCAACGCGCGACCTCAAAGCCGTGCCCGACAAATACCGTGCTATAATCCCTGAATACATCAAGGATTACGTCCCCTTGAACCAGTTCGCCGCATGAGGAGTTGAACATGGATAGACAGGATGGACAGGATATGGGATTGAAGCATGAGCAGATCACCAAAAGCGTGATCGGTTGTGCCTTTGAAGTAATCAACGAACTTGGTTCTGGTTTTCTTGAATCTGTTTATGAGAAGGCTTTACTTCTGGCGCTGCGTCAAAAAGGCTTGTCAGCGATATCCCAATATCCTGTCAAGGTGATGTTTAGGGGTGAATGCGTCGGTGACTTTTATGCGGATATCTTCGTTGAGGAGAAGGTGATCGTCGAGCTGAAAGCCGTCAAAGCTATTGCCCCAGAACACCAGGCACAGATCATCAATTATCTGAACGCCACCGGGATTGAAGTCGGCTTGCTCATCAACTTCGGCAATCCCAAACTTGAATACAAGCGCTTTACCAGAACAACTAAAATGAACATGGATACACAGGATAAACAGGATGAACGGCTTGGAATTTAATCTAAAAACGATTTTGTTTTTAATCCTGTATATCCTGTCCATCAATGTTAAATAAGGAGTTTTTTCCATGTTAGATACAGATACTAAACGTCGCATAGACACAGCCCGCGACATCCTGGTCGGCAAAGTCCCGGACCCCAAATCCCAGGTCGAGCAGATCACCATCGCCCTCATCTACAAGTTTATGGACGACATGGACGCTGAGTCCGAGGAGTTGGGCGGCAAACGCAAGTTCTTCACCGGCGACTTTGCCCGCTACGGCTGGGCCAAGCTCATGCGCTCCGGTCTGGGCGGCCATGAAATGTTGGGCCTGTATGCCGAAGGGATCGCCAAGATGCCGGAAAATCCCGGCATACCGCCGTTGTTCCGTGATATCTTCAAGAACGCATATCTCCCGTATCGCGACCCGGAGACGCTCAAGAGCTTCCTCAAGATCATAGACGAGTTCAGCTATGACCACTCCGAGCGTCTCGGCGATGCATTCGAGTATCTCCTCTCCGTTCTCGGCTCCCAGGGCGATGCGGGGCAGTTCCGCACGCCGCGCCACATCATTGATTTCATCGTGGAGGTGCTGAGTCCAAAGAAAGGGGAGACCATCCTCGACCCGGCCTGCGGCACCGCCGGATTTCTCATCTCCTCCTACAAGCATATTCTCAGAACCAATATCGACAGCAAGGGCAACAGCACATTGACGCCGGACGAAAAAGGCCGCCTCGCCAAAAACTTCAAGGGGTACGACATCTCCCCCGACATGGTGCGTCTGTCCCTCGTGAACCTGTATCTGCACGGCTTCACCGATCCGCATATCTATGAATATGACACCCTTACATCCGAAGAACGCTGGAACGAATTTGCCGACGTGATCCTCGCCAATCCGCCCTTTATGTCACCTAAAGGCGGGATCAAACCGCACAAGCGTTTCTCCATCCAGGCCAAGCGCAGCGAAGTCCTCTTCGTGGACTACATGGCCGAACATCTTACCCCAACGGGCCGCGCAGGGATCATCGTCCCCGAGGGGATCATCTTCCAAAGCCAGACCGCTTACAAAGAGCTGCGCAAAATGCTGGTCGAAAACTCCCTTGTCGCCGTCATCTCGCTCCCGGCTGGTGTTTTCAATCCGTATTCCGGTGTAAAAACATCCATTCTCATCCTTGACAAGTCTGTCGCAAAAAAAAGCGATACCATTGCCTTCTTCAAAATAGAAAACGACGGCTTCGGCCTCGGTGCTCAGCGCCGTGAGATCGGAAAGAATGATCTGCCAGATGTAGCAAAGGCGTTAAAAGAATTTATTCACATGGATAGGCAGGATGGACAGGATAAAAACAAAACATCCTGTATATCCTGTTCATCAATGTTAAATGCCCTTGTAGAACGTGGCTTGGCGCTGATCGTGCCGAAAGAAAAAATTGCCGCGAATGGTGACTATAACCTCAGCGGAGAGCGTTATCGGGAGGGTATAGTTAGCCTCACAACATTCCCTTTAGTGTCGCTGGAGGAAGTGTTCACAAAAATTGGTAATGGCGTGAATGTCACTCAAGTGGACGAAAAGGCGAAATACCGTGTGTCTCGGATCCAAACCATTGCAGATGGTTCAGTAAATCTCGATAAAACGAAGTTTACGGATGATGAAGTGAAAGCAGAATCGTTTCTCCAATCAGGCGACATCCTTCTCAGCCACATTAACAGCTTCGATCATCTTGGGAAGACAGCTATCTTTCTTGGGAACGACGCTGACGTGATTCACGGGATAAACCTGCTCCGCTTAGTGCCGGATACTTCCCGTATCGACCCGCGCTACGCGATTCGCGTTTTCAAGACAGACCGATTTATCGAAACAGTGAAGTCGTTTGCACAAAAGGCGGTTAATCAGGCCAGCGTGAAGACCACCGATTTGCGCGCGATTCAAATCCCCCTCCCGCCGCTGGAGGTGCAGAAGGAGATCGTGGCGGAGATCGAGGGCTACCAGAAAGTCATCAACGGCGCCCGCGCCGTCCTCGACAACTACCGCCCCCACATCCCCATCCACCCCGACTGGCCGATGGTGGAGCTGGGTGAGGTTTGTGATGTGCGCGACGGCACACACGACAGTCCTAAGTACGTGCTCGATGGCTATCCACTAATCACATCTAAGAATTTGAAGGATGGCTTCATTGATTTCACCGACGTTAATTTGATCAGTCGCGAAGATCTTGATGCGATCAATAAGAGGTCTAAGGTTGATGCAGGTGACTTATTGATGCCAATGATTGGCACGATTGGAAAACCAATAATTGCCGATGCAACACGCGAATACGCGGTGAAGAACGTCGCTCTGATTAAATTCCCAAAAGATTGCCAGATGAATAACCGCTTTCTTAAAGACGTTCTCGACTCCGCCGCAATGCAAAGCCGTTTTGACCGGCAAGCCAGCGGTTCAACTCAACGCTTCATTCCGCTCGGGTTCATTAGAAAACTTCAAATCCCTGTGCCGCCTCTCGAAACGCAGCAAGCCATCGTCGCCGAGATCGAAGCCGAGCAGGCCCTTGTAGCCGCCAACCGCGAACTGATCGAGCGCTTCGAGAAAAAGATACAGGCCACCCTTGCACGAGTGTGGGGGGAGGAAGAGAACCCGGAAGTTGAAGAGGCAGGGGCTTGACAGTCTGTAGCTTATGGAATACAATATATTAAATGGAAACATACCCGTATACGATTGAATATTATCTGACAGAAACGAACAAAAAGCCTTGTAAAGAATGGCTGGATGGGTTAAAAGACATTGCCGGAAGGCAAAAGATACGTATCAAATTGGATAAGGTAAGGCTTGGAAATCTTGGCGACAATCGCTCCGTTGGTAATGGAGTATATGAATTAAAGATTGATTACGGACCAGGATACAGAGTTTATTACGCATTAGACAGTAAGACGGTGATACTGCTGCTGTTCGGAGGCGACAAGTCGTCACAGAAAAATGATATTGAAAAAGCAAAGCAATACTGGAAGGATCACAAAAGAAGGAGAGGCGCAAATGAGTAAAATAACCAGTTATCAGGAAGACCTTATAGAGGCATTAAAAGACCCGATAGAGGCTGCTGCGTACATAAATGCCGCTATTGAAGACGGAGACCGTGAAGTATTTCTCCTTGCGTTGCGCAATGTAGCACAGGCACACGGCGGAATGTCTACTGTTGCTGAAAAAGCACATTTAAACAGAGAGAGCCTTTACAAGATGCTTTCTAAAAAAGGGAACCCGGAAATAAAAAGCATCTTCAACATACTTCATGCGATAGGATTAAGATTAACTGTAGAACCTGAATTATGTTAAAAGAGGCGAGAAATGAAGAAGGATGATTTAGATAATTTTATAGAAGAATAGATGAAGATACCTGCATTTAATAAAGCATGGCATGATCTCGATGCAGAGTTTGAATTACTTGGGAGTATGATAGAGGCCAGGAAAAAAGCCCATATAAGCTAGGCTGAACTTGCAAAAAAAATAGGAACGAAGCAACCGGCATTATCAAGGCTTGAAAAAGGTGGATACAAGAAAGCCACTTTTGAAACTCTTGAAAAAATCGCCGATGCCTTGGGATTCAAAATTTCTGTAAGACTGGAACCTAAACATGGATAAAGAACTGTTTAAAGAACTTACGAAAAGCCATAAATAACCAAAATGTCTCACGTGGAAACATATGAAAAAATGGCCAATAATAGTAATCGTCATCTTCCTCCTTATAGCGCTTGCAACATCTTTTATGAAGAGGTCAGGCGGCGACAGGTGCGCCTTGGACGCAACGAAGATCGAACCTATTTACCAGGTTGATGTGACGCCAACCGACGGGAAGACCCTGAAGTTCTGCTGCATTGAGTGTTCAAAAAAATACATTGCGGCAAACAGGGGGAAGGTCAGCGCTGTGACTGTAACGGATGAGGTAACAGGTAAGAGGATAGATGCGTCCATTGCCTGGTTTGTGGAGAGCAGCATAGTCACAAACCAGTCGACAGGGAACAAGATTCATGTATTTGCAGAGAAGGCAGATGCTGAAAAACATGCAAAGGATTTCAGCGGGACTGTTATTAGCAATCCTTTTATGATTAACCACGGGGAGCACGGGGACTAAAGCCTGAAAGGGTGAAATTGAGGTTTCCCAGTGTCCCCCGTGGTTTAAGGCTTACGGCGTATTTTAATGACAAATAGAGACAACTGCCCAACATGTCTTCCTTCGGATGCCCCATTCGACTATATCAACACCCCTGGAGCCAAGGCAGCCAGAGATGCTGGTCTTGCCAATCTTGCAGAGCTTCCTGAAGGGGGAAAGGGAATAGTGGAGAGGATATCAGAAACAGACCACGACCTGGAACACCTGGTCAGGATAGGCCAGAACCCGGCATTTATAAAGGGTCTGGAGGTTGCGGTACTGGCCAAATCCCCGAACAACGGTCCGGTCATTATCCAGGTAGGTAAAGACCTGTACGACGTATGCAACGACGTGGCATCAGTGGTCTGGGTAAAACCGGTTTGATTACAAAAGCTCCCTTGGGTCTGCGATCCTGCCGACTATTGCCGTTGCAGCCGCTACGGCAGGTGAGGAGAGATAGATAAAGGAGTCGGTGTTACCCATCCTCCCCTGGAAGTTCCTGTTCTGGGTTGCAAGACATGCCTCACCGTCACCAAGTATCCCCTGGTGCACACCTACGCATGGGCCGCATCCAGGAGGGTTTATGACTGCGCCTGCCTCTACCAGCGTCTCAATGAGACCCTCCCTGATTGCTTCGAGGTATATGCTCTTGGATGCGGGGGTCACTATAAGTCTTGTAGCTGGATTCCTCTTCTTCCCTTTAAGTATCCAAGCCGCAATCCTCAGGTCCTCTATCCTTCCGTTTGTGCATGTACCTATGGATACCTGGTCTATCTTTACATCCTTGACACCAGGCTCGTCAATGGTCTTTGTATTATCAACTGTGTGAGGGAACGATATGGTCGGTTTAAGCTCGTTCAGGTCAATCTCGAATGCCTTCTCGTAAACTGCATCTGGGTCGGCCTTAAGCTCCCGCCACTGGTCGCCCCTTCCATGTTTCTCCAAATAAGCCTTCGTCTTTCCGTCCGAGGGCATGAGGCCGCACTTGGCCCCCGCCTCCACAGCCATATTCGAGATGGTCATCCTGTCCTCCAGCTCCATCTCGTCTATAGCAGGGCCTGAAAATTCCATGGACTTGTAGTCTGCTCCGTCTGCGCCGATCTTCCCTATAATGTGAAGGATGAGGTCCTTCGCATATACGCCCTTCTGAAACCTCCCTTTTATATGAAATCTGAACGCCTCCGGGACCCTGAGCCAGGTCTTTCCAAGGGCTATGGCTACCGCAACATCCGTTGAACCCATCCCGGTGGAGAAGGCGCCAAGCGCCCCTCCTGTACATGTGTGGGAATCGGCGCCCACCAGTATCTCCCCTGGGTTGAGATACTCTTCACATATGATCTGGTGACAGACCCCTTCACCGACATCCGACATGACGGCCCCGATCTTTTTTGCGAAATCCCTGAGGAGGATATGGTCGTTGCTGAGTTGCTTCTGTGGGCTTGGGCCAGCATGGTCTATAAAAAGCACAGTCTTCTTAGGGTTCGCAGCCTTGACCAGGTTCATCTTTTCAAGTTGCCTGACAGCCAGAGGGCCTGTCCCGTCCTGGGTCAGGCATACATCAACCTTTGCAACCACAATCTCCCCGGCAACCACATCCTTGCCTGCATGTTCGCCTATGATCTTTTCAACAAGGGTCTTTCCCATCTCAACTCCTTAAGGATTAGAAATTGTATACAGTATACACTCGATATATTAGCCAATGTGGGCGGTAAAAGTCAAGAGGTGTAGAGTTTTGAAAAGATATTAAATATATGAGGTATAACCTGCTTCTTCCTTGAGAGTACACCATTCAGCTCATAAAGGTTCTTGCCTGTTGCTGGATATCCTAATGTTAAAGTGACCTCGCTGTCAGCAGCAACTAGAAAGAGGCTGTTTCCATAAGAGATATCAGTGATCAGCAGTCCGGCCAGTGAATATCCCTCGGACTCTTTCAGCCTGCATAGTCCTTCCTCCAGGGGTTTTCTGACACCATAGAACTCTCCGAACCCGACTACCTCCACCTGACCTATTCCGAACCACTTTCCTTTTACCTCGTATGCCTTGAAGTCTGACTTTATAACGTCAAGCGGCTCCTTACCCGAAAGGCCTGAGCCTGCCCTGAAAAGTTCAAGGGAATAAGAGACAGGGTCAACGCCTGCTATTACAGCCAGCCTATCTATCATCTCCCTGTCCCTCTCTGTAGCCGTAGGGGACTTGAGCATAAGGGTATCAGATATTATCCCGCTTAACAACAATCCGGCAATCCCACTTTCCGGCGATATCCCCTTCCTGAAGAACCTCTCAGCTATTAGGGTGGATGTGCTTCCAACAGGCTCGTTTACAAATCTTATCGGCATCGATGTATGAAAATTTCCAAGTCTGTGGTGGTCAATAACCTCTGTTATCTCAACCTCAGATGCCCCGTCAACGGCCTGTGAAAGCTCGTTGTGGTCCACCAGGATCAGCCTTATCCCGGATGTGCGCAGGAGGTCTGATGGTGCGATGACGCCGGTCAACCTTCCGGTTGCATCGGTCACAACCCCCATCCACTCCTTTGTCCTTGACCTGAACTCTCTTAAAGGGTCGGTCTCCGATACCCGCAAGAAATCTCCGGCGCAGAAATGATCTACCGGTGAGGAAAGTTGTGTCAGCCAGGCGGTAGTGGCTGAATCGAAAGGAGATATGACTACGCTCACCCCTTTCTGCCTTGCAAGATGAAGCATCTCCGGGGTTATATCGAGCCCGCCTGTAATCACTAGGAGACGGACAGTCCTATCTATAGCGGAGCGCTGTATCTCCTCCCTGTCTCCCGCTATCACTATGCAACCCTTCGGGTCGCTCCTTCCTATTACCTCCCTGAAGCTCTCTACAGTCATGGCCCCGACAAAGACGGAGGCGTTGAACTCCAAATCAGGCGTTTCGGCGTATGCGGTCTTTCCCTGGATGGCCTCTGTTACGTTCCTTACGGAGGTGAAGACCTCCCTGGTTTGCGCCGGAGTCTTTACAATCAACTGCTCTGCAAGGGTAGAAAGGGATAAAAGTCCCATTGGCTTCTCATCCGCTGTTACAGGCATGAAGCGGACGTTCTTGCTGCCCATCGAGTTGATGACGGAGCAGAGAGGGGCCTTGCATGAAGCAGAGGCGATGTCTCTGGTCATTACATCCCTTACCTTTGGATATACGTCAGAAATGTAAACGGGGGGCTCTATTGCGAAATATCGAAGTACAAAATCTGTCTGGGGGTTTATATTTCCGGCCCTGGCAGCCATAACACTATCTTCCCCAAGTGCCCTTTTCAGGGCTTCATACCCAAGGGCA
Organism: Desulfuromonadales bacterium; assembly: GCA_919902985.1. Classification (GTDB taxonomy): domain Bacteria; phylum Desulfobacterota; class JAENJC01; order JAENJC01; family JAENJC01; genus JAENJC01. Next base: position 1,303 of record CAKKSC010000053.1, on the reverse strand, counting down.
GAGCAGATGGAGTCGGTATCAGGGTTCTTGTGGCCTATGATTATCGTGCTATTTTCCATGACGTGGGAATATATCACACCGGAGGTCTTAAAGGAAGTATAAGGAGAGGTTTCACCAGGGCAAACTCATTGAAACAGTTGTCATTCCGGCATGACTTAAGCCGGAATCCAGTGTCCTTAGAGCTTCTTCTCAAATCCCCAAGATACTATCCTCACTCAATCCTCTTCATGATCTGCCCATAACTCATTCCGAAAGCATAAGGGTTAACTGAATGATCTCTCGGGACAGCTATGTGCATCTGCTCCAATCCATACATCGCAATGCTCGGATAGATGCCTTGCGTCCGAGCCTTGATCTGAGCAGAAGAATCTGTGATCTTCTTGCGCATGCGGTTCCCACGAGATACGTTCGTATGGAATCCCAGAGTCAGCACAGTATCCTTCGAACCATTTCTCAGACTGAGTATTCATACTCTCTTCCCCTCACCACTCAATTCCCATAGACCTCAGCACATCCTGCGCATATTTTCCCCTAGCCTGGCCGCAGTCTTCCAATCCGCTATGGCCCTTATCTTGTCGCCTAATTCGTAATAAGCTAACCCCCGGGTCGTGTAAGCAATCACATATTTAGGGTCCAGCTCTATGGCCCTGCTGTAGGCATCAACCGCCCCAGGTTTATCGCCGGATTGGTAAAGCTCATACGCCTTTTCAAACCAATCCTTTGCACTCAGCACATTGGCAGCTGTTTTATATTTCGCCTGTTTCTTCTTGTCCCCCTTTAGCGTTTCAATCTCTTTTTTTAACTTCGCAAGTTCGGCCAATGCCTCATCAGCCCTTTTCTTGGACTCCTCCAGCTCCTTCCCTTTTTGCATGTCATGACGGATATTGTCTAAGGCCTTGGTTACCTCCTTCGGGTCTGCCTTTATCTTTGCCTTGAGGTAGTATGTCTCGCCGTTCCACTTGTCTTCAAGGATCTGAGTCATCACTATCCCGGCGGAGAGGGTGGTGATCTTGTCCTTCGTCAACTGGAAATTCTTCACCTCTGTCTCGCTTATCAGATAAGTCCCAAGCTCCTCCAAAAGAAGCCTCTTAACCTGCTCCAGGGCAATCGCCCTGGCCGTGAGCTTGCTGTCCGCCTCGCTCGCCTGATAGCTATATTCTTTTACAAACATGACCTCTTCTGCGTATGCACTCTGGGCTGCGAACAAGAACGATAATGCGGTCAGTAAGAAAAATAATCGAATCATAAGAGCCTCTTGCAAAACTCTAAATACTTCCACTTTAAACCGGTTCAGGGCTACCCA
>CAKKSC010000052.1 GCA_919902985.1 Desulfuromonadales bacterium | reverse complement strand
TGTTAGAAAATAATATGCAGTCATTTGGCTATAATGATGTTAAAATAATACAGAAGGCCTTGTGGAACAAGGAGGGAGAAACAATTTTCTCCAGCGAGGGGGCGGATGCCGGTCGACTGGCGAATAAAAGCGAAACGATCAACACAGAAACAACCACAACAACGAGTTTGCGAAACTATCTTGAACGACCAGTTGATTTTTTAAAAATTGATATTGAGGGAGCGGAAACGGTTGTAATAGAAGATTGCGCCGATTTGCTGATTAATGTAAAAAACTTATTTGTTGAATATCATTCCTTTAGCGACAAAGAACAAAAACTGGATACTTTGTTGGGCATATTAAAAAAGGCCGGGTTTAGGTACTATATATATAATTTTGGCGTTTTATCCCATCACCCGTTTGAAGAAAAGAAAACTTATCTGGGAATGGATACGCAGTTAAACATTTATGCTTGCAGATTTTAGAGACAAAAAAATGACCTATAATAATTCAAAAATCAGTTTCATAATTCCCGCCTATAATTGCGCCGACACTCTCGTTGAATCAATTGAGTCTATTTTTAAAGGAAATTTTGAAGATGGCGACGAAGTAATAATCGTAAATGACGCGTCAACGGACAAAACATGGCAAATTATAAACGACTTGCAAAAAAAATACCCAGTTATTGAAGCGATATCGCACAATATCAACAAGGGGTCGGCGGCGGCGGGAAGAAATACAGGGATAGATTATTCAAAAAATGACCTTATTTTTTGTTTGGATTCCGACAATGTTCTGGCCACCAATACGGTCCCGGTTTTAAAAAAGCATATGCTGGAACAAAATGCGAATATTGCCACATTTGGAGAGATACATTTTTTTAAAACCGAAATTGGAAAATTAACGCATAAATGGACATACAAAGACGAAAAAATAGAATTGGAAGATGCCTTGGCTGGATACAAATGGCCCGGACCAAGCGGAAATTATCTTTTTACAAAAAGAAGCTGGCTCAACGCCGGAAGGTATAATGAATCAATCGGCGGAGCATACGACTCTTGGGCTTTCGGGATTAAACAACTGGCCACAGGCTCAAAAATGGTAACAATGAAAAATTCATTTTATTACCATCGCGCCGGGCACGAATCAGCCTTTACGCGAGATAAAGATAAAATTAAAGCCTCGTTAATCGCCTTATCCGTTCTAATAAATTTTTTGGACATGATTGAAGAAGAAGATGTGGATTATATAATGAGCAAAGAACACAGGTATTCCTGGTTTGATGAACTCGAAAAACGACCGATAAGATTAAAAAACTCGGCTGTTGGCGCAAACGGTTTTAGAACAACCAGCCTTGAACAAAAAAGATGGCCTGTCGGCTTTATAGGCAATGTGGCCAAAAAGATGAAACGTATTTTGAAAAAATAATTAAAAATATGGCAAAAATATTATTAGTCAGCCCCAGTTTTGAGTCCGTATCTCTT
>CAKKSC010000051.1 GCA_919902985.1 Desulfuromonadales bacterium | reverse complement strand
ATATAAAAAACTGCTAAACAAGGGTTTATACACATTAAAGGTTTTAGGACCCATGTATTCCAGCTCAGAACCGCCGGAACAACATAAACCTTTGAGAGCTTGTTGTTACTATAGTTTTAATGCGTTTGACCTGAGAGATGAGGAGATGGTTATTTATGCATTGAATTGGTTTGAAATTGTATACAGTATACAATTTATCCTTGACTTCAAAAAAGACTAGTCATATGATGCGAAAATGCAGTTGATTAAAGGGAAAGGTTTTAAGGGCGGGGTACATCCCCCTGACGGTAAAGAGCTGTCCAACGCAAAGGCAGTCGCTACGCTTCCAGTCCCGGAGAAGGTAACAATCCCACTTTCTCAGCATATAGGTGCCCCGGCGGAATCCCTTGTGAAAGTTGGAGATGCTGTTAAAAAAGGGCAGAAGATAGGAGAGGCCAAGGGGTTCGTATCTGTCCCTGTCCATGCATCTATTTCAGGGAAGGTAACGGCAGTTGCCGGCTTCCCGCATCCCGCCGGGAAAAACCTTCCTGCCATCCAGATAGAATCTGACGGTCTGGACGAGTGGTCAGCGGATGTAAAGGAGAATCCAGGCTACAAAAACCTTTCACCTGAGGAGATAAAGTCCATTATTCAGGGCGCAGGCATAGTCGGTATGGGTGGAGCTGCATTTCCGACCCATGTCAAACTTTCACCACCTGCCAATAAGAAGATTGATACGCTGATAATAAACGGCGCCGAGTGCGAACCGTATCTTACGGCAGATCACAGACTGATGCTGGAAGAGCCTAACAGGGTCATTGACGGTGCATCAATCATAGCAAGGGCGCTTTCAGTATCCAATATATTGATAGGGATTGAGGACAACAAGCCTGATGCAATAAAGACGATGGCAGATGCTGCCAGGCCATACGAAGGGGTCAGGGTAGTTTCCTTAAAGGTTATGTATCCGCAGGGAGGGGAGAAACAGCTTATAAAGGCGGTATCCGGTAAGGAGGTCCCCTCCGGCGGACTCCCTATGGACGTCGGCGTCGTCGTTCAGAACGTAGCCACTGCTGCCGCTGTTTATGATGCAGTACGGTTCGGAAGGCCTCTAATTGAAAGGATCGTTACGATTTCCGGCAGCGGGGTCAATAATCCCGGTAATTTCAGGGTGAGGACAGGGACATCTTCCCTGAAACTTATAGAAGCGGCGGGTGGTTTTAAGAGTGAGATAGGAAAGGTGATTTCCGGTGGTCCTATGATGGGTATGACCCAATATACCCTGGATGTGCCCGTCACAAAGGGGATGTCAGGGCTTCTGTTCCTTCCACAGAACGAAGTAAAAAGTTATGCATCTGAGGCATGCATCAGGTGCGGTAGATGCGTCGCCGTCTGCCCAATGGGGCTTTTACCGAACATGCTTGGGATATACGCAGAACTGGACAGATTTGATCAGGCAGAAAAGGCGAATCTTATGGATTGCATAGAGTGCGGTTCATGCGCCTATGTGTGTCCCTCAAAAAGGCCTCTGGTTCATTTAATAAGATATGCCAAAGCAGATGTGATGGCGAGAAGGAAAAAGGCGGCGTAAAGGTGTATTTAAATGTCTGATGAAAAACTGTTAACACTATCATCATCACCTCATATAAAAGATGGGTCTTCTATTCCCGGGGTCATGCACACCGTGATTATGGCCCTTCTGCCTGGCGCAGCTATGGGGGTGTACCTATTTGGCTTCCCTGCCCTTCTTACAATTATCATTGCCATCGCCTCATCTGTTGCGTTTGAGGCATGGATGCAGTGGGTTATGGGGAGAAGGATAACGGTATTTGATGGTAGCGCCATCCTTACCGGCCTTCTCCTTGCCATGAACCTGCCTTCTTCTTCCCCATGGTGGCTTACTATAATCGGCTCTATGGTTGCCATAATTGTTGGAAAACATCTGTACGGAGGCCTTGGTCAGAATATATTCAATCCTGCCCTTGTAGCCAGGGTGTTCCTGCTCATCTCATGGCCGGTACAGATGACATCATTCCCGGCGCCTTCTGCCCTATTTGCCAAAGGTGTGGATGCTGTAGCTTCGGCCACCCCTCTGACTACCATCAAGATGGAGCTTATGAGCCATAAAGCCAATATAGATATAACCCAGCTACCTCAGCCTTCTACGTTTGATCTCCTGCTTGGTGCCCATGGCGGTTCGCTTGGAGAGGTATCGATTATAGCCCTTCTTATCGGCGGCCTGTACCTCCTCTATAAGAGGATCATAACATGGCATATACCTGTATCTTTTATCGGGACTGCACTGATATTTTCTGCCATCATGTGGTTTGTTGACCCGGCTAAATACGCTAACCCTGTATTCCATATTATGACCGGTGGATTGATCCTTGGGGCCTTCTTCATGGCAACCGATTATGTTACTTCCCCTGTGACAAACAAGGGGATGCTGATATTCGGCGCAGGGTGCGGGTTCCTTACCATAGTGATAAGGCTCTTTGGCGGATACCCCGAAGGCGTATCATTTGCCATACTCCTTATGAACCTGGCAACTCCGCTTATTGATAAGCTCGTGACACCCTCCAAGTTCGGGGAGGTGAAGGCAAATGGGTGATACCCTAAAATTAGGATTTGTCCTTACGGTTATCTGCGTGATAGCAGCCGGTTCCCTGGCCAAGGTATACGATGTGACAAGTGTTATAATAAAAAAGAATGAGAAGGAACTGGATGAGAAGAAGAGGAAGGAGATCATCCCTCAGGCCGCCATTTTTGAGGAAAGACAGGTAGACGGTAAGCCTATTTATATAGGCAAGGATGTAGAAGGGAAGGCCATAGGATCTATCTTTAAGATTGCGCCAAGAGGATACGCCGGCCCGATAAATGCCATGATAGGCGTTGACAATGGCGGCAAGATTTTGGCTGTTTCTATAACCAAGCTGGATCAGGCTGAAACCCCTGGACTTGGGACAAAAGTAACGGGACCCAAGTTCAGAGATCAGTTCAAGGGCATAGAAGGGAATGATCTTAAGTTGAAAAAGGACGGTGGAAGCATAGATGCGATAACTGCCGCAACTATATCTTCAAGGGCCGTCGCCAATGGTGTTTATGAAGGTATAGAGTGGTACAAGAAGGCAGTTGCCAGTATTCAGTAGTAATAGTTTAACTGACCATCGACCACTGATCACCGGTCACTGAGGTAAGATATGAGCTTATGGAAGGACTTTACAACAGGGATAATCAAGGAAAATCCGGTCATCGTACTGATGATAGGCTTATGTCCTACACTGGCGGTTTCAAGCTCCGCCAATGACGCATTTGGAATGGGTATAGCTGCAACATTTGTCCTGATTGCTTCGAACATTATAGTTTCGATGGTGAGAAATCATACCCCGGACGCCATAAGGATACCTATATTCATCGTCATTATCTCAACGTTCGTTACGATTGTGGACTATGTGATACATGCCTTTGACATGGAGCTTTATGCATCCCTTGGAGTGTTCATCCCATTGATAGTAGTAAACTGCATCATCCTCGGAAGGGCGGAGGCGTACGCTTACAAGAACAATGTCATCTCGTCCACAATGGACGGCCTCGGCATGGGACTGGGATTTATCCTTATCATCACCCTGTTGGGAGCAATCAGGGAGATAATTGGTAATGGGACGGTAACCATTTTTAACTATCAATTGCTAAACCTTGGTGCAGGATATCAACCTGCTCTGATGTTTATTATGCCGCCGGGGGCATTTTTGACAATTGCATTTTTGATGGCAGCGCAAAACAAGTGGCTGAAGAAATAAGGGGACTGTATGTCTAACGAACTAACCTGGTACATGATCCTTTTAAGTTCGATATTGATAAACAATATCGTACTGATCCGCTTCCTTGCCCTCTGCTCATTTTTTGGCGTATCAAACGAGATAGAGACATCCATAGGGATGGGGATGGCGGTAATATTCGTCATGACCCTGGCGTCTGCATCCACATGGATACTTTGGTATGCCCTGCTTCTTCCTCTTCATCTTGAATATTTAAGGACTGCGGTATTTATCCTTGTGATCGCTGGGCTTGTGCAATTTGTAGAGATGTATATGAAAAAGGCACTGAAAAGCCTTTACAACGCCATGGGGATATATCTCCCACTGATTACAACGAACTGCGCTGTTCTTGCTATTGCCCTTCTGAATATCGATTACGGCCTCGGGTTTGTGAACAGCATTATATATACAGTGGGTGTTGCTGTGGGGTATACAGTAGCAATAATTCTGTTTGCCGCCATAAAAGAGAGGATAGCCCTTTCAACGACAATACCTGCTTCATTCAGGGGACATCCGATAGGATTCATTACAGCAGCACTGATGTCTATGGCGTTCCTGGGTTTCAGTCATTTGTTCGGGCTTTAACGGGGTAATTTAATGCTATTTGCAATAATAAGTTTAGGCGGTCTCGGTTTTGTCCTTGGTGCAGGGCTTTCCATTGCATCCAAAAAGTTTGCAGTAGAGCTTGACCCAAGGGAGGAGGCCATATTAAAGGCCCTTCCCGGCGCCAACTGCGGAGCCTGCGGGTTCCCCGGTTGCGGAGGATTTGCAGCAGCAGTTGCCAGGGGAGATGCCCCTGTGATTGGTTGTACAGCAGGTGGTGTGAACACAGCAAAGGCCTTGGGCGTAATCATGGGAGTCCAGGCTGATGTTGTAAAGAAGGTTGCAAGGGTATACTGCAAGGGCGGAGACAATGAGACCACAAAGAAGTTTTTATACGCGGGGATACCAAACTGCAGGGCAGCAACGCTGATTGCAGGGGGCGACAAGACCTGTCCTTACGGTTGCGTCGGCCTTGGTACATGTGCCGTCGTCTGCCCCTTTGACGCAATCCGCATGGAAAACGGCCTCCCTCTCGTAGATGAGGATAAGTGCACAGGGTGCGGCAAATGCGAAAAGGCTTGCCCCAAGTATACCATCCGTGTTGTACCGGCAGACACCAAGTTCGTTGTACGCTGCAACTCAATTGACCGCGGCGCTGTCGTCAGAAAGTACTGTTCGGCTGGATGTATCGGATGCGGCGCTTGCGTGAAGGCCTGCCCGTCCGGAGCTATAACAATGAGCAACAACCTGGCCTTCATCAATTTCGAAAAATGCACCAACTGTGGACTCTGCGTACCGGTATGTCCCACCAAAAATATCGATGATTATCTGAAAAAAGGGCCTGAGTTCAGGAAGGAGGCAGCCTGAGGCTGCCGATATTATAGAGGAGCTAAAGCAGTTGCCCGTTACGTGCCGACTTGGAGCGCTTTTTTTACAGCTTTCCTGATGTCATTTATCTCCATAGGCTTATTAAGGTAGTCAAACGCCCCTATGTTTATGGCATCAAGATATGTTTCTATCTCACCATAAGCTGTCATCATTATAAACTTCGCCTTCGTTTTCAGTTTTCTGGCCTCCCTGATCAGTGTCAGGCCGTCCATTTCCGGCATCTTCAGGTCTGTGATTACGAGGCTTATCTTTTTATTCTTCAGGATGTTGAGCGCCTCTACACCAGAGTTGGCGCTGTCCACAATGTACCCCTCTCTTTCAAGTACCTGGTTGAGAAGGAGACAAGTATCTTTCTCATCATCTACGACAAGGATGTGATCTGCATTCTTTGACAAACAGAACCTCTTTTATCCCAAGTTGCATCCAATACCAATTCGCATTCAAATAAAGACTTTTGAATGCTCAGGTATAATAACCAAGTAAGCTTTCATTCATCTCAAAAGAAGATGTTTGAAAGCAACTTGGTATAAAAGTCTTTAAATGAATGTACATTGGTGCTATATATGACATCTGTATAAATATACAATGTACCTTGTTAATGTCAAGTACCGTTTTTCATAGGAATCCTTATTGTGACCTCTGTCCCTGATCCTATTTTGCTGTTAATAGATATCTCCCCTTTATGGAGGTCTACAATCTTCTTCACCATAGCCATTCCAAGTCCGGAACCACGCACCTTTGTAGTATAAAAAGGCGTGAAAAGCTTTTCCATAGCCTCCTTGCCCATACCTGTTCCAGTATCTGATATCTTTATCTCAAGTCTTGATGAAGGATTGATAAACGTGCACAGCGTTTTTGAAGACAGATTTCTCTCTTCACATAAGAAGCGCATAGAGAATTTCAGATTTCCACCGGTCGGCATGGCGTCAATAGCGTTATCCATTATATTCTGAAGCGCATGACGGAACCTGACCGGGTCCAACGCCACTCTCCCTTTTTCAGGAAAATCCTTTGTAAGTTTTATATTTGCTGAGTTCAACCTACTCCGGATGCCGGATATGATCCCCTCAACCATATTGTTGATATCAATTTCCTGGAGATTTAATGAGGTGGTTCTTCCATACTCCACCATCCTTGTGATAACCTCGTTGATTGAAGAAACACCCTTGGACACTACATCTATGATGGTTTCGTTCCCAGGCTCGCAGTAGTCCCTCAGGTATTCTACCCCTGTCAGTATCTTCTGGAGAGGATTTCTTATCTCATGTGCGATCTGTGCCGACATCTCGCCGATTATGGCCAGTCTCCTTTGTGTCTGTACCTCTCTTTCTTTTTCCACCAAGGAAGAGTGAATCCTGAAGTTTTCAATAATTACTGCCGCTTCATTGGAGAAAGCAAGGAGAAAGCGGGCATCTTCATCTGTAAACTCCCCCTCAGAGTTATTGATCAATATAATGAACCCCAGGACACCGTCCATTCCACGAAGAAGGACGGTAATTATGCCCTGTATCTCTTCAGATAGCCCATTCTCATAGTTGTAATCCCTATCGCTGTTTAACAGGTCAGATACAGTGGAGAGGTTGCTGAGAGCTTTTAAGCGTGGGTCTTCTATTGGAAAGGGAAAGTTATCAAACTCAAAATGCATCTGCATTGAGGTCTGGGGCAGGACACTAAGCGGTAGCTTTTCTATGTTGTAAAAGGAGGCAAGTTCTATTATTTTTTTTTCTGGATCAATAAGAAATAGCGCACCAGCCTTTGATGGGACGAGGGCTATAGCCCCCTGTAACACCCTCTCAAGAAGGTCATTAATATCATAGGATTTGAGGAGAGTTCTACTGACCTTAAGAAGGGTTGAAAGCTCTGCATTCCTTCGGAGCAGTTCCTGAGCATTCTCAAGCTCCCTGGTCCTGTCCTTAACGGCCCGTTTCACCTTTTCGGAGTGTAGATTCAGCCGGCTCCTGTACCCATATCCTATTGCCCTGTGTGTCTTCATCCTGCCTCACTTCAGCATTCCCACCGCTTTTTCTACCCTGTCAATCCCCTCTTTTATCTTTTCCATTGAGGTGGCATAGGAAAGTCTCAAGAAACCTTCGGCCCCGAAGGCACTTCCTGGAACCAGCGCCACCTTTACCTCATCAAGTAAAAGGGTCGCCATCTCTGAAGAGGTTTCTATAAGCTTACCATTGAAACTCTTACCCAGCAACCCGGTGACATTCGGGAATGCATAAAAGGCTCCATTGGGCCTGAGGCAGGTCATCCCTTTTATCTTATTCAACCTTTCCACCATATATACCCTTCTCTTGTCGAACTCTTTTACCATGGCATTTACTGCATCCTGTGGGCCGTTCAGAGCCTCGGTACTTGCTTTCATGGCAATGGAGGTAGGGTTGGAGGTGGACTGGCTCTGGATGTTGGTCATAGCTGTAACGATTTCTTTTGCCCCTGCTGCGTAACCTATCCTCCATCCTGTCATGGCGTATGCCTTGGATACACCATTTACAACGATGGTCAGGTCCTTTACCTCTTTGCCGATAGATGCGATGCTTATGAACTTGAACCCTTCATACACCAGTTTTTCATATATATCGTCAGATATAATAAGGACCTTTTTTTCTACAGCCACCTCTGCAATCCCCTCCAACTCCTTCCTGCTGTAAGATGAGCCTGTCGGATTGGAGGGAGAGTTGATTATAACAGCTTTTGTCTTAGGGGTTATGGCCTTCCTGAACTTTTCTGCCGTCATCTTGAACCCGTTTTTTTCAGAGGTATTCACTATCACAGGCTTTGCATCCGCCAACGCAACTATGTCGGGATAAGAGACCCAGTAAGGAGCAGGGATAATCACCTCGTCCCCTTTTTCAAGTACAGTCATCGCGATATTGTAGAGGGAATGCTTTGCCCCGCAGGATACTATGATCTCGCCCCTTTCGTACGAAAGGCCGTTATCCTTTTTCAGTTTCTCTATTATGGCGTCCTTCAGGTCATCAGTCCCGCCAACAGGACAGTATTTTGTAAATCCCATTTCTATGGCCTTTATACCTGCATCCTTGATATTCTGCGGTGTGTCAAAGTCAGGCTCTCCGACTCCGAATCCGATGACATCTACCCCCTGGGCCTTTAATGCCTTTGCCTTTGCATCGATTGCCAATGTCGGGGATGGTTTTATTGCCTTTGCACGTTGAGAAAGAAACATCTATTTATTACCTCCTATATTTTTTGTAAGCCGTAAACCTTGATCTGTGAAATACGTCAAGTGTTAGCTATTGACGCTTACAGCTTAAGCTCACGACTCACAGCCTTTTACGCCGGGAATACACCTTCGTTTGTTAAATTTGTTCCTGCAAATCTCTCTTTGAGCCTTGTGGAAACTATCTTTGGAACCAGACCGTCAACTGTGCCGCCGAGACCGGCGATCTCCTTGACTACGCTGGAACTGAGGTATGAATAGGCCTCGCCTGTCATCATGAACACGGTTTCTATCTTATTGTTAAGGTTCCTGTTCATCAGGGCCATCTGAAATTCATACTCAAAGTCGGAAACTGCGCGAAGCCCTCTTAGAATTACCATTGCCTTTCGTCTCTCCGCCTCTTCCACAAGAAGGCCGCTGAAGGTCTCTACACTGACCTTCGGGTGCCTGCCGAGGGACTCCTCTATCATCTCTATCCTCTCTTCTATGTTGAAGAGCGGGGCCTTCTTGGGGTTTAGAGCCACGGCTATTATCAGGCGATCGAATATGGCAAGTCCCCTCTCAATGATATCAATGTGACCATTGGTTATAGGGTCAAAGGTTCCCGGGTATATGGCTGTCTTGGACATGTTTGTCTCCCTTCGGGATTTCAAAATTTAAACTTCAAAATGCAAAGTTTTAGAAATTCGAACTATCTTTTACATTTTTCAATTTTCATTTTGCACTTTGCAATTATCTAAACAGATAGAACGAAACCTCAGTATCTCCGTATTTTCTGCGGTCTGTAAGGGTCAGACCGTCATATTCCATTAATGGCTTCTCCCTTAAGGAGTGTTCGGCTATCACAACTGCGCCGTCCTCAAGGATATCTCTGCTTATGATCTCTTCGATGGTCTTCTCAATAAGGCCTTTCCCATAGGGTGGATCAAGGAATACCAGGTTGAATTTTATTCCTCTTTTAAAGAGAATTTTAATGCCCGATTCGACAGTTGCCTGTATTATTTCCGACCTCTCTGCAAAACCGCAGATGTCGACGTTCTCCTTAAGGATATTGATGCTGGCTGGGTGCTCATCTACGAATGCAGCCTTAGCTGCACCCCTGCTTAAGGCCTCTATCCCCAGATTTCCAGTACCTGAAAAAAGATCCAGTACCTCCATATTTTCAAGGGGGCCGAAATTGGATGCTATTATATTAAAGATCGATCCCTTCACTTTGTCGGCTGTAGGCCTTATTTTGTCGCCCCTGAAGGATGCAAGCATCCTCCCCCTGGCAGTGCCGCTGATAACTCTCATCTCCTGCTGATCCTGTAATTCTGTTTAGAAGAGGTTAGAATAAAGCTCCCCTTTTGTCAAGCAGGTGTGAGTTTATTGGGATAGATAAACCAAAAATTCCACAAATCACTTCTTATATGATATATAATTAACAACCTATGCCTGAAGCCAAGAAGAACAAATTGTCAATTCCAAGGCAACCTATGCCTGAGAGGTCTCCTCTGGAAAGGGTTATGGACTTTATGGAGGTGCCATTAGGGTATGCTGCTGATGCAGCAGTGGTTGAGGCGGAAAGATGCCTCCAATGCAAGGACCCGCAGTGTGTAAAGGGATGCCCAGTAGGGATAAATATCCCACGCTTCATTAAGCTGATTCTGGAAGGCAAGCCTGGCGAGGCGGCAAAGAAAATAAAGGAGACCAGCTCCCTTCCTGCAGTATGCGGCAGGGTATGTCCACAGGAAGACCAGTGCGAGAAACTATGCATAGTCGGAAAAAAGAACAAACCAGTTGCCATAGGAAACCTCGAGAGATATGCAGCGGACTGGGAGATGGAGCATGGTGGCGGGATCCCTGAACCCAAACCGCCTACCGGCAAACGTGTCGCAGTGGTAGGAGCGGGCCCTGCGGGCCTTACATGCGCTGGAGAGCTGGCCAAGATGGGGCACGATGTTACCATATTTGAGGCCTTACACAAAGCTGGAGGGGTGCTTGTTTACGGGATTCCTGAATACAGGCTCCCCAAGAGGATTGTTGAAGAGGAGATAAACTACCTCGAAAGATTTGGGGTCAGGATAGTCCTTGACGCCCTTATAGGAAGGACTTATACGATAGATGACCTTTTAAAGGAATTTGACGCTGTATTCGTCGGCACAGGCGCCGGACATCCGACATTCCTGAATATTCCCGGGGAGAACCTGAACGGGATTTATTCTGCCAATGAGTATCTCACGAGGATCAACTTCATGAAGGCCAACCTTTTTCCTCAGTCACATACGCCTGTCACAAGGGGCAGAAATATAACTGTAATTGGCGGAGGTAACGTGGCCATGGATGCTGCAAGGACAGCACTCAGGATGAAGGCCGAGACAGTTACTGTGATTTACCGGAGGGGGAGGGAGGAACTCCCTGCAAGGATTGAAGAGGTGACAAGGGCCGAGGAGGAAGGGGTCAGGTTTCAGATGCTTACCTCACCTCTTCGGTTTGTGGGGAATAGCGAAGGGTGGGTGGAGAAGGTAGAATGCGAGAAGATGGAGCTTGGAGAGCCTGACACAACAGGGAGGAGAAGACCTCTCTCTGTTGCAGGATCTGAGTTTGCTATTGATACAGACTTGGTAATAGTGGCTATAGGCACTGATGCCAATAATCTTCTGACAAACGTTACCCCTGGACTTGAGGCAAATAAAAGAGGTTATATAGTTGTTGATGAGGCAACTGGAAAGACAACGAAGAAAGGTGTATATGCCGGAGGGGACAATACAACAGGAGCGGCCACGGTTATACTGGCCATGGGCGCAGGAAAAAGGGCAGCCATGGCTATAGATGAGTATCTCCAGGCAAAATAGGCAGAGGTGGGGCGAGGCCTCGCCCATATATTACCTTCATATCCGATTTCTTTTTTCCCACGCAATAGCCTTTTCATAATCCTTAAAAACCTTTTCACCTTCTCTGAACTCTTTTGAGTGAATAGAACGCCTGCCATTTTTGTTCGTCACGCCAATATAGGCATGCAGCATCTCGTGATAGACAATAAACTCTACGAAATAAAGAGGAACCCTGCTATTGTCAAGAAGAGGGTTTATCCTTATCGCATTAGTATGGCTGCTGTAACTCCCCAGAGTCCTTTTCCTGGCTGCGTAACGAGGGCTTTTATTCCCCCATGTGATGGTGGAAGATACTGATCCCTCAAAATAGGCCCGATTGATTGATTCGAAAATATTCAGCAGGTCGTAATATTTCCCACTGGTACACTGATTCAGTCTCCTTGGGGCTTTCTTTTTAAGAAGCTCTCTCCTTTCCCTTATAAAACCGCTGATGAGCGGCGTCTTTCCCCTTCTCTTTTTTATGAATTCAGCCACCTCGCTGA